>CAJOPA010000077.1 GCA_905236235.1 uncultured Eubacterium sp. | reverse complement strand
CGATCCCCATGACAGCCGTTCCGGCAAACAGCCCCGCCACACCAAAGACGGAGCGCAAGAGACATCCGCAAAGCGTGACCAAAAGTCCCAGGGCGAGCGTCCGTTCATAGCCTTTTTTTCTGCCGATGGCACTCACAAAGGGAGAGACAAAAGCAAACGCCAGCAAGGGAATCGTGGTGATCATGCCGGCCGCTGCCGCAGACAACCCCAGATCCGCACGAATGGAAGAGATCAATACGCCAACCGCAGTAATGGGTGCCCGCAAGCAGGCACCCATCAGGATCACACCCAAAAGAAAAGGAAGGATCGGCATCTTTTGTCCGTCGAATCTGTCAGTCGTCTGTAACATCTGCCGTCTCCCTTCCCCGATACCAGGCGATAACTTCCTTTAAATTATCGATGCTGACGCAATTGGCGCCCTCGCGAAACATACGGATCATGCATGCCTCATCCGGTTCCGGATGAACCTTATTTTCCAGCATGGGGATGATCCCGCGCTTGACCGTCTTCATGATAAAACGATCCATTCCCGAGGTGTCATTGTAACAAAAACCGCCTTGCAGATAAAAAACAGCGATATCTTGCGCGATCGCATTTTGCTTGCGCGTCTCCTCGTTGGCCATGCCACCCATGGGCATCATACCCACGGCGCATACGCAACAGACCCTGTATCTCTGCAGTGCGTCCACCAGCCCCATGATCTTGGCCTTGCGCATCCATCCCAGATAGATCACCCTCTCGTCCTCACGCAGCGCTTTGGCTGCCTCCGCCGGCGTATATGCCGGCAGATGAAACTTTTTCGCCAAAAGGTCTGCGTATTTCTTGGTGTGCCCATGCTTGGATGTGTATACGATCGCCGTCACGTCCATTGCCGGCTCTAATGTACTCATATTGTCTGTCTTCCTTTGATCGGTACTCTGCTTTTCTGCGTTTAACGCTTTACTTTCCTGCGTTTTGCGCTCTACTTTCTGGCATCATGCTCCCCCAGGAGCTTAACCGCCTCGATGGCAGTATAGATCGCACTGCCCGTATCCTCGACCTGCGGATTATCCAATCCCGCAAGTCTCCTCTCCTGGTTGGCTACGCACAACATCACCGCGCCGGTGCGAATGCCAAGGCTTGCTCCCACAATAAAAAGAGCTGCGCTCTCCATCTCCGAGGCCAGACAGCCCATGCGCTTCCATGCTTCCCATTTTTGCTTCAGGATATCGCCGTTGGGGAGCCTGGAAGGATCATGCTGTCCATAGAAGGCATCCTTGCACTGCACCACGCCGGTGTGTGCTTTCAGATTTAGTCTTGCCGCGCCTGCCACCAAGGCATTTGTCACGGTAAGATCCGGCACGGCGGGATATTCGATGGGCGCATACTCCTTGGTGGTCCCTTCCATGCGGACCGCTCCCGTGGCAATAACCAGATCTCCGCCCTGCACATCCAGCGCGATCCCGCCGCAGGTGCCTATACGGATCATGGTATCCGCACCGCACTCCGCAAGCTCCTCCACCGCAATGGAGGCCGACGGTCCACCGATCCCCGTGGAAGTCACGCTGACCATGGTGTCTCCCAGCATGCCCGTATAGGTCACAAATTCGCGCACATCCGCCACAAGCTCCGCGTCCGTAAGGCACGCCGCGATCTTGGCGCAACGCTTGGGATCTCCCGGCATGATCACGTATCTGCCCACATCTCCCTTTTTGATACCGGTGTGATACTGCACGCCGTCATCCTTCATATAGTATACTTTTTTCTCTTCCATACCCCGTATCCTTTCCCGAAGCTTCTCATTCATTTATTTTAGCATTCCGTATCGGAAAACACAAACGACGCATCTCTGTCTGAAATGTAGTGTTGCATCCGCACGCCCTGCACATCGCAATCCCCGAGATAACGAAATCCGAGCTTCTCGGCGATATGGATGCTGACCGCGTGTTCCGGCTCCACCATGCAATGCACTCTTTCATAGCCCGTATTTTCCCATACATAGGCAAGGACCGCGCGGCAGACCTCCTGCGCCAGGCCTTGTCCCTGGTACGGCACGGCGATCATATAGCCAAGCTCCGGCTCGTTTTCCCCGTCGATGACGCGCATATCCACGCCGGCGCGACCGATGATCCTGCCGCTTGCCCGATCCTCCACGATCCACATGCCAAAATCATAGAATCCGTAGATGTTTTCGATATACGCCCGGGTGTAGTCCTCCTCCTGCTTTCTGTCGGCATACAGAGGCTCCATAAACCGCGTGATCCTAGGATCCGCATAGATCGTATAGAGATCGTCAAGATCCTCCAAGGTAATCTCCCGCAAAATGCAATGCTCCGTCCGAAGCACCGTCACCGGCAATCCGTGGGCACGGGCATAGACCTTGTACAGATACGAAGGCGAGAGGGCATCCCAGGACAGCACGATCTGCGACGCGGACAGCCTTTGCGTGTCTTCAAACCCGACATGCGCCGTCCCGTATTCTTGCGCGACGTCCAGATCCTTTTGACGGGAGGAGACAAGCACCAGGGGATCTGCCGCATTTTGCGCAAGAAAACCGGCAAGCTCCTCTTCGCCGACCCGCGCAAAAGAAAGCGCATCCTGCCACGCTTGTACAAATGCTTCATAACCGTTATGCCCGTGCTGTGTCAACAGTCGGTCTTCCTTTACAAAAAGTACGGTCAGCCCTTCGTTATGCTCTTCCATACCGGCGGTTTCGTCCCTTCTTTTTTCTTCATTATAGCAATCGTATTTGCACTTGCAAATCCAAAAAATCTATGCTATACTCTTTATTGCTTTAAACTGTTGCGCACTAAAGCGTTGCACTTTAAAGCAACAAAGATTCTAGGAATGAGGAAATGTATTATGAAACTTGCTATCTTGATCCTTTACTTTGCAGTACTCATCGGTATCGGCCTGTACTGCCGCAAGCATGCCACGGACGTCAACGGCTTCGTCCTCGGCGGTAGAAACGTGGGCCCGTGGCTGACGGCCTTTGCCTACGGTACATCCTATTTTTCGGCGGTTATCTTTGTCGGATATGCCGGCCAGTTTGGTTGGAAATTCGGTATTGCCTCCACCTGGATCGGTTTGGGCAATGCCTTTATCGGATCGCTTCTCGCATGGGTAATCCTGGGCCGTCGTACGCGTATCATGACGCAGCATCTCGATACGGCCACCATGCCGCAGTTCTTTGAAAAAAGACTGGCCTCCCCGACCTTAAAGATCCTGGCCTCCGTGATCATCTTTATCTTTATGATCCCTTACACGGCCTCTCTTTACAACGGACTTTCCCGTCTGTTCGGTATGGCTTTTGACATGGACTACTCGGTCTGCATCGTTCTTATGGCTGTGCTGACGGCCATTTATGTCATCGCGGGCGGCTACATGGCAACCGCCATCAATGATTTCATCCAGGGCATCATCATGCTGTTTGGTATCGTTGCGGTCATTGCCGCCGTTTTAAACAGCCGGGGTGGATTCATGGCTTCCCTCGAAGGCCTCTCCAATGTCAGCGACAGCTCCGTATCTTCCATTGACGGTGTGTTTAATTCCTTCTTCGGCCCGGATCCGCTCAGTCTCTTCTTTGTCGTGATCCTTACGTCCCTGGGTACCTGGGGTCTGCCGCAGATGGTACAAAAATTCTATGCCATCAATGATGAACGTTCCATCAAGAAAGGTACGATCATCTCTACCTTCTTTGCGATCGTCGTGGCAGGCGGAAGCTATTTCCTCGGCGGATTCGGACGCCTCTTTTCCGATCAGGTCGATGTGGCGGCCGACGGCTATGATGCCATCATCCCCACCATGCTTTCCAATCTGGGGCCGGTCCTTATCGCCCTGGTGGTAATCCTGGTGCTTTCCGCATCCATGTCCACCCTTTCCTCCCTCGTCATCACGTCCTCTTCGACGCTGACGCTGGATTTCTTAAAGGGATGCTTCTTTAAGAATATGAAGGAAAAAACGCAGGTACTCATCATGCGTGTTCTGATCGTTGTATTTATCGCTATTTCCTCCGTGATCGCCCTCGTGCAGTACAAGGCCAATGTCACATTTATCGCACAGTTAATGGGCGTTTCCTGGGGCGCTATGGCCGGTGCTTTCCTTGCCCCCTTTATGTACTCTTTGTACTCCAAGAAGGTGACGCGTTACGCATGCGGGATCAATTTCATTTTCAGTTCCGTACTGATGATCTGCAACATGCTGTTTCGTTCCCACTTCCCCACGATCCTGCAAAGCCCCATCAACTGCGGTGCCTTTGCCATGATCGCAGGCCTTATCATCGTCCCCGTGTTCTCGGCTCTTACAAAAAAACCTGCGGACGAACTGGTCAACGCCTGCTTTGCGTGCTATGATAAGAGAATGTCAGTACCGCAAAAAGAATCGCTGGGAGATTAACCATGAAACAAACCACACTTTGCTACATCTTAAAGGACGATTGCTATCTGCTGCTTTTACGCGATAAAAAAGAGGAGGATGCAAACGCCGGCAAGATGATCGGTGTGGGTGGAAAATGTGAAGAAGGCGAAACGCCGGATCAATGCATATGCCGCGAGGTGTCGGAGGAGACAGGGCTTACCCTTGTCTCCCCGACCTATCGCGGTATTGTTTATTTTCGAAGCGATACGGCCGAGGACGAGGACATGTTCCTCTATACAGCCGCGGATACCACCGGTACGTTAAAGGACGTTTGCGATGAGGGATCCTTTGTCATGGTCCCCAAAGACGAGCTTCTCTCCATTAATACCTGGGAGGGCGACTACGAATTTTTAAAGGATCTCGCGGAGGACGACAAACCGATCTGTCTGACGCTAAAATACCACGGTGAACGATTGACCGAGGTCCTTCGTCAAGAGCTGCAGACGCCCATCGTCCGTTCCGATCTCCTTAGCGCAAAACATGCCTTCTCCACGCGCCTTGGCGGTGTCAGCGAGGGCATCTATTCCTCGCTTAACCTCGGTTTTCATCGTGGCGATACGGAGGAAAACGTCATTGAAAACTGGCGGCGTTTCGGGATCTGCGCCGGCATATGCACCGAACGGATCGCCGTATCCAAACAGATCCATGAAAACCGTGTGCGCATCATCCGTGCGAAGGATACCGTAGCACTGACGGACTTTCACTATACGACGGAGGCCGACGGCATGGTCACCAAGGAGCCCGGCGTTCCCCTGGTGGTCTTTACCGCCGACTGCGTTCCTCTGCTCATGCATGATCCGGTCGCGGGCGTGATCGCCGCCGTGCACTGCGGCTGGCGCGGGGTGGCGCTTGATATCATGCAGACCGCCGTTGATGCCATGATCTCCCTGGGGTCCGACCCTGCCGATATCCGCGCCGTCACCGGCCCTGCCATCGGCAAGGAGGTCTTTGAAGTCGGCATCGATGTCGCCATGTCCATGCAGGTTTTGATCGGTGATGCTTCCGCAGACTATATCACACCCTTGGGGGATCTTTCCTCGCAGGATGCACAAAAAATCGACGAGGCAAAATACCTCGTCGATCTTAAGGGTATCGTTCTTTATCATTTACAACAACTGGGACTTACGCCCGATCATCTCGACAACGTAGGCGGTTGCACCTATGCGCAGCCGGAGATGTATTTTTCCCATCGCTATACCAACGGGCAACGGGGCAGCCAGGCCAGCATGATCATGCTGTGATCTACCCACGGTTTTCCTGTGCTACCAGGTTCTCCGCGCCATACTGCTTGCGCAGCTTCGGCTTTTCGATCTTGCCCGTGGCATTTCTGGGGATCGGCGCAAAAATGATCTCCTTCGGACGCTTATATCTGGGCAATTCCTGACAGAAGTCCTCGATCTCCTCCTGCGTACACTGCATACCATCCTTGATCTCAATGATGGCTGCCGTCTTTTCGCCAAGTCTCCGGTCTGCCAGACCGATCACGGCCACATCCTTGATCTTATCATGCTTGCGCAAAAAGTCTTCGATCTGGACGGGATAGATATTTTCTCCGCCGGATACGATGACATCTTTTTTACGATCTACCAGGAAATAAAATCCGTCTTCATCCTGCATAGCCATATCCCCGGTCAACAGCCATCCGTCCTTTAAAACATCCGCCGTCGCCTTCTCATCGCCATAATAGCAGGTCATGACACCGGGGCCTTTTACGCAGAGTTCTCCGACATCCCCCTGTTTTACCTGATTGCCCGCCTCATCGATGATCTTGCATTCCCAGCGATAACCGGGTACACCGATGGCGCCGACCTTGTGAATATTTTCCACGCCGAGATGAACGCAGCCGGGGCCGGTCGACTCGGAGAGTCCGTAATTGGTATCATAAGCATGGTTGGGGAAGTATCCCTTCCAGCGTTTGATCAGTGAAGGCGGTACCGGCTGCGCGCCGATATGCATGAGTCTCCACTGAGAGAGTTCATAATCGGACAGCTTCAGGTCGCCTCTGTCAAGCGCATCCAGGATATCCTGCGCCCAGGGCACCAAAAGCCATGCCAGGGTGCAATGCTCGGAAGATATCGCCGAAAGGATCATCTCCGGCTTCGTTCCCTTTAAGAGCACGGCACGACTGCCTGCCACCAGGCTTCCCATCCAGTGGAATTTTGCGCCGGTATGATATAACGGCGGAATGCAAAGGAAGCAATCCTCACGATTGGTCCCGTGGTGTTTTTGCTCCATCTGCGCAGCCTGGGTAAGGCTCAAATGCTTATGCAGGATCGCCTTGGGAAATCCCGTGGTGCCGGAAGAAAAGTAGATGGCACCGAAGTCCTCATCCGTGATCGGAAGTCCGGGATTTAACGAAGAGCAATCCGCCACCAGCTCACGATAATCCTCCGCAAAGCTCGGGCAGTTATCACCGAAATAAATAAGCAGCCGTCCCTTCATCAGACGCTCCGCATTCTTTTCCATACGCCCGATAAACTCGGGGCCGAAAACGATCACATCCACCTCGGCAAGCTCCGCACAATACAGGATCTCATCCGCATCATAGCGGAAATTAAAAGGCACCGCGATCGCACCCGCCTTTAAGGCACCGAAATAGATCGGAAGCCACTCCAGGCAGTTGTACATAATGATCGCAACCTTATCTCCCTTTTTGATCCCGCGGGAGAGCAGCATATTGGCAAAACGATTGGCTTTCTCGTTAAAAACACTCCAGGTGATCTCCCGACGGTAAGGCTCAAAGCCGGTGGGCTGGATGAGCTCATACTCCTTCCAGGTCATCCGACGGTTGTCCTTCTCCTCGGGGTTTAATTCCACCAGGGCCACTTCATGCGGATATTCCCTGGCATTTCTTTCCAAATATTCCATTACCGGCATCGGTCGTTCCTCCAGTTTTCTCGCTTTGACGCGTTGACGCTTTCACCCATTAAAGTACCATATTTCCCACCTTCTGTCAACGAAAAACCTTTTTCTAAAAAGTGAAAAGTCACCGGATGGGGCTCCGGTGACTCTTCAGGTCTGGGAAAAATCTATATTTGAGGATCTTCAAATGGCACAGAGTGTAACTCTTTTGTGTCCATTTGATGGTCTAACTATAACATTCTCCCATTAACAGGTTATTAACAATCCTGCATTTTTTTGTTTTATACGTTGAAATGCTCCACTGCACGGCGAAGGTTGTCCGCGTTCTCACGCAGCGCTTCCATGTTCTGGGAAAGCTTGCCGGACATATCCACCATATCCGTCGTATTCATGGCGATATTGGTGATGCCCGTAGCGCCTTCGCTGTTGGCCTGTGCGATCTCCGCAATGGATACGGATACGGCATCCATGGTCTCCGTCAGACGCTTGGTCGCCTCGTTGATGGCATTGACCATGTTCCGGATCATTTCCGCGTCGGAGTAGTACTGGTCGCCCAGCTCTACCATACGATCGTAATCTTCCTTGACATCCGTCTCGATGAAGTTGATGGTCTTCTCGGAATCGGCCGCAAGGTTATTTACCGCTACGATTACGTTATGCGTAACGGACTTGATCATCTCTACCGTCTGCTGCGTATTTTCCGCAAGATTTCGGATCTCATCCGCAACAACCGCAAATCCCTTGCCGGCTTCACCCGCACGGGCTGCCTCGATGGAAGCGTTCAGTGCAAGGAGGTTCGTCTGGGATGCGATCTCCAAGATAGCCTCCGTCAATTCCTCTACCTTGTTAACTTCCTTGGACTGCTCGATAGAATCCTTTAACTTCTCGGAGATCTCTCTCGTCAGGTTCTCAATATTCTTCTGCGATGCAAGTGCGGACTCTCTGAGGCCTACGGCACGATCGTTGATATCATGTGCCATATTCAAGCCATTGCCGGTCTCGCTGTTGATACCCTGGATGGACTCCTGTACAAGTACCATGTTGTTGGCGATCTCATCCGTATTCGCCGAGGTCTCCTGCATACCCGCCGCACGGTCTGCCGTCAGATCGTTTACGGTATTGACGGTGCCGTTTAAGTCGTTCAACTGGCTGTTGGAATCTTCTACACTGCCGTATACGCTGGAAGCTTCGTTCTTGATATCCGCGATCAGGCTGCGCATAAACCTCTGCATTCGCTGCAGTGCCATCGCCAGTGTACCGATCTCATCTTTTCTTGCTGCGATCTTGTCATCAATACTATGGGAGAAATCCGCATCTCCGTATTCCTCAAGCAGCTGTACGGAAACCTTCAGAGGCTTCGTGATGCTGGAGGAAATGATACTTACCACGATCACTGCGATCACAACGGCGATCAGACCGATGATGATGGTCGCCATACGGATCTTGTTGCCCGCGGATTCAAACTGGGATGTCGGCATGTATGCCAGCGTGATCAGGTCTCCGCTCTTTACGAAGGAACCGATCTGCGTCGCTCCGTTATATTGGAAACCTACCGTACCGCTCTCGGCTGCGTTTAACTGATCCATCAGCTGGGTAGTGTCTTCACCGAGATCATAATAGTTTACGGCTGCGCCGTCGAGTGTCTCCTCACCTACGATAACATTACCGTCCGCATCGAGGATCACCACATGCATATAATCATTCTGGATGGTACCAAGCAAAAGATCCGTAAATGCGGATACATTGATAGAAGCATTGATACCGCCCACCGTATTGCCGTCATCATCCTTGACTGCATACGCTACAACATAGACCGGGGACTGATCCATGGGAGAAAGGTTAAACGCAATATATTTACCCTCACTCATAACACCCTGGTACCATGCCTGATCTTCCAGAGATCCCTGCTCTCCGCTGGGTGCCCCGGCATCGCCGCTGGCCGAAGCTTCGCCCTCGGCACCTTCTGCACTCTCGCCGCCTTCGGTACTCTCGGCGTCCGGCTTCATCATGGCATCGCCACTGGCATCACCACTGGCATCACCACTGGCCATACCGCCGCCACCGCCACCGGTGCCGTAAACGCCGGCGATCGCAAACATCAGGATATTCTCATAAACCTCATTGCCTTCAAAGGTCTTTACCTTTTCCATGCTGGCCGCAACCGACTGCTCCACGGTCTCGTCCTTTTCCCCGGTCTCATTGTACTCCAACATACCGGAGATCAGCATGGGATTGACTGCCATCGTCTGCACGATGAGTCCCTGTCTCTCGATCTGGCTGTCAAGCTCGGAAGATTTCTCAACCGCCAGCTGATGTAAGCTGTCAATACTGCTCTCCTCAAGTCTCGACTCTACCGTGTTCAATGTGATCACCGCCACTACAACAAGCGGTACAACCAAACACAGAATAGACGTCAGAAAGAACTTGGTGAAAATTCCGCTGATCGCCTTGTTTTCTTTACGTCCCGCATTTTCCGTCTGGTTGGCCGATTTGTTTTGCTTTTCCTTTGCCATGTCCTAAAACTCCTTCCGTCAACACGTTTATGGTTCTTACCCTTCTAACTCCGCCCACTATACCGACATTTTATCAAATAAATTATGTAAATTCAATAAAAATGTTTCAAATTTAGGGAAAATTATATACTTTTCTTTGCAAATTCCATGTTTCTTAAAAAATTTTCTTCAAATTTTGGTTCTGCCGTCATTTCCACGACCCGGCATCGCTCCAAAATGCTTTGCGCTTTTTGCCTGCTATCCTCGGCAAGCAGCATTTGGGCACCTGTAAGCACCGCATCGCCCATAAAGATCATTTCCCCTGCAAATTTCTGCGGCAAAAGGCCGATCCCCCGGGCCGCCTCCACGGACATAGCGTTGCCAAAAGCCCCGGCAAGCAGAATGGCCGAAAGGTCTTTTGCTTCCCATCCCGCTTTTTGCAGAAGCAGTTCCACGCCTGTGGCAATGGCCGCCTTTGCCGTCTGCACCTTGCGCAGATCCGTCTGCGTCAGGACCACATCCTTCGTCACATAAAAGACCGTTTCCTTTTCTCCGGTCACAGGATCCTTTCTGTCATAGAAATGATTTTGCCAAAAAGATCCGCTACCTGCTTGATCACGCAGTCTGCCCGTCTCGTCAACGATGCCGTTTTGCACCAAAAGGTGGACCAGTTCAAGCAAGCCAACACCACATATACCGCGTGCTTTGACATCTTCTATGGTATGTATTGCAAGGTAGTCTTGCCCCTTGCCGTCCTTCCCGATCTGTACACGGCAGATAGCACCGGGAAGTGCTCCCATCCCACAAGAGATCTCCGCCCCCTCAAATGCCGGTCCCGCCGGTGCGGAGGTGCAGTAGATCTCCTCGGGCGTGCTCAGCGCCAATTCCGAATTCGTTCCGATATCCATCAAAAGCATCGGCCCCCGCTGCAATACATCCTTTGCAGACGGTTGCTCTCTAAGCGCCCCATCGATCGCCAAAAGATCCGCCGTTATATCTCCGCCGATATAGCCGGACAAACAAGGTGCGATATAGATCTCTTCCGGCTGCACCGTTTGAAAACCAAGCATCTCGGCCGAGTAACTCTTTCCAAAATACTCCGTCGGCGTAAAGGGTGCCACACCGATGGATGCAGGGGAGACCCCCGCAAAAATATGGCTCATCACCGTATTGCCGCAGACGATCACGCGCCCAAGGCGCAAAGGGTCTTTACCGGAAACGCCGGTAACCTCACGGATCATGTCCTCGATCGTTTGGATAAGGTCCGCCGTTTGCGCTTCCAAAAACCCTTCCGCAGAAGCACTGATCCTCGAGATCACGTCCGCGCCGTAGACGCGCCCGGGATTTTCCCGCACCAGCGTCTTCGTCGGTCTGTCTCCTTCCAAAAGCCCGCGCACGATAATGGAGGTTGTCCCGAGATCGACCACGACCGAGATCGTTTCTCCCACCGCCGGCGTTTGCTCCGTCGGCGATTGTCCCGTCAGTGTTTGCTCTGCCCCCGTTGCAACGGTCTCCTGTTTGTTCAACAAAAAAACACCCGGCAGATACACGATCATATCCTCTGTTGCAGGTGTCTGACAGGCCAGGGCCTTCATCCTGCCGCCGGCAAGAGAGCCGTAGCAGGCCGTCGGAAACTCGACCGCCTGCGCGGTCTCGATCTCCACAAGACATTTTTTGCAGGTGCCCCTACCGCCACAGGAGGCGTGAAATCCCTCAAATCCGGCCACGCCGTCACCGCGTAGCACATCCAGGATGGTCTGCCCGGGGGAAGGACTTCCTTGAAATAAAATCTCATGATTTTCACTGTACAGGATCATGCTCTTTGCGTCTCCTCCAATTGCTTCAGCTCTTCGACGCTGAATATATATGCAGTATTGCAAAAATTACATTTGATCTCAATGGACTCTCCGTCCTCCACCATGTCCCGGATATCTTTCTTTGGCAGACTGGCCAGTCCTTTCCTAAAACGCTCCTTGGAACAATTGCAGACAAACGCCACCGGCATGGTGTCAAGAAACTGCACGGAAAGCCCCTGCAGCAACCGCTTTAAGATCCCCTCCGGGGACAAGCCTTCCTCGAGCATTCCCGTAACGGAGTCCACATTCTTTAAGTTTTCCTCAAGCGCCGCGATGGTCTCCTCCGTTGCCTCCGGCATCAGTTGGATCAAAAAACCTCCGGATTGCTTCACCATGTTGTCTTTTTCCATAAGAACGCCGAGTCCTACCGCGGACGGTGTCTGCTCCGAAACGGTAAAATAGTACGTCAGATCCTCCGCGATCTCTCCGGTCTGAAGCTCCACGGAGCCGACATAGGGCTCCTTTAACCCCAGGTCCTTGGTGACCTGCAGCACGCCGTTTCCCACGCCGCCGCCGACATCCAGTTTTTTAAGTGCGTTGGGCGGCAGCATGACCTGCGGATGGTTTGCAAATCCCTTTACCCGACCGTTGGCATCTGCCGTCACCGTCAGGGCACCGATCGGTCCGTCACCCATCACACGCAGTGTCAAAAGGTCACGATCGCCCTTTAAACCCGCGCCCATCATGGCACCGCCCGTAAGAAGCCGCCCGAGCGCCGCCGTCACCACGGGGCTCGTATCGTGCGCTCTCCTGGCCGTCTCCGCCATATCTCTCGTGGTCGCCGCAAACGCACGGATCTTCCCGTCTGCCGCCGTTGCCCGAACCAGATAATCTTTATTTTCCTTCATTTCCTGCATGCAGTGTTGTTTCCTTTCCCTGTTCTCTTGCCGCAAAGAGCAACCGCTCTGCGTTCTCGTCTCCCGGGCGTTCGCTGTAACCGTCATATACGCCCATCCACACGAATCCGGCCTCCTCAAGAAGCTCCCGAATCTCTTCGATCGTATAACCTTTTTGTACATGGCATTCTTCAAACTTACGATAAAGATCGCCCTCCTCCTGCACAAAAAAGGTCAGGTCGTATTCATTTTCCCGGGTGTCGGGATCGTAATAATTGTCCCAGATAAACGAAGCCTCCGGACGATTCTCGCAAAAACTCCCCTCGCCCATCTGCTCGTATTTAAAAATGGAATTCATGTCAAAAAGAAAGATCCCGCCGGGGTCCAAGTAATTGTGAACCAGCTTAAAGCAGGCAAGAAGCTCTTTCTTTGTAAGAAGATAATTCATGCAGTCGCAAACGCTGACCACTGCCCGCACCGTCCCGTAAAGCTCAAAAGATGTCATATCCTGACACAGATACAGGATCCCTTCCGCATCCGTTTGCGCCGCCCGGGCAAGCATCTCCGCAGAAGCATCCACGCCGATCATGTCATAGCCCGCATCCCGCAAAAGACGCGTCATTTGGCCCGTTCCACAGCCAAGATCCAGGAGAATACCGTCCCGTATGCCTTGTTTTGCAAGATAGCCGCAGATGAAATCCTTCCAGGATGCATAAGGGATATCTTCCATAAACAGGTCATACAGGTCCGCAAATTCACCGTAAGCTCTCATTTCTTTCCTTTTCTACGCTGCCGCGCGATCTTCATATTTTCCTCGGAGAAGCCAACCAGGATGTCATGGTTTGCCTCTGCCAGATAGTCCATGATACCGTCAATATCCGACTTGGTATTGCGAGGGCAGTCAAATTGCACCCGATGCGTTCCGTAGATACGCATGGTATAGGACAGCTTGATATGCACCGGCGAAAACTTGCGCATGGTGGAATGCTTGTAGATCCAGATGATCTCCGAGATCGGGATCAGCGCAACGCCGTAGCCGGATACTTCGATAAAGAAGTGCTCCGTGATGAACATATCCTCCGTCGCAAGCTGCGGCAGCGTGGCAAGCTCCGTTTCCGCCTGCGCAAAGAGCTCGCGTCTCTTGCCGTAACGGCTGAGTCGCAAAACCGAAGGCGATACCGTGGGAAACAGGATGTAAACCAGACATGCAAGCGTATACAATCCCGCATATACACCAAATACACCTGCCACGATCAATACCGCATAGGAACTGAGATATCCATAGTCAGGCTCCGAGATATAGTAGGCGCCGGATACTTCACTGATCCCGGCATAGGTCCAGTTTAACTCCTCCGCCATGGCGGTTAGAAGCACCTGATAATCCGACTCGCCCTCGCGGATCCTTCCAACGACCGTACGGTCATTGAGCAGGCTCTCGCCGTCGCCGCAATCCTCCGGCGTCAGCAAAAAGAAGATATAATTTTCACTGTCATTGATGGGCGTGTAGTAATAGTAACCCACGAGTTTATCCCTGCGCGTACAGGTGTAGCCCGTATAGTACAAGTGCTCCACGTCCACGGTTACGTATTCGATATCCGCCTTCAGATACTGCTCCGCGGTGTCCGTCAAAGCGATCTGTACCGGCGTCAAAAAAGCCGTAAAAGAAAACTTCCACGCCAGAAACGTGACCAGTGCCAAAAACAGAAGCGGCGCGATCATTTTCTCGGCATACACCGTCCGTATACCGTCCCGAATATAATGTTCCTGCATCCTTTTTGCCCCCTGTCCCCTCTAAAAAAACAGTCCCAGCAATCCGTACCACAAGATCGACACCAGGATCGTTGCAAGAAATACACCGATGCTGGCTGCCAGCCATGCCTTCTTAAAATCAATATGCATCAAAGCCGCGAGCAAAGATCCCGTCCACGCCCCCGTTCCGGGAAGCGGGATCCCGACAAACAAAAGTAACCCGATAAATTCGCCTTTTTCCAGGCTGTCGCTTCGGTTCATGGCCTTCTTTTCAAGCCAAAAAGCGAATTTGCAAAGGCCCGGGATTTTTTTCATCCACTCCAGGATCTTTAAGATCAAAAGCAAGATAAACGGAATGGGGATCAGATTGCCCAGCACGCAGATCGGAATCGCGCGCAACAGCGGAAGTCCCAGAAGCTTTGCGGCCAACAGGCCTCCTCTGACCTCAAGGATCGGCATCAGGGAAATTATAAAGACCATAACCTCCGCGCTGACATGCTGACCGATCCCGTTGGTAAACCAAACTACAATGCTTTCCATAAAAATCTACTCCTATATACCTTCCTTTTTCATGCAAACCTTTCGCAAAAAGGAAAGCAATGCTTCCATCTCTTCGTCGGCACCGATCGTGATCCGCAGATAATCGTCGATCCGCGGTTTGTCAAAATACCGGACAATAATATTTTCCTGTCGCAGCATGGCAAACAAGTCCTTTGCCGCGATGTCCGGATGCGTGACAAACAGGAAATTGGAACGGCTGTCCGGGAAACGAAATCCCAGCGCCGAAAGCTCCTTTTTCACATGCTCCCTGGTCGATACGATCTTGTGACAGATCTCTTCAAAATACGATGCGTCCTCCACCGCTGCCACGCCGGCGGCAATGGCCGTGCGACTCATGGTATAGGAATTGAAAGCATACTTTACATTATTCAGTGCCTCGATCAGTGCCGGCTGCCCCATGGCATAACCGATCCGCATCCCGGCCATCGCCCTGGATTTGGACATGGTCTGCACCACCAAAAGATTATCGTAGCGCGGGATCAGAGACACGGCGCTCGGCGTACCGAAATCCACATAAGCCTCATCAATGATCACGACGCTCTCGGGATTCTTCTTAAGGATCTCCTCGATCAGGGAAAGATCCTCCGCCACGCCGGTGGGCGCATTGGGATTCGGGAAGATGATTCCGCCGTTTTTCTTAAAATAATCCTCCCTGCGAATGGAGAAATCCTCACGAAGCGCCTGCGTCTCGTAGGGGATGCCGTACAGATCGGCCCAGACATCATAAAAAGAATAGGTGATATCCGGGAAAAGGATGGGATCCTTTCCGTTAAAAAACGTAAGAAACGCCATCGCCAGCACGTCATCGGACCCTACGCCGACAAACACCTCATTGCTGTCGACCCCGTAGTACCCTGCCAGTGCCTGCGTCAGGTCGGAAACCGACGGGTCCGGATAAAGCCTTAAGGTATCCGCGGAAAACTCCCGAAGAACCTTTGCCACCTTCGGAGATGGCGGATAGGGGTTTTCATTGGTATTTAATTTGATCATGGAGAGAAGCTTCGGCTGCTCTCCCGGGGTATAAGGCGTCACTTTGCGGACGTTCTTTTCCCATGCATAAGTTGACATAATATCAGTTCTCTCCTGTTGCTTTCGCGACTCGGATCTTTCCGGCAGATACACGCGCCTTGGCAAATCCCGAGCGTCTTCACAGATCCCGCCTATCCTAGCAGATCCCGTATTCCTTCGCGAGTTTTTCAAATGCCGGCAGGGATCTTGTGATCTGATCCGGACTGCAGCAATAAGCGATCCGCACATACCCCGGCGCGCCAAAACCTTTGCCGCCCACCAAAAGGATATTGTATTTCTTTGCATGCTGCACAAATTCCGCATCATCGCCGCCCGGAGCCTGCACCATCAGATAGAATGCGCCCTGGGGCTTGATGCACGTAAATCCGAGCTTCGTCAATCCTTCGTACAAAAGCCTGCGGTTATGATCATAGAAAGCCACGTTGGCCGGTTCCTTTAAGCATCTGGCCACGGCCTTCTGGATCAGGCTGGGTGCATTGACAAAGCCGAGGGTACGCAGCGCCACGGCCGCGCCCATCAACATCATATCATGATCCTCCACGTCTTTGCCGACCGCCAGGTAGCCGATACGCTCTCCGGGCAAAGACAGCGATTTGCTGAAGGAATACGCAATGATGGTATGCGCATAATAATCCGGAAGGAACGGATTAGTCTCTCCGTCATATACCAGTTCACGATAAGGTTCATCGGAAATGATATAGATCCTGTTACCCGTTTCCTTCGCCTTGCGCTCGAGGATCTCGGCCATCCCCTTTAAGGTAGCATCGGAATAGATCGCACCCGAAGGGTTGTTGGGCGTATTGACGATGACCGCCTTGGTCTTTGCCGTGATCTTTTTCTCAAAATCCGCAAGATCCGGTTGCAGCTCTACGGTCGGCTTGACCTCGACGCTCACACCCTCGTGATTGGCGATATAATTCTTGTATTCGGTAAAATAGGGGCAGCACAAAAGTACTTCCTCCCCGGGATTTAACAGGGTCTTTAAGATCACGTTAAGCGCACTGGCCGCACCAACCGTCATGATGATGTCGCCGCCTTCATAGCCGCTCCCAAACCGCGCATTCAAGTCCTCTGCCACGGCCCGGCGCACATCGGCATACCCTTCGTTATCCGTATATCCGTGTAAAAGCATGGGGTCCTCGTGCTCCGCCAGATCGATCACCGCGTTCTTAAATGCATCCGGGGCCGGCGTGGCGGGGTTACCCAAAGTAAAATCATAGACATTCTCCGCACCGATCTTGGCTGCCAGTTCCTTGCCCTCGCGAAACATGGCACGGATCTGCGAACCGTTTTCCACACTTTTTCGTATTCTTTCTGAAACCATAGTAATGAATCCTTTCAGGTCATCTCCGTCTGAGACAGATATTGATATCCCATATACTTTACCATTTTGAAGCCATAAATTCAATCCAAGAGTAAAAGCCGGCGCCAAAGCGCCGGCTTCCCCCGAAAGAAAATAGCATCAGTCTAAACTTGTACACTTATTTGTAATCATGCTCCTGAGAAAGATCCTTCATGAGCTCCGCGAACTCCTCCGGATGGGTTCTCTCAAACCACTCTACGGCAGTCTTACGATCGTTGATCTTGCCAAGGTAGGTTCTCGGGTTCTGAAGTTCCTCGTTGGAACCTTCATCACATCTCCATCTCCACCAGATACCGGAGAATCTCTCATCTACCTGTCCCTCGTCATTATCGCCATAGGAACCGTAGTTCAGGGAGATCTGCGTGGAATAACCCTCGGAAAGGGTGTTCACGCGAAGGTCATTCATAAGCGCTCTCTGCATCGGACGCTTCATGAGTGCGCTGGTGACGCAACGTGCATGATACGGTGCGGACTTGATGATCTTAGCGATCTCCCATGCGCGGTTCAATACCTCGCCCTTGGGAGCAACCTCGGAAACAGCACCCCACTCATAAGCCGTCTTGGCGTCGATCTGGCATCCTGTACCCAACAGGTAGTTGGCTCTCTTGATACCGATCAGATTCTGTAAGAGCAAGCCCATACCATCGCCCGGTACCATACCGGAAGTAAGATGGGGATCATCAAGATAAGCATCCTCGGACATAATGGTGATGTCGCAAAGGAATACCGCATCCCAGTGGAAGCCCGGTCCCGGCATTGCGCCGATCGTGGGAACATCCAGGTCAAATACCATATTTTTGATCAGGTTCATATCATCAAAGAACTGATGGTCAAAACGCTCGTCAGCATAACGATCCCATCCGTTGGGATCCTGATCCTGGATCCAGTTCTCCGTTGCGGAGGTCCAGATGATAACTTCGTTTTCATGATCCAAAGAGAGGATCCTGGAAAGCTGACTCATGGCACGGTGCATACCGCCACTCCAATAAGCCTTATGATCGCCTGTCTTGATCGCAACTTCAAGGATGCCGTCCTCGCGCTTGAAATTTGCATAATCCTTAAACCACTTGCTGTACTCCTCGAGCTTTGGCAGCTCTACGTAGGGTACCATCTGCTTGCTGTAATCTTTTGCCATTACTGACTCCTTTCTGTATTACATTACTATCCAAATTTACCGCTGATATTTTCATTTTACGTAAATTTGAAATGAATGCAATAGGTTTGCGAAAAATTATCATTCCATTTTGGAATAGTAGTTATACGCCCAAAACATATGATGTATTCCATTTTGGAATGGTCTATTATGCCAAAGATCACAGCAAAAAAATCCCACGTGCCAAAGCACGCGGGATCCATGATATTGTAACTACTGTCAGGTTTTTAAAATTACTTGGAAGCGATCATCTGCTGCAGTGCCTCCGCCGGAGAGCAATGATGCTCTTCCTGGTAGCTGGCAACTTCCTCGGAAGTCACACCCAAAGCCTTTGCTGCGATCACAAGCTGTCCGAATACGAACCCGTTGTTTTCCATAAATCTATCCATTTTTATACCACCTTTCTTCGTTGATCCAAGATCTTCCCTATATACTGCCCAATCGGATCTCTCCGATCTGATTTTATTATAGGAAATGTATCCGTAATTGTACAATGCCGAAAAAAGATAGTACTATTCCGAAAGCGTTATCCTGTATTCACGGAAAACAAATCGACCTACTGATCGATCGAGTAGTTCGGTGCCTCCTTCGTAATCTGAATATCATGCGGATGGCTTTCCTTTAAGGATGCTGCAGAAATCTTCACAAACCGTCCGTTTTCTTTTAATTCTTCGATGTTATGCGCACCACAGTATCCCATGCCTGCACGCAGACCGCCGATCAGCTGGAATACCGTATCCTCCACGAGGCCCTTGTAAGCCACGCGGCCTTCCACGCCCTCGGGAACAAGCTTCTTGGCGTCTTCCTGGAAATACCGGTCCTTGGAGCCGTTTTCCATGGCCGCCAGGGAGCCCATGCCACGATATACCTTGTATTTTCTGCCCTGGAAAAGCTCAAAGGTGCCCGGGCTCTCATCGCATCCGGCAAACATGCTGCCCATCATGCAGGTGTTAGCGCCTGCGGCAATGGCCTTCGTAATATCACCGGAATACTTGATACCGCCGTCGGCAATGATCGGGATACCGGAATCCTTTGCTACCTCGTAGCAATCCATGATCGCCGAGATCTGAGGCACACCGATACCCGCAACCACACGCGTGGTGCAGATGGAACCGGGTCCGATGCCGACCTTGACAGCGTCTACGCCCGCATCCACAAGTGCCTTGCAACCTTCGCCCGTAGCAACATTACCGGCGATCAGCTGCAGATCCGGGAACTTCTCCTTGATCTCACGGACCGCACGGATCACGTTGCCGGAATGTCCGTGTGCGGAATCCAGCACGATCACGTCCGCCTGCGCTTTGACAAGCTCGGCGATACGATCCATCATATTGGCGGTAAAGCCCACGCCGGCGCCGCAAAGCAGACGGCCGTGATCATCCTTTGCCGAAAGCGGATACTTGATCTGCTTTTCAATATCTTTGATGGTGATGAGACCCTTCAGATTAAAATCAGCATCCACGATGGGAAGCTTCTCGATCCTGGCCTTGGCAAGGATCTTCTTGGCCTCTTCAAGAGACGTGCCCTCACGTGCCGTAACAAGATTCGCGCTAGTCATGCATTCGCGGATCTTCTTGGAGTAATCCTCCTCGAATTTGAGATCGCGGTTGGTAATGATACCCACGAGCTTGCTGCCTACCGTGATCGGCACACCGGAGATACGGAACTTTGCCATCAGGTTGTCCGCATCCTGTAAGGTATGATCCGGAGATAAATAAAAAGGATCGGTGATGACACCGTGTTCGGAACGTTTTACCTTGTCAACCTCATCGGCCTGCTCTTCCACCGACATATTTTTATGAATGATACCGATACCGCCCTGTCTGGCCATCGCGATCGCCATCCGATGCTCGGTCACGGTATCCATCCCTGCGGAAAGCATGGGAATGTTCAATTTGATCTTCTTTGTAAGGTAAGTCGTAACATCCACCATATTGGGCGTTACTTCCGAATAACCCGGGACAAGCAAAACATCATCAAACGTAATACCTTCCCCAATCAATTTACCCATTTTATTTACCTCGCTTTCTTGAAATTTGAAAAAAATTTTACCACAGTCCCGCACCGCGGTCAATGCTTATTCACAAGTATAATGACAAATCCCCGGCATCTGCCGGGGATCCTGTTTTTAATTTAATGTATGGGTGCCTTCCGCGATGAACTCCACGTACTGGCCCGTGCCTACGGCCACGCAGGTCATGGGATCATCCGCCGTGATGGTGGTAATGCCCGTCTTGGTCTCGAGAAGCTTGTCCAACCCGCGAAGCAACGCGCCGCCGCCCGTCAGGACGATCCCTCGCTCCGCAACGTCAGCCGCAAGCTCCGGCGGGGTCTTTTCCAGGACGCTGTGTACGGCATCTACGATCTGGTAGGTCGTCTCGCGCAGAGCCTCCTCCATCTCCTCCGCCGTAATCGTCTTGGTCTTGGGCAGACCCGTGATCAAGTTTCTGCCACGGACATCCAAGGTCACATCCGGGCTTCCTTCAAAACAGGTACCGATCTTGACCTTGATATCCTCTGCCGTACGCTCACCGATCAGCATGTTGTGCTTTTTGCGCATGTAACGAACGATCGCTTCATCAAAGTCATCTCCCGCGATCTTGACGGAGGTGGAAACCACCGCACCGCCTAAAGAGATCACGGCGATATCCGAGGTGCCGCCGCCGATGTCTACGATCATATTACCGCAGGGCTTTACGATATCGATGCCGGCTCCGATCGCCGCCGCAATCGGCTCCTCAATGATGGAAACCTGACGTGCGCCTGCCTGATAAGCCGCATCCTCCACGGCACGCTTCTCTACCTCCGTCGCACCGGAAGGAACGCATACGCTGATCCGGGGCTTGCGGAAGGAATGCTTGCCGATCGCTTTTTGAATGAAATACTTCATCATCTTCTCCGTCACGGTATAATCCGAGATCACACCCTGTCGAAGAGGACGTACCGCCACAAGGTTGCCGGGCGTACGTCCGATCATCAGACGCGCCTCCTCACCGATGGCTCTGATCTTGTTGGTGTCTCTGTCAAAAGCCACAACCGTGGGCTCCTTTAATACCACACCTTTGCCTTTTATATATACAAGGATACTTGCCGTACCCAAATCGATTCCGATATCCGATGCCGTTGCCATGACCGACTCCTTTCTCTTCTTGCGGACTCCGCATAATCAGTAACCTACATTATACCCAAGCCTTAAACATTTTAAAACCCTTTTTTATAAATTCTTTCCCGAAAGGGTATGAAAACATCCGGATCGCAAAAATTTTTTAAAATTTTTATTTTTTAACGCAAACGTTCACATTTTAAACACAAAAGCCTGCTATATTACACCTGTACTAGTCGTAAGGCTAATATAATTTTTCATAACTCAAGCCCCTCATGTCCCCCAAAGCATGAGGGGCACTCCCCGAATTTTCATGGGCCGTCCGCAATGCGGGCGGCTTTTCCCTTATCGGAGATCTTCTTGCAGGATGCTTTTACAGGCTGTTTTTCAAAAACCTAAGACACGATATGCATCACCTGAAACAGCAGGATCCAGACCAGACCGTAATAGGTGACGACAGCCACCAGGTCGTTGACCGTCGTGATGAGCGGTCCCGAAGCCACCGCCGGATCCACCTTGATCTTGTGGAAAAACATCGGCACCACCGTACCAACGAATGCAGAGATCATCATCGCAACCAGAAGCGAGATACCAACGCAGCCGGAGATGGAGAACGCATAGGACCAGGTCACTTCCTTGGCGAGGCCGATATAAAGCCCCACAAAGGCAAAGGTCATAAGGCCAAGCAACAGGCCGTTGCAAAATCCGATCCGGATCTCCTTCCACACAAGGCCCACCTTCTGGCCGGGCGTAAGATTTTCATCCATCAGCACACGAATGGTCACAGCCAGGGACTGCGTCCCGCCGTTTCCGGCCATATCGAGGATCAGAGACTGGAAAGAAACCACCAGGGCCACCCGCGAGATCACGCCTTCAAACATACTGATCACCGTGGAGACCGCGATACCTAAGCAAAGCAGGATCACAAGCCAGGGGATCCTTTTTTTCATGCTCTCGGGAAGGGTTTCCTTTAGATCCGACTCCGAGATCATACCTGCCAACTTTGCATAGTCCTCGGACAACTCTTCATCGACAACTTCCACGATGTCCTGCGATGTCAGGATACCGATGATCTCATGATCTACGTTTAAAACCGGAATGGAGTCCTCGGCGTAGTCCACCAGTCGGTCGATGCAGTCCGCGATCAGGTCGTGGTCGTTGACATACGGGTAGGAGGTACTCATAAGCGGCTCGAGTTCCGTATAGTCTCTTGCCGTGATCAGATCCTTAAGATCCAAAGCGCCGTAGTAACGCTCCTCTTCGTCCACCACGTACAGGGTGGAGATATTGTCGTTTTTCTCTGCCTGAGACACCAAAGAACGCATCGCCTGCTTCACCGTCATGTTCTTGTGGATCACGATGAAATTGGTGGTCATGAGGCTACCGATCTCGTCCTCTTCATAGGACTGGATCAGCTGGATATCCGCCGAAGTCTCTTCATCAAGAAGCTTCGTGACGATCTCCTGGGTGGGCTCGTCCATTTCTTCGAGCACATCCACGGCGTCATCGGAGTCCATGTTTTCAATGATCTTCGCAACGTGGCGCACGTCCAATTCCTTGATGTATTCATCGACATCTTCGATATAGGAAAAGATCTCCGACATACGCTCCGGTCCGAGGATCGGATACAGTTTTTTACGTTCTTCGGAAGTAACCCGGGTAAAAGCATCCGCGATATCATTTTCATGATAGTCATTTAAACGTTCAAGAAGCTCTTCCTCGGACAGCTGTCCGCGAAAGAGCTCGATCAGTTCTTCTGCATAATTCGGATCCTTCTCAGGCTCCGTCATCGGTTCCTTTAAAATATCCTTTTCCATCCTTTATCCCCCTCTGCCGGGTTTTCTCCGGCAAACGATCATTCGTCAGTTGTCACCCCCCCCAAATATACGTTCTGCTCTATCCACTCATAGAGCTTCGGCGCAGGGAAAGGATGTACCAAACAAATATCCACACCGTTTTCGATCAGATTGTGTTCCAAAAGCTCACTTCGGACCGTGGTCAGTGCCACCACAGGAACGGAGGCATGACTGACGTTCTTTAACCCGCGGATCCTCCTGATATTTTTCTCTAACTGAAAATCCGCACAATCCGCATCCACGATGACCACATGATAGTATCCGGAAGCACTGCGGGTGAGTCTGTCGATCGCTTCCTCCATGGTATCCACGGTTTCTGTGATCACCCCTTCCAAATTGAGGATCTCCTCGGTGATCTCCTTCCATGTAACTTCATTGTATACAAGAAGTGCACGGATGCCATGAAGCCGGAAGGAAGGTTTGAGAGACATGCCGTCACTCTCCGTCTCCCTCTTTAAATGCTCAAGGATCGTATCCAATATAACATTATCACATTCCCGCATGATACGGAAATAACGGGTATAATCCGCACGCAGATCCGCATCCTCGATCCTTGCAAGCCGCTTCTCCGCCAGTCCTATCAAATGCAGGATCGTATGCCCCGGGCCCGCAATATCACGGGCAATATAACGGACAAACTGTTTTCGTTCTTCTTCGAGAAGTTCGTCCTTTTGGGCCAGATTAAGCAGATGGTTTCCGAAATCCACCGCATCTTCAAGATCATTCTGCAGGTCCTTAAAAAGCAACAGTGCACCGAAGCGTCCCCCTCTGTCCCGACGGACCATCTTCATCTTGCACACGCGCACACCGTTTTTGCGGCAAACGCGATAAAACCATTTCATCTCCGGTTGCTTTTGCAACGTATCACGAATAACGTCCATATCATAGCAACTCTCGGCGCGCGGACGATCCTCTTCATGTATGGATTTTTTTTGAAAAATCTTCATCAAAACGGGATAGCTGCCGCTGCCTTCCAAAAGCTCTGCGTATTCCTCCGATGTGGGCGGATCCATATAGATCACTTCCACCTTTTCCATCTGCAGATCGAGCCAGAAAGCCGCGACATATTCGTCCTTAAGAATATTTTCCAAAGCGATATCTTCTAATTTTTCCATAGATCACTTCGTCTCCCCCAAATAATTGTATCCAAAGCCTCCCCTCAAAAACCTTCGAATACCTTTTTATTATAGGTCAGTTTTATGTAAATTTCAACAAAAAATAATCCGGCATGTTTTCCACTAGTTTCCGTTTTTTTTTTACAAAAAACGGCTGTCCGGGGTCATCCCCCAAACAGCCGTTTCCTTTTTTCTTTTTGGATCGAATAATCTGTCCGTAATTATCCTACATAGAAGAACTTCACGAGGAACAATACGGAAAGAACATACGTCAGCCAAGATACTTCCTTTGCTCTGCCGGTACTGATCATGATGAAGGAGTATACGATAAGAGCAAGGCCGATGCCGTGTCCGATGGAACCGGAGATCGGCATGGAGATCAGCATGATGGCTACGGGGATCAGCTGCGTGCTGTCCGCGAAGTCAATGTTTTTAAGGTTACCGAGCATCAGGAATCCGACATAGATCAATGCGGAAGACGTAGCAGCCGCGGGAATGATGCCTGCGATCGGTGCGATAAACATGCAGAGTAAGAACATCACGCCGGTGGTGATCGCCGTCAGACCCGTACGTCCGCCGGCTTCCACGCCGGAAGCAGACTCTACAAAGGTGGTAACGGTGGAAGTACCGGTCACGGAACCGGTCACGGTACCGATCGCGTCGGAAAGCAGTGCCTGCTTCATCTGGGGCATCTTGCCCTCAGCATCCAGCATGTTGGCACGGCTTGCGGTACCAACCAGCGTACCGATGGTATCAAACATATCAATAATGCAGAAAGTAATGATGAGCGTAATGATGGTCACCCAACCGATGCTCATAAGGCCCTTGAAGTCAAGTGCAAACAGGGTCGTAGCCGCCATATCCTTAAAAGGCGGTACGAAGGATGCCGTTGCCAGGGATGCGAACGGATTGGTATGCAATACCACGGCTTCCCCTACCCAATACAGAACGGATGCTGCAAGCATTCCGTAAAGCACGGAGCCTTTGATCTTTTTGTGAGACAGTGCGATGATCACAAACAGACCGAAGAACATGGTCACAACCGTAAGGACCATGGCCGGAAAAGCATCCTGCATCTGATCCTGCGCATAGTTTGCCGTCAAGGAGCCGAAGAAATCCTTCATAACATAGAAGGCGTTCCCCTCGGAATTGTACACGCCGGCATTTGAGCCAAGGCCGATGTTCATAAGCATCATACCGATGGCGGGGCCAACGCCGACACGGATCGCGGGCGGAATGGCTTCCACGATCTTCTCACGCACATTGAGAATGGAAAGGACGATAAATACAAGACCTTCCACAAAGATGATGCAAAGTGCGGACTGGAAAGACTGCAGGTAGCTCATGCCGGAGATCGCTACAATATTTGCAACGACTACAGCAAAGAAGCTGTTCAGTCCCATACCCGGTGCCATGGCAAAAGGTTTGTTGGCGATCAGACCCATGCAAACGGTACCGATGGCAGAAGCGATACAGGTTGCCAGGAACACGCCGTTCCAAAGCTCCTGTCCTTCACTGCCGAAACCTGTCAACAGGTTGGGGTTCAGGGCAATGATGTAAGCCATTGTCATGAAGGTGGTAAGACCGGCTACGATCTCGGTTCTTACCGTGGTGTTGTTTTCTTTGAGTTTGAAAAACTTTTCCATCTGAGTTCCCTCCAAAAAAAATATGGATCTGCGAAACGCAAGGTCCGTAAATCTACTTGCGCTTTATTTTCCCATATTAGCACGCTAAAATCAAGTTCCAAAATAAAAAACATCGCCCGTTTTTTAACACGGACGATGTTTTATCATAATCTATGTATGTTATCCGTTAATTTTTCTGACAGGATCGTCCGACAACTCCTCTTACATACAAGTATATCCACCGTCGACCGGAAGCATAATACCGTTTACATAGGAAGATGCTTCGGAAGAAAGGAAAATTGCTGCAGAATCCAATTCACCCTCATGACCGTAACGCTCCATCGGGATCATGGTCTTGGCATTGGCTTGGAAGAAATCGGAATCCAACGTCTCTTTCGTAAGCGGAGTGTAAAAATAACCCGGGCAAATTGCATTCACACAGATCCCATACTTGCCCCATTCGGAAGCCAATGCTCTCGTCAGGTTAACAACGCCACCCTTAGCTGCATGGTAAGGTGCGGATCCTGCAATCTTGTTGCCTACCAGGCCGTACATGGAAGCAATATTGATGATTCTGCCATACTTTGCGGGAATCATCGCTTTCTTTGCAACAGCTCTCGCCACCTTAAAGGT
>CAJOPA010000076.1 GCA_905236235.1 uncultured Eubacterium sp. | reverse complement strand
TTGCGGATCGCTGCATAGGACCACGGGCTTTCCTTTTGAAGGTGCTCCCACAGCTCCTTGCATTTGGCAAGACTCTCCTTACTTCCTTCGCGAAGCAAAAGCACCGTGGAGATCGACATCATCATGGCGAGATAATGCACCATGTATTTGGCAAGCTTTTTCTCTGTAAGCTTTGAAAGATCCACTGCGCCGATCATATGCTTCGTGATAAAGATCTGCTGGTCCACCCGGCCGATCATCACCTTTTCATTGACGGACTGATCCTCCCGGCCGATGTAGTACCGGTAAAAATCCACATCCAGATAGTACAGCGTCTTGACCGCCGGAAGCGGCTCGTAGACAAAAATGTTATCCACATAAAACGTATGCTCCGGCAGCTTAAATCCCATGTCCGTCAAGAGCTTGGTCCGATAGATCACGGAATGCATCAGGATCTGCTGGCTCTGCTTAAAATATCCCAGATCCTTCCATACAAAAAACCGACCCTCGGGCATGGCGCCGCGATAATGCATTACGGACGACTTATGACGCGCCTCATTCTCATACACGTAGTTGACGATCATGAGGTCCAACTCTTTTTGCCCGTTTACAACCTCCCGGAGTACATCCAGCGTCTTTACAAGCGCCGCTTCATCCACCCAGTCGTCGCTGTCCACGACTTTAAAAAAGTGTCCCTTTGCCGCATACAGGGCCGTCGTCACCGCTGCCCCGTGGCCTCCGTTTTCCTGATGGATCGCCCGGACTCTGCCGGGATATCTTTCCTCATAGCCCTTTGCGATCGCAAGGGTATCGTCCTTCGTCGACCCGTCATCGACGATAATGATCTCAATCTCTTCTCCGCCGGCCAGCACGCTCTCAATGGCATGGTCCATATAAGCCGCCGAATTGTAGCATGGGATACCCACGCTCAACAAAAAATCCATACATTCCTCCATACAAACCGATCTTAGCCGATTTCGTCCGCCAGGTCGAGCGCCCGTCTCGTAATGGCATCCATATTGTAGTATTTATATTCCGCAAGTCTTCCCAAAAGATGAAGCCCGGGATATTTTTGCGCAAGCGCGACATACCGTCCGTACTGCTTAAGATTCTCATCATTGATGATGGCATAGTACGGGATCTGCGTCGCCGGATCCGTATACGGGCGCGGGTACTCCTTGATGATGGACGTCACGCCGGGCACCTTCTGCCCCGTCAGCTTTTTAAACTCCGTGATCCGCGTGTAGTCTTCCGACACCGTATAGTTGATCACGGCGTGAGACTGATAGGAATCCGTGGCATGGGTTTCAAAAACAAAATCCAGCGACCGGTAGGCCAGCGCGCCATAGCATTCTCCGAAAAGCTCATCGATCGGTCCCGTGTAGATCACGGTCTTATCGCCCATGCGCTCCAAGATCTGCGTACCGTCCACTCCCAAAAGCAGGCGGATATTTTTATGATCGAGCATCCGCTCAAAAAGGCGGGTGTACCCCTCTTTGGGCATTCCCTGAAACGTATCCGTAAAGTACCGGTCATCCTCCGACACCGACACAGGCACACGTCCCGTCGTGGCAGGGTCGATCTCCTCCGGGCGCTTCCCCCACTGCTTCATGGTATAGTGCAGGAAAACATTTTCATAGACATAGTCTGCGATCTTCTCCAAGTCCGGATCTCCCGTCCCGCGAAGCTCTAAGATGGGCACCTTCGTCCCACGGCCAAAGGCGGCCACCAGCTTTTCTTCCAGTCGCGCCGCGTCTTCGGGAAACATCATCCGCAGGGAATGCAGATTGAACGGCACCGGCATCTCCCTGTCCCCGATTTTGGCCACCACCTCATGGGAGTAGTCGTACCAATCCGTAAAACGCGACAAAAAAGCATGCACGCCTTCATCATTGGTATGATAGATATGAGGACCGTATACATGCACCAGCACGCCGGAGGCATCCATCGTATCATATGCATTGCCCCCGATATGGTCCCTCCGCTCCAGCACAAGGACGCGTCTGCCTTTTTCCGCAAGCCGCCGGGCGCAGACCGCACCGGCAAAACCGGCACCGACAATGATCACGTCTTCCGGTTGATCTTCCGCATAAAACCTTATCTTTTCCATTCCTGTACCATAGCACAAATACCCTCGGAAATCAAATTGTGAAAGTTCCGTTTGTATGAATCGGGCAACTGTGATAGGATAGAGCCAAAAGAAGGAGGACTGTCATTATGGAAGAAACCAAATTTATCTGGAAAGACCGCAAGAGATGGAAGTTCCTCGGCCTTCCCTGGACATTTACCAAATACGCTTTGGACGAGGATAAGCTCACCGTCAAGACCGGATTTTTTAATTCCGAAGAAAACGAAGTGCGTCTTTACCGCATCCTCGACATCAAATTAAAAAAGGACCTTCTGCAGAAGCTGGTAGGACTGGGCACGATCGCCATCGTATCCTCCGACCAGTCTTTAAAGAATTTTGAGATCAAAAATATCAAGAATCCAAAATTTGTCAAGGACACCCTCTCCAACCTGGTAGAGGAAGCCCGCGACAAGAAGCGTGTCGTCAACCGCGAGATCATGGGCGCCGACTCCATCAATGATGACGACGACATCGGCGAGACGCCGGAAGACATGTAAAACGCATACCACAGCTCTTTCTAAGCCGTTACATGATACCACGTGTAGCGGCTTATTTCTTTCTCCGTATACACCATATCCCGCAGGATCTCTCCCTCCGGTACAAAGCGCACGTATCCATACTTATCATAGAAACGTACCGCCCGAACATTGGCGGGATCCACGCACCAATAAACCTCCGACAGCCCACGCTCTTGTAAACCCAGCCTGAGGATCTCTTCCATCCCCCAATGCGCCGCACCGGTGCCCTGCGCACAGCTGCGGACCGTGATACCAAATTCCGCACGGCCATTCTTGATCTGCTTTAAGCTCACCGTCCCCAGATACGCATCCTCTTCGTTTACGACCGCAAGATGTAAGTTTTCCTCTGTCTGCCTGCTTGCTTCTATAAACGCCTCACAATCCGCAAGGGTCTTTGACGCAAAATCCGCCCGCATAAACTCCACCACGGCAGGTTCGTGCATCCATTCCAGCATAAGTGGCGCGTCCTTTTGTTGTAATTGACGTAATTTCAAACTGTCTCCTTCCGGCTGCCCCGGGCAGCCCCTCTTTCTTGCTACCATCTTTTCATTTCTTTCCTGATTTGTCAATGGCGTTCCTGTTTGTCAACCTATTATTTTGCTTTTGGTTGACAAACTGTTCTTTGCGTGCTATCGTTGAAAAAACCATGGTATATAAAGAAAGAAGGAGCCCTATGGATACCAAGACCCGTATTGCCGCACTTTTGGAGGAAGCCGCGGATGCGTCCGTTTCCGGCACGCCCGCGTATCTCTCGGGAAGCGAGATCGCCGCAAAGCTCGGCATCACCCGCGCCGCCGTATGGAAATGCATCGGCGCCTTAAAAGCAGAAGGCTACGACATCGAATCCGTCCCGCACCACGGCTATCGCCTCGGTGCCGACAACGACACGATCAACACCGCCGGTATACAAAAATACCTCGGAGATCTTGCCGCTTCCTATGCCATCACCACCTACGACGAGGTGACCTCCACCAACGCCCTCCTGCGTGAAATGGCCGAAAACGGCAGCGCCCCCTCCGGTCCCTGCCCGGTTGCAGTTGCCAACCGTCAGACGGCAGGCCGCGGGCGAAAGGGGCGCTTTTTCTACTCCCCCGATGCCTCCGGCATTTACCTAAGCGTACTCCTTCATCCCGAGGTATCCGCCTCCGAAGCTTCCAATATCACGACCATCGCCGCCGTCTGCGCCTGTCGCGCCATCGAGGAATGCACAGACAGCACGGCTTCGATCAAATGGGTCAACGATATCTTTGTAAATGAAAAAAAGGTCTGCGGCATCCTGACGGAAGCCTCCGTCAATCTGGAAAACGGCGGACTGGACTGGGCCGTCATGGGCATCGGCTTTAATGTCTACGAGCCTGCAGACGGCTTTCCCAAGGAGCTACGCTCCATCGCCGGAAGCATCGCCTCCGACAGGCAAAAAGATCTTCGCAATCGTCTGATCGCAGCCTTCTTAAAACACTTTCACGCACTGACCGCCGATCTTTGCGATCGCAGCTACGCCGCCGAGTACAAGCGTCGAAGCTTCCTCGTCGGGCACAAGGTCAACGTCCTGACCGGCCGGGATACCATTCCTGCTACCGCCATCGATATCGATGAGGAATGCCGCCTGATCGTCCGCTATGAAGACGGTCACACGGAAGCACTCTTTTCCGGCGAAGTCAGCGTAAGGCCACAATAACCGACAGAAAGGAACCCTATCATGCAAACAACTGCATCTTCTCTCTCCATCCGCGATCTGACCTATTGCGCCATCTGCGCTGCGCTGATTGCTATCTGCTCCTGGCTGACCATCCCGGCCGCCGTACCCTTCACCCTACAGACCTTTGCCGTCTTCCTCTCCTTAGAACTTTTGGGTGGAAAACGCGGTACGCTGTCCGTACTGATCTTTATCCTCTTAGGTTGCATCGGCATCCCCGTGTTCTCCGGCTTTATGGGCGGCTTCGGCGTCTTGCTGGGCACGACCGGCGGATATATCATCGGATTTATTTTTATGGGACTCTCCTACCGGCTGATCCTGCATCTCTTTGGAGAGGCACCCGTTATCCGGGTGATCGCGCTCTTGGTAGGGCTTCTGATCTGCTACACCTTTGGCACCGCCTGGTTTGTCCTGGTCTACACCGCCAAAACCGGCCCCATCGGCATCCTCGCCGCGTTGGGCTTGTGCGTGTTTCCTTTTGTTTTGCCGGATACGATCAAGCTGCTGTTGGCGTTCTTTCTCGCCAAGCGACTCCGGAAAGTGCTGCCGCTGTAAGCGCGCCTCAACTTCCCGATGGTGCAGTTACAGGAAAACCCTTTCTTGGAAAAAGTCTCTCCTGCACATCGGCGAAAAGTTTGCGACGGGCGAACATCGAGTCGTAATGATGCAGATGCAAAAATCCACGAATGTTATACCTGCTCTCATGATTTTTTCGAAAAAAGGTTGACAAGTTAGCCATGGCTAACTTATACTCTTTTATGTAGTTAGCATATGCTAACCGCAAGGCGTTTTCCCAAGTGGCGCCCAGGAAATAAGGAGGTACCGGGTGTCATGCCGGATTATGAGATCGTAGAACATTGTGCACCGACGTTGGCCGGCATGAAGATCGGCAATTTGTTTGCCGTGTATGGCTCCTACGACAGCGTCTGCCGGGAAATCCGCGCATTAAACCGCAGGCTTGGCCGCTTCGGTATTCGCGTGATCCCCTTTCGCAGGCAAAAGGACCGTACACTGATCTACCTCTTTCGTCCGGAAGGATTAAAACAGTACTTTGATCATCCGGAGACCAAAAGGTTTCTGCTGCAAAAAGGCTATCCGGCGTCTCAACCGGAGCGTTGCGTGGCACTGCTTGCAGAGCGCATGCGCACCGACGAAGGATTTCCGCACGAGGTAGGGCTTTTTCTGGGGTATCCGGCAAAGGACGTCGAGGGCTTTATCGCAGATTCGCGTAAGGGAGCTTCTTCCTGCGGCTGTTGGAAGGTCTACGGGGACAGCAAAAACGCCGAGGAAACTTTTCAAAAATATAAAAAATGCACGGATATTTACCGCAAGCAGATGCTTCGCGGCCGTACATTGGAGCAACTGATCGTTTAAAGGAGATAGATTATGAGTGTTGTGATTATTGGTGGAAATGAATGCATGGAACGTCGCTATATGGACATATGCAAACAATACGGGTGCAAAGCCAGAGTCTACTGTAAGCTTTGCTCGGACATGGGGAAACGCATCGGCAATCCGGATCTGCTGATCCTCTTTACGCACACGGTTTCCCATAAGATGGTCAAAAATGCCTTAAGCAATATTCCGGAAGAAACCACGGTTGTCCGGTCGCATACCAGCTCCGCGGCTTCCTTACAGAATATCTTGAGTGCCAACGTCGGCTAAAGCGTTTCCATCGCCGTCACGCGATAATCGCACTTCGTGATCGCTTCGCGGATGGCTTCCTCGCTAACATCTTTATAAAGATCTACAAAGGCGGTGTTCTTTGCCAGTTTTACCTTGGCAACGACGCCGTCTAATTCATTTAAGGCGTTCTCTACGCGATTTTTACAGTGATCACAATGCATTCCCTCGATATGGACCGCCAGCTTCTTTACGGGCTTACCGGCGATCTTCTTTTTGATCGACCGCTCCTTTGGGCCGCCGCAGCAGGCACCCTCGCCCTTTAAATGCTTCACGGTACTTCTGATCGCCGGGATCAGGATGATGAGCAGGATCAGAACAATGATGATATTTTGTGGATTCATTTCGTTCCTCCTTTGTCACATCCGCCCTTTTCGCGTGCTTTGGCGCATGCGCCTGCCATAGGGCATCCGATACAATGGCTGCCTTTCTTTTTTTCTTTCCAAATATACCAAATCGCCGCGCCTACGATCAGCACAACGACGATCAACGCGATCACATTTTCCATAGGGAATCCTCTCAGACAGACAGGGGCCGGCGTATTGCCGACCCTGCCTGCGCTTTTCAAACTACAATTCAAATCTCGCTATATTTGCGATAGTTCTATGCTTCCAACTGATAATCCAGCGCCACCTGTCGATTGGCTTTTCTGATCAGGTAAGCGACGATCACTGCGAAGATCACGATGAAGATCAGACCGCCGATAAATCCTGCACCAAGGGAACCCGTGGTCACAAGCGTACCGATCTGATATACCAGGAAACCTACGATAAAGCCGGTGGACAACTGCAGGCCGATCGCGCCCCACAGCCACTTAGCGGACTTTATCTCGGAGTTCATTGCACCAAGTGCGGCAAAGCACGGCGGTGTATAAAGGTTAAACATCAGGTATGCAAGCGCTGCCACCTTGGTAAGACCCATAACAGCCGCTACCGCATTGCCTTCGCCGACAAGCTCCAGCTCTTCCGTATCGATGAAGTTGGTGATGGCAAATACCGTTGCGATGGTACCAACGACATTTTCCTTGGCGATAAAGCCCGTAACCGCTGCTGCGGCAAGCTGCCAGCTGGCAAATCCCACAACCGGGATCAACAGGATGGAGATGGGGCTTGCAATGCTTGCCAGGATGGAGGAAGACTCCATGCCCTCTTCCACAACCGAGAAGCTCCAGGTGAAGGTCTGCATGATCTGCACAACCGTGCTGCACACAAGGATGATCGTGCCGGCCTTGATGATATAAGCCTTGCCGCGCTCCAGCATGCTCTTTGCCGCAAAGCCTAAGCTCGGCGCCTTGTATTCCGGAAGCTCAATGATAAAGAAGGATTTTCTGTATTTCATACCGGTGATCGCCTTGATCAAAAGCGCACCGAGAAGGATCAATACAATACCCAACATGTAGCATACAAAGCTGATCCACTTGCTCTCCGGGAAGAATGCACCCGCAAAAAGAGCGATAACCGGAAGCTTTGCGCCGCAGGGCATAAAAGTTGCCAGCATCGCAGTGGAGCGACGCTCTCTTTCGTTGCGGATCGTACGGCATGCCATGATGGCCGGAATGCCGCAGCCGGTGCCGATGATCATGGGGATCACAGACTTGCCGGAGAGGCCCACACGCTTAAAGATGGGGTCCAGTACGACCGTTGCTCTTGCCATGTAGCCGCAATCCTCAAGAAGCGCGATAAGGAAGTACATCACCATAACGAGCGGAAGGAAGCCAATAACCGCGCCGACACCGCCGATGATACCATCTACAAGGAGTGCATACAATAAGGGGTTGGCATCTTCCATCATGCCGCCGACCCACTCCTGGAAGGTCTCGATCCAGCCTAC
>CAJOPA010000075.1 GCA_905236235.1 uncultured Eubacterium sp. | reverse complement strand
TCCTCAGCCTCGATCGGCTTTAATACGACTCTGTCTCCCAATGGTACTAACTTCATGGTAACTTCCTCCTTTATGGAAAATCATTTGTGATCCTATGGATATTAGCACTCATTTATGAGGAGTGCTAACACTCTAAAAGATAAGATACAACTTTCCTCTCCCCTTGTCAACGGATATTTTTCGATTTCCGCAAAAATTTAGGAAAATTTTAGATTTCATAAAAGACGACCGCAGATTGCTCTGCGGCCGTCTACCTTTACCATAGGATTACGTGGAAATCAACTCTTTTATTTGATGGTGATCGTTACACGAACGGTGTCCGTATTGCCTGCCTTATTGGTCAGGGTGTACGAATAGCCGTTCTCATTGCCTTCCGTAACGTCTGCATTGTCAGCGGAAACCTCAGCATCCGGAGACACGGTGAAACCGATAGTGTCGGTAAATGCCTTGTAATCCACCTTTGCAGCGTTCTTTGCGGGCTCGCCGTTCTCAACCACATAGAACTCAACAGCGGTGCCGTCATAGAACTGGGTGGTTGCTGCGATACCGTCATCGCCTGCAGCATTCTCAGCTACAGTAGCTTCTACGATCGTAATGTTGGAATCAACCGTACCCTTGATGTCCTGCTTACCATATACATAAATGGTCACTGCGGAATCGGAATGGATGGTAGATCCCTCCTCAACCGTCAGGTTGTTGATGTAGCAAGCATCTGCCTCGCCGTTCGTACCGTCAGCAAGAACGATATTCCAGGTAGCATCATTGGTCAGTGTAACATTGACCGGATTGTTTACCTGTGCGCTTGCTACGTTGTACTGTGCACCGATCTTTAAGTATTCCCCAAGCTCCGTGGAGGATGTACGATAGTCACCTTCCGTGCATGCATGCAGGATGGTGCCGTTCTCCATACGCTCATTGTCATCCGTCAGATGATAGCCGTAGGAAGAAGAGATCGTTCCCGTAAGCGTTGCATCATCGATCGTTACATTGAGTGCCTCGGTATTGTTGTAGATATTGTTCCAAACGTTGCCGACATAGGTGCCGTTCGTGAAGGTGGCACTGGAATCGGACAGCTCTGCTGCACCTGCCACTGCTTCATCACCGGTATCATTTACGGTATATTCCGTATTGCCCGGGTTACCTGCGTCATCGGACTCAACGAGCTCTACAAGCGTACCACCCCAGATATGGGAAGTACCAAGCGTTACCTCGGCATTGTCAAAGATGACATTGGTATAACCTGCATTGGCTGCACCGGACTTGATCTGTACGCCGGTATCCTCAGCATAAAGGGTGGAATCCTTGATGGAGATGGTACCACCTGCATTCTGCTGGGTCATGATGGCAATACGTCCGGAGGTCAGCTTCGAATTGGTATAGTATGCGGAAGACGTGCTCGATGCCATGATCTGGATATAATCATCGCTGTAGAATTCTACATTATCGAACTTGTCCCAAACACCGGAATCCGCATAAGCAACATAACCGGAACCCGTCTGAGTAAAGCCGTAGGTCACGCCATTTACTTCCTTGGTCGCGGTATATTCCTTGCCTGCTTCGGCAACCTCGACGGAACCGATACCTGCAACAACATTGCTTACATCCAGTGCATAGGTGCCAACCTTATCATAGCCCTGGCCGGAGTCGGTGGAAAGAACACCCCATCCGGAGGATACGATCAGGGAATCGGTGTAGATACCCTGGCCTGCACCAAGGATATTGGTTGCACGAACAACACCTTCGATACCAAGTGCAAACGGAGTACGTTTCATCATGGGAACAACCAGTGCGTTGTATTCGTCAACCGTATCCTGGGTTTCTTCCGTGTAAATAACGGAATTGTCAATATAAAGGATACCGTTTCCTTTGGCAACTGCCGCGGAACGGATCACACCTGCGGTATAAAGATACGTATCCTGGATCGTTACGACACCGGTTCCCTCGGCAAGAACTGCAGCAGCCTCACCCTGGAAATCATTGGCACCGTCGCCGATGGCGGAAATGGTCATGCTGTCAATGATAACCTCACTGTTGGAAGCAATGATACCATTGATGAATCTCGCATTTAAGTTCAGCTTGCCGGATACAACCGTAGCATCGCCGGACTCCGTAACGGCACCTGCGTCAAGCGCCTGCATGATGGACTCCGTTGCTGCGATCTCACCGTCAACAACCTTTAATACGGAACGGTACGTATACTGTGCGGTATTGCCGCCCATGTTACCGAACTTACCCGGCTCGGAGTACATGGTCGTTACTTCCGTCTCGTAGAATACAATCTGGCTTGCGTTCAATTCCGTACCTGCATTTGCCTCGGCAATGATATCAAGTACCTGGAATCCGCCGCCCGTATTCTGAAGAAGTGTCAACACACCACCTGCCGTAGCTTCAATGGTCTCCACGGTCTTGCCGTCCTGTACCAGATCTACGGAAATGATGTTGGAAGATGCAGACGGGCTGTTGATGCTGTCATCCTCCGTAGCGGCCGTAGCCACATAGCCTGCGCCGTAAACAACGTTGGCCAGGGTTACCGTACCGGATGCGGAAGGTGCATGTGCCACACTCTCCGTCACCGTAGCATCCCAGGTGTAGGTTGCATTACCGGACGCATCGCCGGAAGCGTCACCGGAAGCATCTCCGGAAGCGCCACCCTCTTCTCCCGTTGCCGTTGCCCCACCGTCATCGGTGGAAGTATTGCCGCATGCGGCAAAAGCAAGGACAAGTGCAAGAAGAAGAGCGAGTAAACCTAAAGATTTTCTTTTTTTCATTTTCGTTCCTCCCTAGCTTCGTAATCCTAAAGCTTCTTAAAGTATATCACATACGGGAGAAAAGAAAATCATTTTTTTAACTTAATTTTCTCTGCATTGTGAGATAAAAGATCTCTCCGCCGGCAAAGACAAGAACCGCAAACAGGACAAGCAAAAGTCGCAAGGAATCCGCAGCTCCCGTACCGGGCGCCATGGTAAGAAGCGCCGTGGCGGAGGTGTCTCCCGCGATCACGGAGGCAATCACCCCGGGATCTCCGTTTTCATAAAGTGCATTCGCCGCACCCTTAAGATCCCCGTTTCGCAAAGCGTTTTCGGCATCATCAAGCGCCGCATCATTTCTGTCGGCATATGCAAAAACCATGGTACAGAAACGGTCCGTCGTAATGGTATATGTCGTCCCATCCTCATCATCATCGGCAAGGACCGAGGCCTCAATTCCCCCGCCCGTATCATGGGTACGGATCAGGCGATACTCTCTGCCGTCTAACAGGATCTCTGTAGGAATATCAAAACGGATACTGATCGCACCGTCAAGATTTTCGATCTTAGAAGATTTGGTGCCGTTAACCACCTTGTACAGATCGGCATCAAAGTAGTACAGTTCCTCTCTGTCCGTCGTTTGCGCGCGCACGGCATTTCTCACATTATCCGGAACATTCGTAAGCTTCGTCGTCTCTACCAAAAGCTCCAGCGAGATCTCCGTATATCCCATCAAAACTTCTGCGATCTCGCGCGGTGTCAGGGCGGCCAGGATCACATCCGTTTGGTCCGTCACGATACGCGCATTCAAGACCTCATCACTGCGCGCCGTTACGTGGATCACGATCTTTTCCTCATAAAGGGCCGTCTGCACAAGTTCCCGCAGCACTTCCTCATCATAGATATCCTCTACGAGCGTTGCCAGCGTGTAGTCTTCTTCATAAGCGATACTATCCGGAAGAATGAATACCTGGTTTTCCACCAGATAATCAAGCAAATCCTCCGGTGCTTCCTCATAATCACGATCTTCATTCTCTTCCGCCACCACCGTGTTGTGGGAAACAACATAGGCGATCTGCGCCGCTATGGATTCGTACAGCACCGGTGCGATAATGGAAGTTACCGTGGTATAATCCGTTTTTTCATCATAAATCCTTGCGAAATAGGCGTTCGGATCCTTTGTGCCGTTATATCCCACCACGTTACCCGGATCGGCAAGCGCATCGTCGTCAAGCTGTCCTTCGGTTTGGAAAATGTAGCGGATCATAAACTGCACGGTCTCGCTGTAACCATGACTCCAAACACCCGTCGCGGCGTTTAACAACAGGGCAAGATCATCAAAATCCACCCACTCGGTTTCTTCGCTCTCCGCCGTATCCGGGTCGGTATCCCGGACTTTGATCGCGTAGTTTAACGGCTCCTCTTCTTCGAGATTCGAAGCCGCCCCGACGGACTGTGCGAGCGCAAGCGCCACATCGATCACATGCCATCCGCCGATCTCATCCCGCAAAACGGTCTCTGCATAGGTATAATCCACGTCGGTCAGTGTCAGCATCGGCGACGCTTTGCCCGTCAGATCATTGACCGCACGGTAGTTTCCGACCATCACATAGACATCAAACGCGGTTGTATCCGTATCTTCGTCATAACGCAGATCGGAGACATAGTAATCCCCGTCCCCGCCCGCAAGGAAGGTCTGCCAGTCCGTCGTAAAATCTGCCGGGGTGATGCCGGTATTATCCAAATCGATCAACGCCTGCCGTGCATCCTCATCCTTAGCCTCGATCTGTCCCTCCACGGCATAGGCGATCCCCACGTAATACCGCAGATAGTTCTCGGATTCCTCATTCCAGATGCCGCTAACCGTTCCTCCCTCCATGGCCGTGCAAAGATCACCCCATGCAAGATCCGCATGGAAAGCCGCATCGCCGGAAGCTAATGCCGGACAGTAAACTCCTACCTGCACATCTTTACCGTAGTAATGCACCCCGGCATAGGACGCTGCCTTCTCATCCTCTGCGCAGGAAATCACGGTATTCTCACAAAAAGCACTGCCCAAAGCATCCGCAACCGCAGCCACCTGCGATCCGGATGTGAATTTTCCGACGTCATCAGTAAAGTTAAATGATAATATAATTTCGTCTGCGCGCTGTAACGGGATCGAAGTCTCCATCAGATCATTGACGGTGCGATAGTTGCCGAGGGATGCATAAACTTTAAGTTGCGTGGTATCCGTACGCTCATCATACGCATTAACGATGCAAACGCTGTTTGCTTCCGCTCCGTGCTCCGCAAGATCCGCCAGAAAACCTGCCACGTCGGTATGGGCCGTCGTAAACGTATGTCCGTTAAGTATCATCATTTCCAAAATATCCGCGTCCGTGATCGCATCGATCTGCCCGACGGTGGTAAAGACCGACGTCAGATAGTACAAAATACCGGATTTGGATGCTTCCACGAGTATATTCTCAGGATCTTCCTCGGCAATATCCTCAGCGGAAAATACCATAGGCACGGCAAGTTCCGGCTCCTCGGCATCTTTATCAAGGATCCCGATACTCCGCGTCATGGCCATCGTCGTCAGATCAGACGCACTCGTCAGACCTTCGATCAATCTGCCTGCGATCTCCGCGATCGGGCTTGCCGATGTGTATTTTACGGGATCTTCGGAAATATCAAGGCCAAATTCCACCTGCGATAAGGTCTGATTCGGCACGGAAGTGCCTGCCATGTCGTTCACCGCGCGATACGTTCCCACGGCAGCATAGACCGTCAGCGTCGTGATATCGTCATCCGAATTGTAATCGTTCACAATGCAAATGGCATTCGACGGATTTTCGAGGAAAGCATTTTTATTGTCATAAAACGTCGTATACAGACTGTCCCTTCCGCCAAAGGCCGTCACGATCCCCGCGATTGCATCCGTACCGATCGCATTGACCACGCCCAGGGTGGTATAGGATGCCGCCACATAATAAATATACTCGGAAAGAGAATCCTCTGCCCATGTTCCCGCAAAGGAATGACCGCTATCCAGGATTACTTCTGTACTCTGCTCTACATTGTCCTCGTCATACCCCGTATGCACAACACCCACATAGGTCCTCTCCGCCTGCGTGGTCAGGTTGGAAGAATGCTCCAGTGCCTGCGCCAGCGCACTCGCGACTTGCACCACGGAGTTTGCACAGGTAAATTTCTCGATATCCCCAGCAAAGTCAAGGGACAATGTCTGTTGCGTCAGATCCTGCGGAGGCGTTGCTTTGCCGGTCAATTCATTGACAACGCTGTAGTTTCCCACGCCGATATAAAGCGTCAGCGTCGTCTCGTCCGCATCTTCATCGTAGGTTTTCTGAATAAAGATTTTTCCGGTGGGATCATAGGTAAACAGATTGATCGTGCTTGCAACGGTATAGCTTTCCGCTACCGGCGCCTCACTGTCACCGATATACACATGTCCGAGATCTGCCACATCCTGCGTATATCCCGTGATCTGACCCTCCGTCACATATTCCGCCACAAGATAGTAAATGCACGTATCACTGCTTAATTTGTTATATACAGTTGTATCCGTCTGGTCAAATTGCGTCTGATCGATCGTCCCCTGCGGCGTGATGCTCCAAAGACGCGGACTAAAATCACTTCTCTTCACACCCAGCCTGATCGATATCGATTCATAATCCAGATCCTGCGATGTCGTGATCCCATGTGCCAAAACCTCAGCGATCTCCCCGATCGTTGCACGCGTGGTCATCTTCTCCACATCTTCCGAAAAAGTCAGATGAAAATGGGTTCCGGAATACGTCTGATCCACCGAAGCCTTTCCCGTCAGTGCATTGACCGCACGATAATCGCCGATCCCTGCATAGACCACAACCTCCGTGGTATCCGTCCCTATAGAATAGGAACTCGTATAAAAACAGGTATGTGCCGGCTCCGCCAGAAACGCACCCATATCCTGCGTAAAGGTCCATTCCTCCGCATCTGCCTCACCGTTTAAAAGCATGGTAAAACCTGCGGCCATGGATTCTTCCGTAAGTTTGGTCACCGTCCCGTCCACCGTAAAGGAGCCGCCGACAAAATAATTCCAGTTTCCGTTTGCATTCTTGGTCGTTTCCGCCCATATGCCCGTATAAGCCTCCGGATCAAGAGCAGCAAGCGTTCCCGCTTCCATCGTTGCTCTTGAAGTCGTATCACTTGCATTCACGGCGCCGATCCGGATTTCTGCCGTAGGATTCGTAAGATCCGTCGTAAGCGCAAACGCATCCGCAAGCAAAGCCCCCACGGCACCCACCGTGGTGGCGGAAGTGATCTTATACGTCTCCTGATCATCAAACGTAAGTGCAAATTCCGTCGAAGACAGAGCTTGATTTCCCGCATTCGTTCCGGCGTTTTCATTTAATGCAAGAAACGTCCCGATCCCCGTAAAGAGGGTCAGCGTCTGCCGTATCACGGGATTCTCCTCGTCCCCTTCCGAGATTGTTCCTTGCCGCGCGTAGATGTATGCCATGGGATTTTCCAAGAATATCGCTTCATTCGTCGTGATCGTTCTTGCGTTTTCTCCACTTATCAAATCTTCATTTAATAAAATTGTCAGTGCATTGATATCAACCTCCGTAACGGAAGCATCAAAGGTCAGCCTCGTTCCGATGCCATGGATCCCATCTTCCGTGGAAAGCGCGGAAGTATACGGTGCCTCTTCCGCCCCTGCTATCTCCGTAGCCGTTTGCATATAAAGTGTATCCTCCACGATCACGCCCGCAAGGATCTCTGTTGTAACCGCCGTCTCGACCGCCTCTGCCGTCACCGTATGGGAGGTGCTCTCCAAAAGTTTTGTCAGGGTCTCCTGATAGGTGTTTGCCGTGGTGAATTTGTTCCATCCTTCATAGGAAAGCGTCCATGCGATCTGCGACACCGTAGCCGTCACAGGATCGGGATCGCCTGCCGGATCCGGGTCGCTGCCCGGGTCAGGGTCGCCGGACGGATCCGGGTCGTTTGCCGGATCAGGGTCGTTTGATGGGTCAGGATCATTCGCCGGGTCGGCGGATGCCGTCACCCCGCCAAGTGAGGTGTAATTTCCGAGATAGTAATAGATCGTCACCGTTGTCCGATCGCTTTCCTGATCATAAGCCGTCTGTATATACAGGGATGTCGCATGATCCTGCGTATCCAGATTTGCGATAAAAGAAGCAAGCTCCGTATACCACAGAAAGCTTGCTATGGACGCATCATTATAGGACAGGGAAGCCCCGTCATAATTGTAGGTTCCGTTTTCCGAATCATAATTGGTAAGATTTTCAGCCACAGTGTAGCTTACACCGGCAAAATAGCCGTAATCATCCGAAGCCGGCGCCGTCTTTAATGCGCTCTCCGATGCGCCGATCGTGGCAGCGTCTCCGAAAAGATAAAGCGGATCGACATCAGCATATTGAAGTACGCCCGCGTAGTAGTGCGTGCCCTCTTCGGCAGGGATCAGATTGGACGTAGCGGAAATATGGTTAAGGATGGAAGAAAGAACATCGGCATTGGTAGGATCCTGCGCGTCCCCAAGCTGCATGGAGGCGACATTAAGCGTCATGGCAACAGACTCCAAAGCCTGCGGCCCGTCCGCATGCACGTGCGCAGTAGAGATCGGCAAAGACACCACGGTGGATAACATGAGTATCACCGCCATTGCGCCTGCGCCCACACGCCTTCGTATTCTCTTCGTTTTTCTCCTGTTTCCTGTCTTTTTCATAAGCCATACTCCCATTAAGCCGAAAAAATCCAATCCTACAAATCCAATATAGCATTCCTATAAATTGTCTGTCAACATTATTTCTTATTTTTATGTAAATCATTTTGATTTATTTAATCTAAATTTCCAACATTTTTATCGGCTAAATTATTATTTTTGACCAACATTCACAAAAATTTATGTCAAAGATTTATGTCAACAAACAACATATGGTATTAAAATTATTATAATCAAGTGGTATATTGTATATACAAAAAGAACGCCAAAAATCTCTTTTCGACGTTCCTTCGCAAATGCTTTATTGGACATTTTCTGATGTCTACAGCTCTTTCTTATATTCCTCGATCAGCTTTTCAAGCTCCTCGATCTCCGTTTTCTTTGCTTTTTTGGATTTCTTACCATCCAGAAATGCACGCATAAAATCCGCTCCCGACGCATGGATTGCGCATTTTTCGTATTCCTGTGCAAATCCCTTTGCCGCAAATGCATCCGGCGTCATGGTCGGTCGATAGTATCTGCACAAAACACGTCCGCTGTAACCCACGTGATCAATCTCGACCAGCTTTTTATTTAATAATTTACGTAGCTCCGCCTGGACGGTGTTGGCATTCATCTTGGGATAACGTTCCACCATCATCCCATAGGAAAGCGCCTCCTTGCTGTCCCAAAGGACACTCAACACTTCAAAATCTTTTCTGGTAAGATCATCAAACGGTTTCTCCATAACCATTTTCCTCCTTTTGCAATGCTTCCGCCATCTCCCGCACGGTCTTCAAAAGCCTCGGATGTACATAATCCGGGCAAAGCTCCATGAGCGGCCCCAAAACGAAATCCCGATGCTGAAGATCCCTGTGGGGCAGGATCAGCCCTGCGGAGCAAAAAGTTAGATCATCATAGAATAAAATATCCAGATCTAGTGTTCTCGGCCCCCAGTGAACTTCTCTCGTCCTTCCTTCACTGTCCTCGATCTCGTGGATAAGTTCCAAGAGCTCCAAGGGTTCGAGCAGCGTCTCCACCTTGACGGCACCGTTTAGAAAATCATCCTGCTCTACCGGGCCGTAGGGCTTGGTCCCGATCAGGGAGGATACCTGAAGCACCTCACAATCCGGGTGCGCGCGGAGTGCCTCGATGGCTGCGCGAAGATGCGCCTCCTTATCTCCCATATTCGATCCAAGCGCGATATAGGCCGTATGCCGTCTTTTGCTGATGCAGGCGGATACGAACTCGACCGGCAGAGAGATCGGGGCCCAGGGCTTTTTGATTTCCAGATCGATCCCCATAAGCAGAGGATTTTCTTTGAGTAAAAAACGTGCCATGGCATAGGCGCAGGCTTCGATCAGGCGAAAGGTGTGCTCATGCATGAAAGCATCCATCTGATGACAGATCCGTCCGTAATCCACGGAACTTGCGATCTCATCCCGATCTCCCGCCTTGCGCAGGTCAAGATAAAGCGTCGCATCGATCAAAAACTTTTGTCCCAGGGTGTTTTCCTCCGGAAAAACGCCATGCCGGGCAAATACTTCCAGCTGCGTGATCTTTATCCGATCCATTATTCCTCCTTTGCGGCCTGTACGGCCTTGATCATCGCCAAAGCCCTGGCATGCTCCCTTACATCATGTACCCTGAGAAACGTGGCGCCGTTTAATGCCGCCATCACGTGCAGGGCCAGGGTGGCCTCCAGGCGTTCCTCCTTGGGCAGATGCAGCACATATTCGATCATGGACTTACGTGAAGCCCCCACCATGACAGGATAACCGAGTTCCGTGATCAGTCCGAGATTTTTTATGATCCCGTAATTGATCTCCTGCGTCTTGCCAAAACCAATTCCGGGATCCACCATGATCCGTTCGTCTTCAATCCCCGCATTGTGCGCCAGCATGCAGGAATAAAACAGATCCTTGGCAACGCTGCCCACGTCCTCCACCAGGGTGATGTCCTTTTGATTATGGCCGATGCACACGCCGGCCTTCGCCTTCGCGATGATCCCTGCCATACGCTTGTCATAACGAAGCCCCCAGATATCGTTGATCATGTCCGCGCCTTCATTAAGCACTGCCTCCGCCGTCTCCGGATGATAGGTATCCACAGAAATCGGTGCGTCCGTCCGGCTGCGAAGAAGCCTTATCACCGGAAGCACCCGTCCCATCTCTTCCTCTGCCGTAATCGGTACGGCGCCGGGTCGGGTGGATTCCCCGCCCACATCAATGATGTCCGCACCGTCGGCAAGCATGGACATGGCAGAGTCCACGGCTTCCTCCGCAGTGGCATATTTGCCGCCGTCGGAAAAAGAATCCGGCGTCACATTCAGGATCCCCATCAAATAGATTCCTTCAAAATCATCAAATTCTCTGTTGCCGATCTTCATCAAATACCCCCTTTATTGCTTCGTGATCCGAGATCACACTCTGATCATGGTCAAAAAATGATCCTGTAAAGCCTTATCCTCACAAAAGACCCCGCGTGCCGCCGTCGTCACCGTCATGCTGCCCGGCTTTTTGACGCCTCGCATGGTCATGCACAGATGTTCCGCCTCCATCATCACCATCACACCCTTGGGAGCGAGATGCTCCATCATAGCATCCGCCACCTGCATGGTGAGCCGCTCCTGCAACTGCAGGCGCTTGGCAAAGACCTCCACGGTCCTGGCGATCTTGGACAGTCCCACGACCTCACCCTCCGGGATATAGGCCACGTGCGCCTTGCCGAAAAACGGCATCATATGATGCTCACACATGGAATAAAACGGAATATCCTTCACCAGGACCATCTCCTGATGCTCCACATGAAAACGTTTGGAAAGATGAAGGGAGACATCCTCCTCCATCCCCGCAAAAATCTCTTCATACATCCGCGCGATCCGCTCCGGGGTCTCCACAAGGCCTTCCCGTCCGACATCCTCTCCGATCCCTTCCAAAAGCAATCGCACACCCTGTCTGATCTTGTCCTGATCCATCTTCCGTTTACTCCTTTATATCCTTTACCGCCTCCGTCACTTCCTTCAGAAAAGTAAATGACCCGAAGCACAAAATATTCCTGTCCTTTGCATGAAGAAAGGCCATCCTCACAGCCTCTTTCACATCGCTTGCGCATGTCACGCAGTCACAATAATTTTGGGCTTCCTTTGCCAGATCTTCGGCCACAAGTCCACGGGGTCCCGTCGTTGATACGCAAAGGATCTCCGCCGCATAAGGCGACATTATTTTTAAGATTTCAGGAAAATTTTTATCCTTCAACACTCCCATTATATAAATGAACGATGCATTTGTAAATCTCGCCTCAAGATTTTTCGAAAGTGCCAAAGCCGCGGGCGGATTGTGCGCTCCATCGATATAAACTGCCGGATCATCGGCGATCTTTTCCATGCGTCCGCGCAGGGTTGCCGAGAGGATCCCCTCCCTGATCAACCGGTCATCGATCCCAAGTTCCCGGCTTACCGCATAGGCCAAAGCCGCATTTTCCCGTTGCACCGTGGATGACATGACCAGACTGTTCTCCGGCGATGCCCCTTCCCCGATCCAGTCATTGATCACCCTGCCGTCTTCGGGGCTCACTTCAAAATAAGGGGAATTGCAGGAAAGTGCCCGTGCTTTTAGGACCTTCCTTACTTCCGGATCCTGCACGGCACTAAAGACCTTGGACCCGTCCTTGATGATCCCGCTTTTAACTGTGGCGATCTCCCGAAGACTCTCCCCCAAAAATGCGGTATGCTCCACGCCGATCGGGGTAAAAACACAGGCTACCGGTGCCGGGATCACATTGGTCGCATCCGTTTCCCCGCCCATACCGACCTCAACAACCGCGATGTCTGCATGGCTCTCCTTAAAAAAGAGAAACGCCACCGCCGTGTCGATCTCAAATCGCGTAGGGTGCGCAAATCCTTCACGAACCAAGGCATCACAGGCCTCCTTCACCGTAAGGTACAGCTCCGTCAGCGTATCTTCTGCGATCTCCTGCCCGTTCACGCGGAAAACCTCACGATCGTCAAAGACCGCGGGAGAGGAAAAATGCCCGGTCATACGTCCGGACAAAAATAAAATCCTGCTTAAATAAGTTCCTACGCTTCCCTTTCCATTGGTTCCTGTGATATGTATCGTTGAAAAGGACCGTTCCGGGTGTCCGAGCTTATCGCACAGCCTTACGATTGAATCAAGCCCCAATACCGAGCCGTATCCGTCCGCCCTTTTTAAAAAAGATTCCCGTATATTCTTTTTATTTTTCCTTGCTTTATCCATCGATTCCATGGTTTTGATTATACCACAATTGCTCCTTAAATCCATGATGCACAGAAAAATCGGCGACCAAAAGGTTAGGTTTCCCGTTCAAAAGATGACGGTTCGGGAAATCGTTCCTCCAGTGCCTTCCGGATCTCGCCAAGAAGCTCTTCGTAGGCAAACTCCCCGTAGGCATCATTGATCACAAGTACCTTCGCCTTTTGCTTACGAATGGTTTGCAACAGACGGGCCGGATTCTCCCCCAAATTTTCATAATGCACCAGATGCCGGTCATAGGAAGGCACGAATCTGCCGGAAAGCTTCGTCCACTCGCGCTGCAGGTACTGATTGACATCACTGCGACTGCGAAAACGGTTTTGCGATACCGCATGCATAAGCTCCCCTTCCTCCTGCCAGAGCGTCGCAAGCGTACTCTTTAACATGGGGGACGGTCCGTGCTGGGTATAGAAACCCGTAAACCTCGGGAAAGCACGTTCCATAAGATTGTAAAAGAAATACTTCGGCGGATAGCCGACATGGAAAAAATGTCCGGGGTTACTTCGCATCCGATCCCTCTTGTCAAAATGTCTTGCCAGCACCATGGCGTTATTAAGAAATATATACGGCATCACGCAGTCGCTTTCATTGGCCACAACCGGCTGGAGCGCCAGCATATCCTTGGGCAGTCCTTTCTCAAAAAAATCCGTCGTCTCGGTCTTTGAGATAAAAAAATAATCATCATTTAAGTAAAGGTATTGTTCTGAAAGATCCGGGATCCTGTGCAGATTCATTTCAATCGGGCAGATGTCAAAAACCGGCAGGTATTCCTCCGGGATAAAATCCTCATGACGAACGATCCGAAGCTTTTCATGGGAGGTGTCAAGCCATGTGGGCACATGCCCCCAGGTGACAAAAAAGATCCGATTTGCCCAATCCGCATACTTTTCAAGTCCTCTGAAAAAATACCGCATCAGCCGGTAATCCCGGTATCTCTCCTTGCGAAGATCATACATATGGCATTCCTTGTCCGGTTCATATTTTTCTTTTTCGGCCATCCACGCCGGATCGCTTCCGTCCACCCATGGCACCACGATATCGATTTTATCCGACATAATCTCTCCTTCCCAAGGAATCTCCTTGACGGAATCTTTTGCGATTCTTTATAATGCTCTTATGAAAAAAAAGGCAAAAACCATTCTTTTGATCATTCTTACTGTTCTCTTTGCGGGCGCCCTTGCCGTTACGGTGAGTGCCCGTGCGGTTTCGCGCCTTTTGGAAGAAGAAACCGTTCAGCTTTCCTTTTCTTCAACGGAACTTACGGAAACAGCGCAAAGTTTGCATAATCCTTATCAGGGATTCTACAGGATCTTCTGTTATCATTTGGAGAATTCCTATGATCTGACAGCCGCAGAAAATCTCGGAGAAGAATTTAACGAGCAGCTCTCCTCTTTATCGGATGAGCGCCTGGTCCTCCTGGAGATCAATCTGAATAATTTTTCTAATTCAGATTTAACTTCCTCTGCTTTGCAGCAGCTTGATGACATTCTCTCTCTCTGGGAAGACACGGATCTGCATGGCATCCTTCGTTTTGTTTATGATTGGAACGGCAGCGCCTCTGCCACGGAGCCTTCCGACGTATCCGTCATCTACACCCATATGCAGCAGGTGGCAAACGTCATCAATGAACATACGGATTTTATCTATATCCTGCAGGGGATCTTTATCGGTAACTACGGTGAGATGCACAACTCCGCCTATATGTCCGAGATGACATCCCTTATGGAGTTTTGGGCAGACGTCACGGATCCGTCGATGTTTTTGGCGGTTCGTACGCCCTGGCAGCTGCGCACCATCCTAAATACCATGACGCCTCTCTCCGAGGACGAGGCCTTTTCCGACAGCCTTGCCGCACGTCTCAGTCTCTTTAACGACGGCATGCTCGGTTCGGAGTCGGATCTGGGCACGTACGGAACGGCGGATCTTGCGTCCTCCACGGATCCTTCCGTGCTCGGTACCCGCGGTCAGGAGATCGCTTTTCAGAATCTCCTGTGTCTCTATGTCCCCAACGGCGGAGAAGCCGTCGCTGACAATACCTACAACGATCCGGACAATGCCATCGCCGATCTGCGCGCCATGCATGTCTCCTATTTAAACAACGAGTACGATCTCGCGGTTTTAAACAAATGGGCATCCGCCACCTATGAAGGGACCGACGACGAAGATGTCTTTGCCGGCACCGATGTTTATACCTATATCGAGGAGCATTTGGGCTATCGTTTTATCCTCAGGGATGCTTCCGTAACGATCCCCGCACTTGAGGGCGATTTCCTGTTTCTGAAATTTTTCCCGGGATTACGGTCCATCCCGCTACAGTTAAGATCCACGCCGGTCACGGTCACGATCTCCGTTGAAAATGCCGGATTTGCCTCCCTGTACAAAGAGGCGACACCTACACTTACGCTTACCGGTGAGCAAACCGGGGAGACCTATCTGTATGACCTGGATGTCGATCCCAGGTTTTTCACGCCGGGCGAGATCACCACATTTAGCGTATCCCTCCCCTTGGGAGAACTTGCGGAGGACACCTACACCATGACCCTGTCCATAACCGATGCCTGCACCGGGGAAAAGATTGCCTTTGCCAATTGCAATCTGGGCGAAAGCACGCCGGCCTATGACTGCGTCATCGGCAGCCTCTCGAGCACATCCTTCTCCACATTTGCAAACACGATCCGGCATTGATCCTTCCTGCGGAACATCTCCAACGACAGCAGATACTGCCCTTTGGGAAGCGTATCCAGCGCAAAGGTGACCGTCAGAACGTTTTTTTCTTTCCATTCTGCCGGGGCAAGGATCTGCTCCAGCCTTTGCTCAAGCATAAAGCGCGATCCTTCGTATTCCCGGATCTTGACTTCATTTTTATAAACGGAATCCTCCATGATCTTTCGATAGATCATCACACGGAGCACGCTTTTTTCAAGCAGATCGCAAAAGCCGCGATTTTCAATGGTGACGCTCAGTTCTCCCTGCTTTTTCTTCCACAGGATCTGACGGACAAACAACCGATACCCCAGGTGATTGCCGATGTAATCATAAAGGTTCTTTTTCTCAAACGTCATCTTCTTAAAGGAGTCTAACCGCTTTAGGTCGTGACGGCTGTTTAAATACGTCACGCGCATCCTGCGCAGCCGATTGACGATCTCCTCCGCCGAGGGCGTAAGGCTACCGCCAAGCACCTCTCCGCCGACGGATCCCATGGCGCACTGCTCGGCAACAAACGTCAATTCCTCTTCTTTGCTGTCCGGATGAAACGTTCCGAGATCCGTATCATCCCCAAAGATGGCATCATCAAAAAGTCCCAGTCCAAAAAGATTCTTGGCATCAGGACGTTCCCGCAGAATCTTTTCGTTCTCCTTTTGCATGAGTTTCACCCTGTCCGGCGTGCGAAGCGCCAAAAACAGGTCTCCCATATTGCTTTCGCGAAACGCGCGATAGAGTTTACATAATGTACTGTCCGTAGTGTAGCGGGAGGAATGCATTTCTCCCCAGTTGCCCACAAACAATCCCTGCATGATCAATACTTCCCGCCGATAGGCCCCCATCACCTCTCCGACCTGACGGATATGCGTCAAAATGGTATCCAAATGGGAAGGCTCCGTGTCCACGGCTGCTCCTTTTAGGTCATAGCAAAACCGCAGGATCATATCCTTTTCGTTCCGGCGAAAATACTGACAGATGCGATGCAGATGATCCAGTCCCGCCGTATCGATCTCCCCTTCTCTGTAATACTCCAGAGAGACCTCTACCAGCACGATCTTTTCGTCTTTTTGAAGCGTGGTATCCAATTGCGCCTCGTCCATATCTTCTCCCAGATAGAAAGGATAGATCTGGTACCACCCGCGCCCCGGATTACACAAAGGCGCCTCCGATTCCTTTTTGCCGGCAAAAATCGCAATCTCCGTTTTTTTCCCAAATAACCCCATCTGTTTACCCCCGCTACGATTCCAGAAGTTTTCTCATATTTGCAAGCCCTTCCTCGGGCGAATATACAATCCCGGATGCAGTTTCCTTTAGCCTGCATCTTAGCTTCGGATCCTTTGCCAGAATAAGAACGGCCTCGGCGATCTCCTCCGGAGACAGTCCGCAGATCCAGCCGGTCTTGCCGTGCTCCACCTGCTCCCGATTCCCCTCCACATCGGATACGATCACCGCGCAGCCCAAGGTCAGCGCCTCCTGTAAAGCAATGCTCTTCCCTTCAAAACGCGTGGCATGCACGTAAAGATCACATTGCTTCATGTAAGGATAGGGATTCTCCTTTGCGCCCAGTAATACGAAATGCTCCCCGGCTTCGGATGAAGCCTTTGCCTTTTTAAGTTCGTCTTTTAACGGTCCGTCCCCGATCACATACCATCGCACGTCCTGCCGTTTCTGTAGGATCAGTTCCATGGCCCTTAATGCGATCTCATATCCCTTTTGCCGCGTCAGTCGTCCCACGGTAAGCAATCGTATGCCACAAAAATCATCCGCAAATCCGCCGACAGCGCACGATTTTTGTCGGATGCTCTCCTGATTGACCATATTGGGGAAAACTTCCGTACGGTCCGTATACTGCGGATATACGGCCAAAAATCCCTGCCTTGTCTCTTCGGAGACCGCATAGATCCTGTCAAACGCATCATAGCACCCGCGATCCATGGCGGGATCGTACCCTCCCATCGTATAATCCACATGGACAAATGCAGCTTTATGCTTGGCACTCACGTGATCCGCCACATAATAGGTCGCGCCACCCTCCAAAAAAGCCACCGCCAGATCATACGTCTGTTCCGATCTCGGCGCGCCGTCACTGACCAGCCTCCAAAAGAGGTTTTCCTCTCGCCTGTATGCTTTCTTTCGCATGATCATAGCATTGCGGATCATATAGGGAAGTAGCCTGAGGCCATTGGCTCTGCGCAGTGCGGATAAAATTAAAAGTTTTTTTAATTTCCTTCTTCCCTCATGTGTAAATACGGATTCCATGCTGTAGGTATCGTTTAATACATGCACATGGTCGGGAAGCTCCTTTCGCATTTCCCCTTGCGCCGTCAAAACCAAGAGATCGATACGCATCTCCGGCTCCGAAAAGTGCTTTAAAAGCTCCACAAGCGCCACCTCCGCACCTGCACGGCTTAATGTATTGATCACAAACAACACCCGTTTCATGAGATCGTCCCCGATCTGCGTACATAGACACGGCTGCCCGGCTTCTGTCCGTGCCCGGGCTTTAGCAACGTGCCGTTGCAGAAAATATGTTCATCAATATGTTTTTCCACCCATCGAATGCGGATGTAGGCCACGATCCAACCGATCACGGATCCTGCAAACAATCCCGCGCCATACCAGATGATGGGCAAATGCGTAGCCACAACGGACAACAGAAGCGTCGAGATAAAAAAGCTTGCGCAGGTCAGCACCGCGCCCTCATTGTCATTAAAGTAATACAGGAAAATGATCAGACTGTACATCACGAAAAGTACAAAATATCCCGCAGCCAGGCAGGGATAGATCTGCATCACGATCCCCGAAAAACCAAAGGTCGGAAGGATAACCAAAAACAGCAAAAACAAAACGGCGGAAATGATAAACTGCACACGGACCTGCGACATAAGCTCGCTGGATAACTGCCGGAACATCCGCCCCTTGGCATTTTCCACATCTCGCAATCTTCCGCCGGAGAGCATCTCGGAGAATTTACGATACCGCCCGTGGAAACGCTGCTCGATATTGGAGATAAAAAGCATCGTAGAGGTAACATTGGTCACAAGTGCCAGAAAGGTGGCCATATCATAAGGCTCCGCACATACAAAGACCTTGGCCGCCACGATCCTCAAATCCGTCGTCCAAAAAACGAAATTGTGAACATAGAGCCCGGCAACATAAAGGAAGTTGCTGACGATCAAAAGCCAGTATCTGCGAAAATACGACAAGACCGTAAAATAATTTCTGCTGTTGCCGCGGAAGTAATTGCGGATCAGGGCAAACTCCATCACGCCGATCAAAAGCAGCCCGATATCCAGCGCCAAAAGCATACCGGTCGTCACTGCCATCCCCAAGATCTTAACAAACACCCATCCGAGGATCATCATGGAAAGCATCCCGATAAAATAAAACAGCGTGATCTTGCCGTAATCCTTACAAATAGAAAGATAGAGCATGGTATAAAATACAAACGCCAGGGAAAGAAAGCCCGCAAATCCCAAGAATACAAACACGGGATCCACCCCACCGATCACATATTCACAGATGCAAAACGCTATACCGATGATCCCGCTTAAGCCGATCTCGATCATCATCCCCGTATAATAGCAGGGCAAAATGTCATCATAGTGTTCCAGATAGATCACGTCCGACATATACCTCGAAAAGATGGCATTAAAGGGAGAAGCGATCAAAAGGGAAAAGATAAAAATATACAGCACCGTGCAGGAAAACAGTTCTCTCTCGTTGTAGCCCACCGTGGAATACCCCACGATCTTGCCCAGAAAGAGAATGGCCAGGATCACGAGGATCATGGGCGCAACCGTCACGACCGTACTGTAAGTAAAGCCGACGATATGCGCAAAAATACTCTTTTTCTCGTAAATCTTTGATAATTTAACGCCGATTCCCGCCATGAAAAAACTCCTTTATCTTTCTCCTACCATGCTTCCGATGTCAGATTGAAACCATCGTAGATCTCTCCGTAGGTTTTGCGCATATCCCGCACATTGTATTTGCGCATCATGCGCTTATAGCCTGCTTCACCCATCTTTTCCCGGCTATCCGGATTTTGTGCCATAAAGATCATCGCCTCGGAGATCTCCTGCACATTCATGATATGC
>CAJOPA010000074.1 GCA_905236235.1 uncultured Eubacterium sp. | reverse complement strand
GAATGGAATACGCGGATCGTATCCACAACGCAGGGCGAGATGACCGAGCAGATCGTGCGGGAGTTTGCAGATCTGTGGGCTTCCCCCTATGCCCGGGATTATGAAGATTTTGCGGAAGAATACGAAGAACGCTATGCGATCATCCGACATCAGCGGGAAGTGGCACGGCAGGATGATATCATTGCGGTAGAACGCTACAGACTGCAGCCCAACAGTATGCAGGTGGAGTTTATCCGTAACTTAAGAGAGCTGATGGAGACCGGTGCCGACAGGGCGCTTCTGATCTCTGCCACCGGCACGGGCAAGACCTTTGCCTCTGCGTTTGCCATGCGGGAATTGTATTTTCGCAGAGTCCTTTTTGTGGTACACAGAGGACAGCTTGCCCGACAGACCAAGAAAGCGTATGAGAAGGTCTTTGGACGGAGTGTATCCATGGGGCTTGTGGGTGCGGGATATGCGGAATATGATGCGGATTATATCTTTGCAACAGTGCAGACGTTGTCAAAGGAGTCGCATCTGTTGCAGTATGATCCTGCCTATTTTGATGCTATCTGCATGGACGAAGCCCACCACGTTCCGGCGGCGACCTATCAAAAGATCATGCAACATTTTACGCCGAAGCTCTGGCTGGGAATGACGGCAACGCCGGATAAGCAGGATGACTATCTGGAAGGACGCAATGTCTATGACTTGTTTGACCGCAATATAGTTTGTGAGATCAGATTGCAGCGGGCCATGGAGGAAAACCTGCTTTGTCCCTTCCACTATTTTGGCATTACGGATTTGGAGATCATTGATGATGTGGCGGACGGAGATTTTGGCATGCTGACCTCGGATGAGCGCGTACGCCATATCGTCGAGCAGGCGGATTACTACGGTTACAGTGGCAGTCGTGTGAAGGGGCTGATCTTTTGCAGAAACATTCGCGAGTCGGAGATCCTGTCGGAGAAACTCAATCAGACGGTGAATCCTGCCACGGGCAGACGGTACCGGACGATCGCTTTAAACGGAAACGCATCAGAGCAGGAACGGTCTGAGGCGTTTGAACGTCTGGCGCTCGAGGAGGGAGAAGAGAGCCTGGATTATATTCTCTCCGTTGAGATCTTAAACGAGGGTGTGGATATCGTGGAGGTCAATCAGGTGATCATGTTGCGTCCCACGCAATCGCCCATCGTGTTTGTACAGCAGCTGGGACGTGGACTTCGTAAGGCCGAGGGAAAGGAATATGTGGTCATTCTTGATTTTATCGGGAATTACAACAACAATTTTATGATCCCCATTGCGCTGTCAGGAGACCGCACCTACAACAAGGACAATATCCGTCGTTTTGTGCAGGAGGGCAATCGGGTGATCCCCGGAGCATCCACCATTCACTTTGATGAGATCAGCAGAAATCGCATTTTTGCTTCCGTGGATAAGGCGAATTTTAGTGATGTGAAGCTCTTAAAAGAAAACTATATCCACCTGAAAAACAAGCTGGGACGGATCCCAAAGCTGCAGGATTTTGACGACCACGGGGAGATGGATGTCCTTAGGATCTTTGATAATCCGAGCCTCGGATCCTACTACAGATTTCTTGTAAAATATGAAAAGGACTATACGGTCCGCCTTGATGAAAAAGAAGAAAAGATCATTGAATTTGTATCCAAAAAATTTGCGGGCGGAAAGCGGATCCATGAGTTAAAGATGCTAAAGCGCGCGCTTGGTTATGGCAGAGAAACGGCAAGGATCGGCCTTTTTGCGGGACTTGCGGAGGACTTAAAGCCCTATGGCAAGGAGTTGCACAAGGATCTGGTCGAAAATATCGCCAATGTCATGACGAATGCTTTTCCCACTGGGGCTGCGAAGGAGACCTATGCGGCGTGCGTTTTGATCGAAAAAGAAAGAGAGGATTATCGTCCGGCCCGGACCTTTTTGGAGATGCTTGCGCATCGGGATTTTTACGATATGCTGCAGGAGCTGGTGGAGTTTGGGATCCGGCGTTATGAGAGGGATTTCAGTCATGGTTACGGCGGAACGGATTTTGTGCTGTATCAAAAATACACTTACGAGGATGTTTGCCGTCTGCTTGAGTGGGAGCACAATGAAGTGCCTTTAAATATCGGCGGTTACAAATATGATAAAAAGACGAAGACCTTCCCCGTTTTTATCAATTATGAAAAGGCGGAAGATGTCAGCGCCAGCACCAATTATGAGGATCATTTTGTCAATCACAGGACCCTGATCGCGATCTCCAAGTCCGGTAGAACGGTCACCTCCGAGGATGTGCAAAATTTCCTGCACGCAAGAGAACGTGGGATCCGTGTGGATCTGTTTGTCAGGAAAAATAAGGACGACAAGATTTCCAAGGAGTTTTATTATCTCGGCCCCATGACGGCAAGCGGCCGCGCGAAGGAATTTGTTATGACAGGCACGGACAAAACTGCCGTGGAGCTGGAATGGATCCTGAGTGAGCCTGTCAGGGAAGATATTTACGAATACATTACGGAAGGTTAATGGTTTGATGGAAGAAAAAAAGCAGGTACGCGTGGTGGCGGCGGTGATCCATAAAAATACCGCCGAGGGGAAAAAGATTTTTGCCACGGCACGCGGTTACGGAGAATGGGAAGGCTGGTGGGAGTTTCCCGGCGGCAAGATCGAGGCAGGCGAAACGCCCGAAGAGGCGCTGGTGCGTGAGATCAGAGAGGAGCTTGCGGTTACGATCCGTGTAGGCAGCTTCATCCGTACCGTGGAGTATGATTACCCCAAGTTTCACCTTTCCATGGATTGCTTTTGGGCAGGGATCGCGGAAGGCGAATTGGTGCTCAAAGAGGCCGGGGATGCCAGGTGGCTATCTGTCGGAGAACTGGAGGACGTAGACTGGCTTCCCGCAGACCGGATCCTGTTGCCGGATCTTGTATCTCAGATGGAGACGACGACCGTCTCCTAGCAAACCAAAACAAACACGGAGGACACCCTCATGCTATCCTACGAAGCCAACAATACACTTAACGTCCATGGCGTGACCATCCATTATGCGGTCGCCGGAGAGGGGCGGCCGGTGATCCTTGCGCACGGAAACGGCGAGGATCATCATGCGCTCAGCAGTCAGATCCGGCAGCTGTCCGAAGCGGGCTATCGGGTGTATGCGCCGGATACCCGGGGACACGGGGCCAACGAGCGCTTGGAGGAGTACCATTACGCGGACATGGCGGAGGATATGTTTGCCATGATTAAGGCGCTTGGTCTT
>CAJOPA010000073.1 GCA_905236235.1 uncultured Eubacterium sp. | reverse complement strand
TGTAAAGGATCCGCTCGTGATCAATTTGGATGCGTCTACGGCTTCCGTATCGGATCAGAAGTTTTGGTTTGATCTGGATGCGGACGGTACGGAAGAAAAAATTTCATTTGTGGGAGACGGCAGCGGATTTTTGGCGTATGATAAGAATGAGGACGGAAAGATCAATGACGGGTCGGAGCTTTTTGGCACCGCCAACGGAGACGGCTTTGCGGATCTGGCCCGCTATGACGAGGATGGCAACGGCTGGATCGATGAGGGAGATGCTGTTTTTTCCAAGCTCAAAGTATGGACGCGGGACAGTGAGGGTAATGACTGGCTCATTGATATGAAACAGGCGGATGTGGGGGCGATCTATCTGGGAAGTGCCCATACGCAGTACAGCCTCAAAAATGACGCGCACATAACGGACGCGGAGATCAAAAAGACAGGGGTCTACCTGCGGGAGAGTACCGGGCTGGCAGGCACGGTCCAGCATGTGGATCTGGTATTGTAAAAATAAGATAGACACAGGAGAACACGCATGCAAAAGAATGAGATCACGAAAGAAAACTGGAAGCCGGGGAATATGCTTTATCCCGTGCCGGCAGTGATGGTCAGCTGCAAAAACGGGGAGGATAAGGCCAATATCATCACCGTGGCCTGGGCAGGTACGGTCTGCTCGGATCCTGCCATGGTATCGATCTCGGTGCGGCCGGAGCGGTATTCCTATGCCATCATCCGGGACAGCGGAGAATTTGTGGTCAATCTCGTGACGGAGGACCTCGTGCGCGCCTGTGACTGGTGCGGCGTGCGTTCCGGCCGGGATGTGGATAAATTTCAGGAAATGCAGTTGACGGAGTATGCGGGGGAGTGGACGAAGGCACCGGCCATCGCCGAGAGCCCCGTGAATATCTATTGCAAGGTGAAGGATGTGATCGCTTTGGGGTCGCATGACATGTTTTTGGGAGAGGTTCTGGGCGTGAGCGTGGATACACGTTTCATGGACGAAAAAGGCAAGTTTGACCTCGCGTCCACGGGCCTTGTGGCCTACTCCCATGGGGAATATTTTGCCTTGGGCGAAAAGCTTGGCAAGTTTGGATATTCCGTGCAGAAGAAAAAATGAAGGATGAAAGAGAGCATCGATCATGGCCATTGAAGTAGATAAAATCGCCCAGCTTGTTATGCTTTCGGGGATCAGTCTGCACATGTACGACATCGGGGCGCCGGAAAAGGAGCCCCTTAAGGAATATGTGGCGGGTGCCTATACCGGAACACCTTCCCGGGAAATGAGGGAAAGCATGGAGCTTTCTCTTTTTTCTGAAGAGATGCCCGCGCGTCCGGTCATCTGGGAAGGGGCGGACGCAAGCCTTGTCGGCGTGATCCCGCAGGGAACCTGCGCCATTTTTACGGGAGCGGTCATCGGCACGGAGCAGGTCAAGCTCCTCACCTATCTGGAGGTCTTGTGGGAGGCACTGACGGGAGAAAGCATTTTTCAAAAAGATATCCTGATCCGGCAGGATGCGGGGGCGGATGCGACGAGAACCCACGCCGGAGAAGCGGTGTTTGAGGATGAAGATTTTCGCATGATGCATACCTTCCGGGACGAGACGGAGGTGCTTATGGCGGTGGAGCGCGGCGATCGGGACCTTGTGCACGCCTTTTTGGAGCGCGGCTTTGTGCAGACATTTACGCCCTCCTCCGAGGATCTGATGACGCATTACCGCAATGTGGCCATCACTTCGATCACGCTGGCTTCCCGGGCGGCCATCCGCGGCGGCGTGGCACCGGCCATGGCGTATGATTTTGCCAATACGATGATGAAGCAGGTGGATCGCATGCCCTCCGGACAGCAGATGTACGCCTGGATCTGCAGTGTGTTTAATAAATACACGCAGATGGTGGTGGACGAAAAGAGGGAAGAAGCGAAAAACGGCATCGCCGAGCTGTGCCGCCAATACGTGATCGCACACTACCGGGAAAAGATCACGGTGCGGGAGGTGGCGGATTATCTTGGGAAGAGCCCGAATTATATCTCGACCGTATTTAAGCGGGAGACCGGGCACAGCTTCACGGATTATGTAAACTATGAAAAGATCGAGGCCGCCAAGGATATCCTGAAATACTCCGAGTTGGAGGCGGCAGCGGTGGCGAATTTCCTTTCCTTCAGTTCCCAGGCGTATTTTGGCAAGATCTTTAAGGAAAAGACGGGGCTGACGC
>CAJOPA010000072.1 GCA_905236235.1 uncultured Eubacterium sp. | reverse complement strand
CAAGGAAATCTTTGATTACTATGCTCTGATCGAGGAATTGCACCAGGAATTAAAAAAGATCGATATCTATTATGAGATCACCGTGTTGTGCGGTGTCTATCAGATCACGGATCCTTCCATTCCGGTGCCGCTTATGTGCGACCGTGCCAAGATGGCTTCCACCAGGATCAAGAATCGTTATCTCAATCCCGTGGGGATCTATCAGGAGCCTTTGCGGGAGACCTACCTGTTGGAGCAGGAACTTATCGGTGAGATGGGAGAGGCCTTGAAAAACGGGGAGTTCTTTATCCAGATCCAGCCGATCTTTGATGCCAAGACGCAGAATGTGGTTTCGGGAGAAGCGCTGGTGCGTTGGCGGCATAAGGAACGCGGATTGATCTCGCCCGGCGTTTTTATCCCATTGTTTGAAAAGAGCGGTTGCGTAACGCAGCTTGACCACTTTGTGGTGGAGTCGGTCTGTCGTTTTCAATCGGAGCAGTTAAAGAGCGGCAAAGAGGTGGTTCCCATCTCCGCCAATCTCTCCAGACTTGATTTTATGGATGAAGACGTATGCGATAAGATCATGCAGTTGGTAAAGGCCTATGATATTGCGCCCTGGATGATCAAGATCGAGATCACGGAGAGCGCCTATACGGAAAACTCACAGCAGATCATTGATATCACCCACAAGCTCGGCAAAAACGGTTTCCAGGTGATGATGGATGATTTCGGAAGCGGGTACTCATCCTTAAATATGTTAAAGGATGTGCCCGTGGATGTGCTGAAGGTCGACATGAAATTTATCGAAGGACTCGAGCAGTCCAAGCGAGGCGCCAACATCCTGGTATCGGTGACCCGTATGGCCAAGATCCTGGATATGGATGTGGTGGCGGAAGGCGTGGAGACCAAATATCAATATGAGTTTGTAAAACGGATCGGTTGTGATATGATTCAAGGGTACTATTTTTCCAAGCCCTTGGAAGAAGAAGAATACAGCAGACTCATGGAGGAATCCGCAAAGAAGAAAGTAGAAGACGGACAGCCGCAAAAGAAAGCCATCCTGATCGTGGACGATTCGCCCACGGTGCGCCACGGCTTAAAACTCATGCTGCAGGAAGACTTTGATGTCTATGAGGCAAGTAACGGTCGTGAAGCTCTGGATTTCCTTGAACGGAGAGAATGCACCGTCAGTCTTGTGCTTACGGATATCATGATGCCGGAGATGGATGGACTTGCCTTTGTGACCGCCATGAAAAAGGATATGCTCTGGCGTAATATCCCGGTGATGATCCTGTCCGATATTCACGACGAGGAAGTCATCAAAAAAGGGATCGCCATCGGCGCCATGGACTTCATTCATAAGACGTTTGACAGGGATATCCTTTTGCATAAGGTGCACAATATGGTTCGTTTCTCCGACATGGAGCTTTTGTACAGCGAACTGCAGCATTTAAAAATGGCGGAGGATGCCCACGGGTTATACAGACAAAAAGAAGATACCACATCATAAGGAGAAAACCATGAAGATTGCAACGATGCGGGAATTACTTTCCCAAAATGCTTATCCCGGTCGCGGAATCGTGATCGGCAAGAGTGAAAAAGGAACCTACGCGGTCTGTGCCTATTTTATCATGGGACGCAGCACCAACAGCCGGAACCGTGTATTTGTGGAGGATGGCAGAGGCATCCGTACGGAGGCATTCGATCCCTCAAAGCTCGAGGATCCGAGTTTGATCATCTATGCGCCGGTCCGGGTTTTGGGCAATAAGACCATCGTCACCAACGGAGACCAGACGGATACCGTGTATGCGGGGATGGACCGGCAGATGACGTTTGAGCAGTCGTTAAGAAGCCGTACGTTTGAGCCGGACGGACCGAATTTTACGCCAAGGATTTCCGGCGTGCTGCATGTGGAAGACGGGACGTTTCATTATGCCATGTCCATCTTAAAGAGCGATCAGGGCAGAGAGGCATCCACCAACCGCTTTACGTTTGCTTACAGCAATCCCATCGCCGGGGAAGGAAGATTTATCCATACCTATCTTTCGGACGGCGATCCGTTGCCGAGCTTTGAAGGGGAGCCCGAGCGCGTGGTGATCCCCGAGGATATGGATGCTTTTGTGTCCGAGCTTTGGGACAACTTAAACGAAGACAACAAAGTATCCCTTTTCGTGCGCTATATCGAGATCTCAAGCGGTAAGGAGCGCACGAAGATCATCAATAAAAATGTATAAAAAAGTATAAAGGATGTAAAAAAATGAAAGAATTGGAACTCAAATACGGATGTAACCCCAACCAGAAGCCTTCCCGGATCTTTATGGAGGACGGAAGCGATCTGCCGATCACAGTATTAAACGGAAAGCCGGGGTATATCAATCTTTTGGATGCCATGAACGGCTATCAGCTTGTCAAGGAATTAAAGGAGGCGACCGGTCTTCCGGCGGCAACGTCTTTTAAGCACGTTTCTCCGGCAGGCGCAGCGGTCGGTTTACCGCTTAGTGACGTATTAAAAAAAATCTACTGGGTGGACGGCGGCGAGGAGCTTTCTCCGCTTGCCAACGCCTATATGCGCGCCAGAGGCGCGGACAGAATGTCTTCCTTCGGTGATTTTATCTCGCTTTCGGATGTCTGCGATGTACCGACGGCCAAATTGATCAAGCGGGAAGTGTCCGACGGTGTGATCGCGCCGGGCTATGAGCCGGAGGCACTTGAAATCTTAAAGCAGAAAAAGAACGGCAATTACAATATCCTGCAAATGGATCCCTCCTATCGTCCGACGCCCGTGGAGAGAAAGCAGGTCTACGGTATCACGTTTGAGCAGGGCAGAAACGAGCTTGTCATTGATAAAAACAGTTTTGCCAATGTCGTAACGAAGGAAAAGAATCTGCCGGAAGATGCGGTACGGGATCTGATGATCGCTATGATCACCTTAAAATATACCCAGTCCAATTCCGTATGTTTTGCCTATGACGGGCAGGCCATCGGGATCGGCGCGGGACAGCAGTCCAGAGTGCATTGTACGAGACTTGCGGGCAGTAAAGCCGATCACTGGTTCCTTCGCCAGAGTCCGAAGGTATTGGGGCTTTCCTTCGTGGACGGTCTGGGCCGTGCCAACAGAGACAATGCCATTGATAATTATATCGGCGAGGAATACATGGATGTTCTTCGGGATGGGGCATGGCAAAAGATCTTTAAGGAAAAACCGGAAGTCTTTACGGAGGAAGAAAAGCGTGCATGGCTTTCCAATCTCTCCGGTGTCAGCCTGGGAAGTGATGCGTTCTTCCCCTTTAGCGACAATATTGAAAGAGCAAAGAAAAGCGGTGTGCAATATATCGCGCAGCCCGGCGGTTCGGTGCGTGATGATGAAGTCATCGCCTGCTGTGACCGCTATGGCATGACCATGGCCTTTACGGGAATACGTCTGTTCCATCATTAGGAGGATAGGAGGATTTTATGCGGGATAAGATCAGTCAGTACAATTTTTTTCAAAGAATGCGGCGGAGCTTTATTAAATGGTGGCGCGTGGTTTTGGTGCCGGTATTTCAACCCAATGCGCAGCAACCCGTGCAAAATCCCACCCAGGACGGTGGCGTGACGGTGCAGCCGATCCAGCCCGTACAAAACAATATGCAGCAGGCACAACCCGTGGCACCGGAACCTGTTGCTCCGGCGGCACCCCAGGCGACACCCCAGGCGGCGCCGGTGGAAGAGGAAGTGGATCTTTTTGCAAAAGACGATCTGACGGATGATGAGAAGGCAGCCAAGGAGATCTTGGAGCGCCTTGCCCGGGAAGCTGCGGAAGATGAGGCGAAAAAGCAGGCAGAGATCGATGCTGCCAGAGCGCATGTGGAAAACAGTGCGGATTCGTCTTACAATGCGGAGACAAAGTCGTTTTCCGGCCTTTACGGGCAGGGACCCATGGATGAGGATACCCAGGCTAAGGTGCTGGAGATCCTGCAGCAGTCCGGAAGAGACGGACTGTACTGATCGTTTTCGTGCAAAACGTTTCGTGCGGGACGGATCCACAAAAGGAAAAGGAAAGGAAAATTGGTTTACATAAAGTATGAACTCGATTTTTGAAAGTTTGGAGGAAGAGCTGCGGGGCGCTTTTGCTGCCTGCGGCTATGATACGGCGGGATTGCGCGTGGTGCGCTCCAACCGGCCGGATCTGTGTGAATTTCAATGTAATTATTGTATGCAACTGGCCAAGGCTGCGCACAAGGCTCCGCTTGCGATCGCCGAAGAGGTGGTGGAGCATCTTACAAACAGCCGGGTTCTTGCCGAGGCGGGGGCAGCAGCTCCCGGCTTTTTGAATTTTAATCTGCATCCCGCATTTCTTGCCGAGCGGGTCTGTCGGATGGAGAAAGCGCCTGATTTTGGATTTGAAAAGGTAAAAAACCCTAGGGTCATGATCATTGATTACGGCGGACCGAACGTGGCAAAACCCTTGCATGTGGGACATTTGCGTTCCGCGATCATCGGCGAGAGCATCAAGCGGATCTGCCGTTTTGCGGGCGATACGGTGATCGGAGACGTGCATCTCGGAGACTGGGGTTTGCAGATGGGACTCATCCTTACGGAGCTTTCCATCCGTCAGCCGTCGCTGGTCTACTTTGATGCGGATTACACCGGGGATTATCCCACGGAGCCTCCTTTTACGGTGTCGGATCTTGAGGAGATCTATCCTGCGGCCAGTGCCCGTTCCAAAGAGGATGAGGATTACAAAAAACTTGCGCTTGCCGCGACGGCCGAGTTGCAGGCGGGAAGACGCGGTTATCGGGCATTGCTCGATCATATTCTTGCGGTTTCCGTGGCGGACCTTAAGAAAAATTACGAAAGACTCCATGTTTCCTTTGATCTGTGGCTCGGAGAATCCGATGCGCAGGTCTATGTGCCGGACATGGTCAAGATGTTAAAGGACGAGGGCTATGCTTACCTTAGTGACGGCGCGTATGTCGTTGATGTGTCCGAGCCAGAGGATACCAAGGAGATCCCGCCTTGCATTATTTTAAAATCCGACGGTTCCTCCCTGTATGCCACAACGGATCTGGCGACACTGGTGGGGCGTGTCAAGGACTATGCGCCGGACCGGGTACTCTATGTGGTGGATAAACGGCAGGAGATGCATTTTAAGCAGGTATTCCGCACCGCCAAAAAGAGCGGGATCGTTCCGAAAGATACAGAGCTTACGTTCCTCGGATTCGGTACCATGAACGGTAAGGACGGCAAGCCTTTTAAGACCAGGGAAGGCGGCGTGATGCGCTTAGAGACGCTGATCTCGGAGATCAATGCCGAGATGGAAGAAAAGATCAAAAGCAATCACGAAGCCCGCGGCGAGGAGAGTTTTGATGCGGAAGAAGACCGCAAAAATGCACAGATCGTTGCGCTGGCTGCGCTGAAATACGGCGACCTGTCCAACCAGGCTTCCAAGGATTATATTTTTGACATGGAACGGTTTATGTCCTTTGAGGGTAATACCGGTCCGTACATCCTGTATACGATCGTTCGTATGAAGTCGATCCTGCGCAAATACGAGGAAAAATTCGGAGCACCGGACTTTGCGCAGTGGGAGATGCTTCCTGCAAAGGACCCCAGTGAAAAGGCATTGATGGTGGAAGTTTCCATGTTCTCTTCCATGATGCAGGGCGCCTATGAGGAACTGGCTCCGCACAGGATCTGTGCCTTTATCTACGGATTGTCCGATGCCTTCAATCATTTTTATCATTCCGTCAATATCCTGGGGCAGGAGGATGCCAAACAAAGGCAGAGTTATCTGCTGCTTTTACATATTACGATGCGCATGCTTTTATGCTGCATCGATCTTTTGGGCTTTGAGGCACCGGAGCAGATGTAAGTGCGCCGGTTTAGGGCTTGTGTTATGAAAAACCTGTTCTTGGAATCTGTACCGCGATCTGTGGGTTGGGGTGCAGATTCCCCGTGAACGGGGTTTTTTTATGCCTACGGCTGGCATATCGTCATTTCTCACAAATATCATTGCGTTTTCTTGTGATTTTTCTACAATATTTTTTCCGAAGACAGTTTGCTATAATACCTTTAGAAACTATTTTTGACAAAAGAGTTTCCAAGAGGGGAGAGGCATGACGGCGGAAGAAAAGATCATGGAAGCCACCATCGTGGAATTCAATGAAAAAGGGATGAAGTTCACCATGGATGGTCTGGCAAAACGGCTCGGTATGAGCAAAAAGACCATCTATCGATTGTTTCCCGATAAGCAGACTCTGTTTTTGCATACGGCGGATTATGT
>CAJOPA010000071.1 GCA_905236235.1 uncultured Eubacterium sp. | reverse complement strand
TTTTGGTCAGCAGTGCATGACGAAAACAGCGGCAAAGGCCGCATCGACCTCTGGGACGGTGCTTCAGTTTGACGCAGACGGCAACTTTACCATGGTCACGCGGGCGAAACGTGCGACATCCCGGGTAAAGTACGAAGTCATCGGCTGGAACGTGAAATGCTATGCCACACCGCTTTCGTGGGACAATCCCACAGCGGTTTTAAAAATGGAAAAATCCTACTGGACACTCGATCCGGAGGATGAGAGCTATGTTTATGAATATTTTGTATGCAATAAGGATGTGATCTTTTCGAAGATCGCCGAAGCCTCTGCTGCTTGGGCGCGCGATCTGTATCGCTATGGGGGGACGGTGTATTTTGATGCGATCATGACAGTGACGGTCAATGATGTTCCTTTGGGTGGCATGGATGACTATGGGAATACGTGGGGAGAAGTATACACGACCTGTGAAGGGATCGCCGGAGCAAGGGCATGGGCGCACCCGGAGGATATGGCGGAGTATTATAACCAGGCGGTGTATTTTCCCGCCAATCCGCAGATGCTGTATGCGACGGCGGAAGTCTCCTGCAGCGAGATGGTCGGTGGATCGGAGGATACGCTTTATGATCTTAAGCGTCATGCCGCAACCAAGACGCAGACCGTCGGTGAGGAGAAGGTAACGTTTACGGCACCGGATCTGACGGGGGTATATTTTCGCTGTAAAAAGGCAAAGATCACCGTCACGTATCACGACGGAACCGCAGAAACTTGGGAGCAGACGGGGAGTCGTTGCGTCATCGACAACAGACAGCTGTCCTATGCAAAGATTCAGGTGGTATTTTTGTACGAGCGCTATGATCAGACGGAAACACTCTCCGTAAAAGGAAAGAGCGCCGCGGCCCTGGCAGCGGAGGGGATATTGTCGGTGACAAACAGCACTTACCTGCCGTCAGAGGCCATCCCTTCCGGGGAGACGCTGTCCTTATGCGCAAAGTTTCCGGGGTACAGTATCAGCGCAAAGATCGAGCATACGTATGGCTACAAGACGCAGGCAACGCGCTCCGGAAACACGGTGGTCTATACGGATGTGCCCTACGATACTTATCGGATCGTGGAGGCAAGCCTTTTGGTCCTGACCGGGGCGCGGGTGATAGGAGATGTTTTGGAGAGCGAAGTCGCTGCGCAGTTTGATACGGTTGAAAAGCAGGCGCTTAAGGCTTATGAAGCGGCGGTAAAGCAGGCGGATCCCTATACGGCGCTACAAACGATGGCGGAAAATGTATCGATGGGAAAGGCGATCGATCAGAAGGCGACCATTGGCAAGAGCCGGGCGAACGGGAGCTATGCCTTGTCGTTTGCAGCAACGTATCGCACGATCGTGCTTGTCAAAAACGGGGATGTCGTCTATAAAAACGCGACGAACCCGGGTACGCAGGCAGAGGTGTTTTCCAAAACCAAATCAACCGTCCGGGTTCATACGCCGGTACTGGTGACGGTCAGCGTCTCCGACGAGATGGCGCAGAACCAGGAAAAAACGCCTTCCCCGTCCCCGCGGCTGGTGTTGGGAAAGGTGTTTACGCTCCAGGTAGGGCAGAAAGGCAGTCACATTTCTTCTGCCGGATACGGGACGAGGGATTACGCGGCATTTGCAAAGCAGATGATGCTTAAGTTTTCTTTTGACGTGTATGCCGGGCAGAAGCGGCATGCGGCAAACACTTGGATCCCGGCAGAAGAGCTGTCGTTTTCTTCCGACGGAACCCTCGTGTTGCGGGTAGCGTCGGATGCACAGACCGGAAAAGGAGAGGTCTGCGTGGCGGTGCTGGCGCAAAACGCGGAGGAGGCGACGGTTGCGGAGGCGTGGAATCACGGCAAGCTTGCCGAGACGGCCAATAAGAATGCTTCTTATACGGGCGCGTATCAAACCGTCGAGGTGGCGATCAGTGGGACGCTTTCCGATTTTGACGTAGAGGAGGTTTATCACCTGTCGGGGTATGGTCCGGGGGAGATCCGTGCGAAGGTTAACAACGGCGCGTGGCCGATCATCCCCTTGGGATATACGGCGGCGTTTTCCTTGCAGAGCGCGGGTCCTTATGAAGGGGCGGATGCCGGCCTTACCATGGAAAACCGATTCTATGTAACGGACGAGAATTTTGCAAATCGCACGGAAGTGCAGGTTTATTACGAAAAGACTTACGGATCATGGACGCAGATCGGCACAGGTGCGGACAACGCGTCCCCATTTGCCAAAGAGGGGATTAAAGGCAGTTACGCGAAGCTGACCTTAACCGTATTAAACCGCAGCACTGTCTCGGGAAGCTATGGTACAAAACAGCTTTGGAACGGCGTTTATCGCTTGCCGGCGCAATTGTATTTTCAAACCATGAAAGGGGATGCGCTTGCTTTTGATCCCGCCTATCTGATCGTTCGTGCGGAATTTTGCGTGGATAGCGGCGGTAAGGAAGCACTTTTGTACGGAAACGAGACAAACGCCGCCAAAGGATTTTGCAATCGTTGGGTCGAGGAAGGTTGGAAAACGGAATACACGAAGCCGACGGGCGGAGTGCTCAGACTTTCCTACGGGGACGTGTTTGTTTTTGATCTAAAGCACACGTTAGAGGACGATTATGTCGTATATGGAACGCGATAGTGTGAGAAAACGGTGAAAAATAACAGAAAGTCGTAGTTTTTTTAAAATTATTTGCTATAATGGGGTTAACTCGCATAAGCCAGGAACCGATATAAGAGACAGCAAAGACTTTATTTGTTTGGAAACAAGGATGTTTCCACCTATAGATCAAAGGAGTGATACATATGTCATCTATTTACGGAATCACCGGTACATCCGGCACATCACTTTTCGACAGCATGTTCGGCACAAGCTCGAGCACATCCACCAGTTCTTCGGGCATCAGTTTATCCGATTATGCGCTTTTAAGAAGCGGCGCGTACAAAAAATTGATCTCCGCTTACTATGCGGAGTCGGATTCGTCTGCGAAGACGGAGACGGAAGTCAAAGCAGAGAAGCTTAATCTCCAAAGCATCCAGACGGAAGCCAAGTCCCTTGCCAAATCCGCATCGGCGTTGTCTTCGGCCACTTATGATGAGGATGGACGGGAAGAGATCGTCAAAAACATCAAATCTCTGGTAGAGAACTATAACAGCATGTTGGATGCTGCGGACGAAGTGGAAGACACCACGGTGCTTCGCAACATGGTATGGCTGACCAAGCAGACGGAAGCCAACAGCGATCTGTTAAGCGAAGTGGGCATTACCATCGGAGAGGGCAATTCTCTTTCCATCGACGAGGACAAGCTTTCCTCCGCAAATTTAAGCACATTAAAGACTCTGTTTTACGGATCCAATTCCTATGCGTCCTACATCATGCAAAAAGGATCCCAGATCTATTCCGCGGCAGCGGGCGTGCTCAATGCGTCAAAGACCGGCTCCGCCTATACCAGCAGCGGCAAATATGCTGCTACGACGGTGGGCAACCTTGTTGACAGCAAGTACTAAGAGCAGGAGCTCTTGGCGAGCGTAAGAGCAAGCAGAACAAAACAGAAGACCATATTGAAAGACCCCGTCCGATGCGGACAGGGTCTTTTTCTTTCGGGGAGGTAGAAGAATTCATGAATTAATGTGCGGCATACCATGCATCAAGGTCGATGCCGAGGCTCTCATACTGTTCTACAGTCGGGCCGTAGTTGCCGTCGTCGAAACTCCAGGTGGAGTACTGTACCGGAAGGAAGATCTCCATTTCGCTGCGAAGCCTGTTTTTGGAGAACTCGGTGTATTCCGTGCTGCTGACATACTCATGACGCGTGGAATCATCGATATCCGGGTTGTCGCTGGTCTCAAGCTGGCCGGACTTGGCAAGCTGAGAACCGCCTTCGCCTTCCCAGGTCTGCTGAGAGGAGTCTGCCGATGCATCGCCGGAAGAGGAACCGCCGCCGCCGGGGCCACCGCCCATGGACTGGCCGAGCGTTAAGTAGTAGCCGCCCATGAAGTCCGTGAACATATGAAGATGCCAGAGTTTCCAGGTGTCACCCTCTTTTACAAAATCGGCACCGTAAGCTTCCCAAATGGTATTGCCGGTCTGGCCGGTCTCGCAGATCATACCCGGGGAGTACCAGAAAGCCTTTGCGGTCTGACCGTCTTCGGCCACTTCGATGATGGCCGTGGTGGTTACATGAAGAAGCAGCTGGCCAACGCCGCCGTATACTTCGAGGATCTCCTCATCCGTCCAGCCGGTGATGTCGATGCCGTTGGTCTCGCAATAATTCTTTGCGGTCTGTAACCAGGAAGAAGTATGTCCTTCAACATAAGCATCCCAAATGGAGCCGTAGCCCACATACATACCCTGATTCTGGCCAAAGGAAGCGGTTGCCTGGTTTTCCGGCTCCTGTACCCAGATATTTTCCATTTCTGCCTGGTGTTCGCCATAGCAATGGTACATAACGTGCCAGCTCATGACATTTTGAATGGCCTGTGCATCCAACGCTCTCTGTGCAAGAAGCGCCACGGATTCCATATCGGTGTCACTTGCACCGGAAGTACCGGATGCGGAAGCAGAAGAACTGCCACAGGCGGTCAGCCCCAAAGAGGCGACCATAAGAACGGCGCAAAGCGCCCGAAGAAGATAGAGTTTTGTTTTTTTCATTTTTTCCCCCTAAACACGTAAATGATGTCACTACCTCCGTAGTGCATCATAAAATATTAAGAGGGGAAAAATCGAGAGGCTCGCAATACAAAACGCAAATCGAAATTGTGATGCAGACACAAAGGGGGGATGAACCCCCCTTTTTATCCGTCTTAGCGCATCTTCATAAACAGATCGCGTTTTAAGTTGTAGAGTTTGTCGGAAAGATCCACAAAGACCTCGTTGGGATTGGAGAATCGCATGGTCTCGTTCCAAAGCGTGGTTTTTTCCTGCGTACAGTAGTCGCGGATGTCCATGACCTTCGGAGATTCATAGATGCATTTTCCGTCTTTAAAGATCGGAACAAGGAGTTCGCGCAGGGAATAGCTTCCGGGCGCCATCGCCGTCTTTTTCCAGGGCTCATTGGGGTCAAAGAGGAGCAATTCGTCTTTTTCGTCAAAGACCTCATCTTCCAAGCAGATCAGGTCCGCCTTGACTTTATGCTCCGGCTCGGAGTATACGCGATAGATCTTCTTGTTGCCGGGGTTGGTGATCTTTTCCGTGTTTTCGGAGAGCTTGATCTTGGGGGTGTAGGTCCCGTCTTCGTTTTCGATGGCGGCCAGCTTGTATACGCCGCCCAAGGAGGGACAATCCTTGGAGGTGATCAGGTTGGTCCCGACGCCCCAGGAAGTGATCTTTGCACCTTGCAGCTTTAAGCTCTCGATCAGGTACTCATCCAGGTCATTGGATGCGGAAATGATGGCATCCGTAAAACCTGCCTGATCCAACATCTCGCGGACACGCTTGGACAGATAGGCAAGGTCGCCGCTGTCCATGCGGATGCCGTAATTTTTTAATTCGATGCCGGATTCCCGCATCTCGGTAAAGACGCGAATGGCATTGGGAATACCGCTTCGAAGGGTATCATAGGTATCCACCAAAAGAAGGCAGGCAGAGGGATAAAGCTCTGCATAACGCTTAAATGCCGTATATTCATCCGGAAAACTCATGATCCAGCTGTGCGCATGGGTACCCTTGACGGGGACGTCAAAGATCTTGCCGCACAGGACGTTGGAGGTGCCGACGCATCCGCCGATCACGGCAGCTCTTGCACCGAGGGTGCCGGCATCGGGCCCCTGGGCACGGCGAAGGCCAAACTCCATAACGCCGTCTCCCTGCGCTGCATAGCATACGCGGGAGGCCTTGGTGGCGATCAGTGTCTGATGGTTGATCAGGTTTAAGATCGCGGTCTCCAAAAGCTGCGCTTCCATGATGGGAGCGATGACTTTTAAAAGCGGTTCACGGGGAAAAACGACCGTGCCTTCCGGGATGGCATAGATGTCACCGGAGAAACGAAAATCCTTAAGATATTCCAGGAAATCTTCCTCAAAAATGCCGACACTGCGCAGATATTCGATGTCACTTTCCGTAAAGCGAAGCTCGCGGATGTAGGCAATGACCTGCTCGAGACCGGCGCAGATGCTGTATCCGCCGTCGGAGGGGTTGTTGCGGAAGAAAACGTCAAAGACGACCCTTTCCTTACTCTGCGTTTTGTAGTAACCCTGCATCATGGTAAGTTCGTAGAGGTCCGTAAGCAGTGTCCAGTTTAATTTTTCCATGTGGGTATCCAAATGTTCGTTCATGTTTTTCTCCTTTAAAAAGCCTGTGATAAGACCGGTGGCGATCG
>CAJOPA010000070.1 GCA_905236235.1 uncultured Eubacterium sp. | reverse complement strand
CTGCAACTGCGCTACTGGATACGGTAGCTACGCGGGTACCTGCATCATCAAGCTTGGTGATGTCGATCTCCTCGCCGCCGGTGTAAGAGTCAAACGTTACGGTTGCGCCGGTCAGGATCACTGCATAGGTCTGAACATCGAAAGTCGTACCAAGGTAGTACTCTTCCGTGCCGGTACCGATGGCATAAGCGCCGTAACCGGAACCGTCAACGGAAACCTCGCAGTTTACGCAAGTTAACTTCATAGCCGTACCGGAGTCGATGGATACAGCACCCCAGTTCGCAGCCTTGATGGTGGTATCTACATAGGTACCGGTAGTGTAATCACCCATAACGTTGGTGGTACGTGCAGATCCGCTGATACCAAGTACCCAAGGCGGGTTGATCATCAGGGACTGGTTTGCGGTACTCTTGTACTCGGAGTAGATATCTCCACCGTTAACACCAAGGGTAGAGTTGTTTACGATGATATCTGCACCGTCATCTGCAAAGGTTGCAAGCTTTGCAACACCGGTGGTCTCGATGTTGGAGTTCTCAATGAGTACAACAGAGTCGCCGAATACTGCAACTGCAGCACCGTAACCTGCAAAGTCATTGACATCCTGTCCATCGGAATCGGTATTCATCACGATGTTGGCATCGCTGATGGTGTAATCGGAATCACGTACGATGACGGCACTGAAGCCCGAGGTTGCCGTGGTAACGTCAAGACCCGTGATGCCTTCATCATCAAAGTCAGCAACTACGCCGTTTAAGCCGGCCAGTGCATATACGGAATTATCCTCATCAATTGCGCCATCCTTTACATAAACGCCTGCACGATACTTAAATCCAACCAGGCCGCTCCAGCTGCCAAGGATACCGGTCTCGCCGTCCTCGGTAAGGTAGCTCGTGGTGTACTTCGTGCCGTCGCCGGACGCGATCTCATTGCCGTCTGCATCCAGATAGGTATCAAAGGTACCGGACGTGCTGACAGATGCGGAAGAACCGCCACCTGCATTGCCGGATGCGTCACCGGATGCTGCACTTGCATCACCGGAGCCGGCTGCGTCACTCGTTTCGGTTGTCTCGGTTGCAGGATCCTCTGCGTTATCCGCAGAATTGCCGCAAGCTGCCAGAGAAACAACCATTGCTGCTGCCATAAGCAGCGCAAGGAACTGTTTGCGCTTCATAATTTTCCTCCTTCACTAATGCGGATGCAAAATGCATCCTATTATGTCTTACAAACAATGGTAATTATAATCCCGTTTGTTCATAATTTCAAGCATGTATTTACAATTTCTACTTTTTTTGTTTACATTTTGTTCATAATTATGGCAAACCATCTATCGATCGCAGATCCCTCTGTGGGGTAAACGCACAGAAAAACTATGCCAGCCGGATCGCAGCCCACATACCTTCCTCCATGGCATGTCTTGCCTTGCGTGGACGGTTGCAGTCTCCGATCTTATACGTATCCTCCACGATATCCGCAAGCTCCTCGCAGACTGCGGTCTGCGGACGCATGCCGAGCGCATAGACGATACTCTCGGCCGGGATGAACTCCTCCACACCTTCGGCGTTGACGGCGTAGACGCCTTTGCCGGCTTCCACGCGCGCAATCTTCATGGAAGGTCTCGCCGTGATCGTCTCCTTGGCAAAGGACTGCATCATGCCTTCCCGATGCATCCAGTTGGCCTCCGGCGCGATCTCGTCCCGCATCTCGATGATGGTCACGTTATGACCGTTTTCCGCAAGAAACAAGCCGGTCTCGCAACCCACCAGACCGCCGCCCAAAACAGCCACGTCCTTGGAGAGTCCGTCAAGCTTGGTATATACGGTCGTCGCATGCTCAATGGCGGGATCGTCAAGTCCCGGGATCGGCGGGCGGGAGGGAAGGGATCCCACTGCGAGTATAACCGCATCATAGTCGCCGTCACGGATAAACTGCGGCGTGACCTCCGTATTTAACTTTAAAGTAACAGCAGACTTCTCCACCTGGCAGATCAGATAATTCTTCAGATACATCAGGTCGACCTTTAAGCTGTCATAGTCGGTGAATTTTAAGAGTCCGCCAAGCTTTTCTTCCTTCTCCGCAAGCGTCACGTCGTGCCCTCTCTCGGCCGCAGTGATGGCTGCCTGCATACCGCCCGGACCTCCGCCGACGACAAGGACCTTGCGCTTTCTCGTGGCCGGCCGGATCATATTCCTGTGACGGTTTTCCCTGCCGGCGGACGGATTGACCGCACATTGCAGATTGCAGCCGTCATGCAGACCGGTGAGACAGTCCAGACATCTCAGACATGGCCGGATATCCTCCGCCTGCCCGTGACGTGCTTTTTCGGGGAGATACGGATCTGCGATCAGGGCTCTGACCATGGCAACGGCATCCGCCTTGCCCTCCGCAAGGATCTTTTCGGCAAGATCGGGGGACGTGATGGCGCCGATCGTCACCACCGGGGTCTGCACGCCCGCAGCCTTGATATCCGCGGCATAATGCACATTCACGCCGTGGGGAAGGAACATCGTCGGATGGGTATGTACTGCCTGCGCCTCCTCCGTATCCATACCGGCGGATACATGGATCAGATCCACCTCGCCATCGATCAGCTTCGCAAAAGCGATCCCTTCCTCCTTGGTTAGTCCGCCTTCGATCTCCTCCGATCCCGACATGCGGTACTCGATCAGAAAATCATCTCCGCAGGCCTGCCGGATCTTTTCAATGACCATCAGCGGAAAACGCGCACGGTTCTCCATGCTTCCGCCAAATGCATCCGTTCTCTTGTTGGAAAGCGGAGAGATAAACTGATCCAAAAGCCAGCCGTGACCGCCGTGCAGCAGCACCATATCATACCCCGCGGTTTTTAACATTTTGGCTTTCTCAGCAAAATGCTCCGCCACCAGCTCGATCTCCTCTACCGTCATTCCGTGGATCGCTGCGCCGTCCCAACGCACATCATCCGACGGTCCCCAGGGCTGCCAATCCTCTCCGCCGTCATTTGCTTCGCGCACGGCTGCGGATCCTGCGTGGTTTAATTCGTGAGAAGCCAGTGCCCCTCCCTCGTGGATCGCCTTGGCGATCTCCGCAAGCATCGGCATGTTTTCCTCCGTGATGGCAAAGGATCTGGGGTTCGATGCCCCATGCTCCCTGTCCACCGGCGTATCGCCCAATGTCACCACGGCGGCACCACCCCGCGCTTTTTCCGCAAAATACGCGATCATGGAATCATCGGGTCTTCCCTGATAATCCATGTGCGACATCATATTCGGCGCGGCAAAGAGCCTGTTCTTAAAGGTTGTTTTCTTGATCGTGAGCGGTCGAAACAGTTCCGGATAATACTTGTTCATGTTGCATACCTCCTGTTATTCTTTCCCTTAACCCCTATTAAAAGGAAAGATTTTGGATTTTTCAATGGTTAAAACGCACAATTATTTCTTTTTTTTTCATCCCCTGCATAAAAAATCCGTCGGTCGCAATAACCGACGGATTCTCTTAGGATCCTGTATCCGTTTTTCAGAAAATATTGCGCGCTTCTTATGCCTCCGAAGTCTCCACCAGCGTTGCGCGCTTCTTCCACCAGCCGCCCAAAAAGTAGATCCAGCCGCCCAGAACCGATACATAGCCGGCCAGACAATTGCCGAGGAAAAATCCCAGGGCGCCCATCCCCAGCATGCTGCCGAAAAAGATGGACAAAAAGATCCTGGCGACCACACCGTCCGCAATGGCAATGACCATATTTAACGTCGTAAATCCCACGCCGTTGATCAGTCCCATGGTGGGCGCCATAAACGCAAACGACACCATCATGGCGCAGCATGCCTTCATATAGGAAGGTGCATAGGCAAGCACCTCGGGGTCGGAGGAAAAGATGCCAAAGACCTGCGTCGGCATGGCGAGAAACAAACTGCAGATCACCACGCAAAAGATCGCGTTGAACAGAACGGAATTCCACAGCGTCCGACTGACGCGCTCCTTTTCGCCCGCGGCGATGTTCTGTCCCACCATGGATGCCGTCGCATCGTTGGAAGACTGGGATACGATGGACATCACGCTGACGAGTCGATTCGCCACACCCGTTACGGCCACGGCTATCACGCCGAGATTGTTGATCATGGTATTGACAAAAAGCATGGACAGACTGATGCAAAGCTGCTTCGTCGTCACCGGCAGGGCAATCCGGATCAGGATCTTCATATGGTGACCGTCCGGCTTCATCGAGGACAGTTTAAAATCAAATCCGAAAGCCTCCCTGTGTTTGTACAGATACCCGACCGCAAAAAAGCAGGCCATGGACTGGCTGATGATCGTGGCAAAAGCCGCACCGGACACACCGTATTCGAGCTTCCCGACCAATACATAATCCAGCACGATATTGACCACCGTAGCGACGGCGATAAACATGGTCGGATGCTTGGAATCGCCCATCCCGCGAAGCACGCCGCACAGGCCGTTATACAAGGCGATAAACACGTTGATCGCCGCGCAGATCACCAGATACACATAGGTATCGTCCAGGATCTCTGCCGGCGTATTCATTAACTTTAAGATCGGAATGCCCAGGGGGATGACCAGCATCAGAAAAATACCGGAGACCACGCTCAAGAACACAAGATTGCCGATGATGGTATTGAGCTGATCCCTTCTCCCGGCCCCCACCGTCTGGGCGACATAGATCTGCCCGCAGGTAGCGATACCCACAAAGAAGGAGAACATCAGCATCGTCAGCTGTCCGCCGATGCTGACCGCAGAGAGCGCCTGCGTACCGGCAAAATTGCTGACAAAATACATATCAACCAGGTTGAATCCCACCTGCAATGTGTTGGCCAGCATTAAAGGAAGAGAGAAGCGTACCAGATTACCGAATACGCTTCCCTTTGTAAGATCTTTGACGATTCCCTGTTCATTCATATTTTCAAACCCTTATCCTGTGTTGAAATCTCACTCCGCAAAACAATCCCCTGCGAAACCTGTCTTCCCGAACCTTATCGCAACGTCTCCATGATCTCCCGGGAGATCTTTTCCGCCCGGAGAAGATACTCCGCAAGGAGGTCGTCCGCTTTTTGGACAAGGTCCCTTGCCCAATCGGCGTCATACCCCTTGGTATTGATGTAAAGATTCATGGAAGCGCTCGTTAAAGCCGCCGCCGCCAGACTTGCCCCACAGGCCACATCCGACCGCAGCATCACGCTTCCTTTTTGCTGCATCTCTTCTAAAAGCGTGATCGTCTCGGCGATCCTTTCCATCATCAGAAACGGTGCCTTGGAGGCTTCCCTGCTTGCGTTTTCAAGGATTTCCTCGCGCTTCGGATCCTCCTTTGGTACGGCATAAGCCTCTCTTAAAGGATAGAATCCTTCCGCATCGGCCTGCATGGCTTTTAAAAGATCCCCGCGGATCTCCGCCGTCCTTGCAATGACCTTCTCGATATCCGTGCGAACCATCTCGTACTTCTTTTTTCCCAGGGTGAGACTCCCTGCCATGGAGCAAAGTGCCGCCGCCAAAACCCCGGCATAGGCAGACGCGCCGCCGCCTCCGGGCACCGGTCCGGCACCTGCAAGCTCGCCCGCAAAATCGGCCAGCGAATGCGCCTCATAAAAAAGATCGGGCATGCCTTCTCCGGAAGACGTCGTCTTCCGATCCGCCATCTTTTGCGCTGCCTCGATCAGGTTTGAGGCAAGCGCCGAAGTGGTCACACTGCCTACGCCTCCCGGCACCGGCGTGATCGCCGCCACACGGTCGCAGGCAACTTCATAATCCACATCACCGCACAGATTGCCCGCGGCATCCGTATTGATCCCCACATCGATCACCACGGCATGTTCCGGGAAAATATCTCCCGGCACCGCCTTTGCACAACCGATGGCCGTGATCACGATATCCGCATCTGCGCAGGCTTCCTTTAAGTCGCGGGTGTGCGTATGGCAAAGCCGCACGGTTGCATTTCTTGCGGCAAGAAGCATCATCAAAGGCTTACCCACCACCAGACTGCGTCCGATCAGCGTGACATTTTTGCCGTCAAGCTCCACCCCGTAATGATCCAAGATCTCCAAGACTCCCTTCGGGGTGCAGGGTACCGGGACATCCTTCTCTCCGAGGAAAATCCCCGTCGCATTCTCCCGGCTCATGCCGTCCACGTCCTTTTCCGGCGCAAGGATACGGCTCACCTTCTCCTCCGAGATCTGTGCCGGTAGCGGTCTGAAGACCAGGATCCCGTGATAGGCATCCTCCGTATTGAGCCGTCGGATCAGCCTTAAGAAATCCTCTTCCTTCACATCCTCCGGCAAGGCAAATACCTCCGCTGCCGCGCCGATCCCCTCGAGGCGTTTGATCGCGCCGCGCTCATAGGCAAGATCATCCTCGCCCGCACCGACACGTACTATGGCAAGGGTGGGACAGATCCCTTTCTCTTTAAGTTCTGCGACCTTTGCCGTTAATTTTTCTTTCATGGACGCGGCTACTTCCGCGCCCTTTAATAGTTTTGTCATTCTTAGAACAATCCTGTGATCACGCCGTTTTCATCTACATCGATCTTTTCTGCCGCCGGCACCTTGGGCAATCCCGGCATGGTCATGATATCGCCGGTCAGTGCCACGATAAATCCCGCACCCGCGGAAACCTTCAGATTGCGCACCGTCACCGTAAATCCCTTCGGTGCCCCGAGGAGCTTGGGATCGTCGGAGAAGGAATACTGCGTCTTTGCCATGCAGATCGGCATCTTGTCAAATCCGAGCTCCGTCAGCTGCTTCATCTGCTTTTTCGCAGCCGCGGTGAATTCCACGTCATCGGCATGATAGATCTTTTGGCAGATCGCACGGCATTTCTCCTCGATGGAAAGATCAAGGTCATAGGACTGGGTAAATTTGCTCTCCTCATCGCAGAGACGAACAACCTCTTCTGCAAGGACCTTGCCGCCCTCGCCGCCCTTGGCCCATACCTCGGACAGCGCTGCGTTAACGCCGAGCTTCTTACATTCCTCTTCCACCATGGCAAGCTCCGCCGCCGTATCCGTGGGGAAGGCGTTGACGGCCACCACGCAGGGAAGACCGAATACATTCTTGATATTGCCCACATGCTGTAGCAGGTTGGGTAGGCCGGCCTTTAATGCCTCGAGGTTTTCGTTGTTAAGTTCCTCCTTCGGCACGCCACCGTGGTATTTTAATGCACGCACCGTGGCTACGACCACGACGGCATCGGGCACAAGCCCCGCCATGCGGCATTTGATATCCAAAAACTTCTCCGCGCCGAGATCTGCGGCAAAACCGGCTTCCGTCACGACATAGTCCGCCGTTTTGAGCGCAGCGCGCGTAGCGATCACGGAGTTGCATCCGTGCGCGATATTTGCAAAAGGTCCACCGTGGATAAATGCCGGCGTTCCTTCAAGGGTCTGTACGAGATTGGGCTTTAAGGCGTCTTTAAGAAGCGCCGCCATCGCGCCCTCGGCCTTTAAGTCATGCGCCGTCACGGGCTTGTCGTCATACGTATAGCCCACAATGATCCTTGCCAGACGTGCCTTTAAGTCCATGATGTCCGAAGCCAGGCAGAGCACAGCCATGATCTCGGATGCGACCGTGATCTCAAATCCATCCTCTCTGGGAACACCCTGCGCTTTGCCGCCGAGGCCGTCCACGATCATACGCAGCTGACGGTCGTTCATGTCCACGGCACGTTTCCAGGTGATCTTTTTCACATCGATCCCCAGCTCGTTGCCCTGCTGGATGTGATTATCAAGCATCGCCGCAAGCAGATTGTTGGCTGCGCCGATGGCGTGGAAATCACCGGTAAAATGCAGATTGATGTCCTCCATGGGTACCACCTGGGCATAGCCGCCGCCGGCCGCACCGCCCTTGATACCGAAGACCGGTCCGAGCGAAGGCTCTCTGAGCGCTACCATGGCATTCTTGCCGATCTTGCGCAGTCCGTCCGTCAATCCGACGGAGGTGGTCGTCTTGCCCTCTCCCGCAGGCGTCGGTGTGATCGCGGTCACGAGAATGAGCTTACCGTTCTTTTCGTTCTGACGATCCTTTAAATACGACAGATCGATCTTGGCCTTGTAATTACCGTAGTACTCCAGGTACTTCTCGTCGATCCCCGCCACCTTGGCGACTTCGGTGATCCGTTTCTTTTCGCACGCCTGTGCGATCTCGATATCGCTTTTAATCTGCATGATCCATTCTCCTTGTTTACCGGTTCTGTTTGTATCCTTATTACTGCATCCAATCGTTTGCTACGACATTCTTCCGCAGCACTGCTTGTACTTCTTGCCGCTTCCGCAGGGGCAGGGATCATTGGGATAGATCTTTGCCGCCTCGCGCTTTTTCGGTGCCTTCTGCGCCGAATCGTCCTTATTGGTACCGGTCACCTTGGCGACCTCTTCACGTTCCACCTTCTGCTCGACTTTGACATGATACAGAACACGCACCACTTCCTCGCGAATGTTGGCGATCAGGTCATCAAACATCTCATAGCCGTTTAATTTATATTCCACAAGCGGATTCTTCTGGCCGTAAGCCTGCAGGCCGATGCCCTGACGTAGCTGGTCCATATCGTCGATATGGTCCATCCACTTGCGGTCGATCGTCTTTAAGAGCACCACGCGCTCCAATTCGCGGAACATCTCCGTCTCGGGGAACTCCGCTTCCTTTTTCTCGTAAAGGTCCACGGCGCGTTCTTTTAACATATGCTTTAATTCGTTGGCCTTGTCCGTGCCCACGTTCTCCGGCGTGATCACGCCCAACGGAATGGTCGGGAGCAGGAGCTCATCAAGCTCGAGCAGGTTCCAATCCTTGGCATCCTGATCCGGGAGGATACAGGTATCCACCACGTTTTCCGTGATCTCCGTGATCATGTTAAAGATCGCATCACGCATATTCTCTCCGGCAAGCACACGACGGCGCTCCCCGTAGATGATCTCACGCTGCTCGTTCATAACCTGATCGTATTCGAGAAGATTCTTACGAATGCCAAAGTTGTTGCCCTCGATCTTCATCTGCGCACGCTCGATCGAGCCGGAAAGCATCTTGTGCTGGATCTGCTCGTTCTCAGGCACGCCCAGGGCGTTAAACATATTGATCAGCCGCTCCGAACCGAACAGACGCATCAGATCGTCCTCAAGGGAGATAAAGAACTGGGACTCACCCGGATCCCCCTGACGACCGGAACGACCGCGCAGCTGGTTGTCGATACGACGGGACTCATGACGTTCGGTACCGATGATCTTTAATCCGCCGGCTGCCTTTGCCTCGGCATCCAGCTGGATATCCGTACCACGACCTGCCATGTTGGTCGCGATGGTAACTGCTTTATGTAAACCTGCATCCGCAACGATCTGTGCTTCCTGCTCATGGTATTTTGCATTCAACACGTTGTGCGGGATCCCTTCCTTGCGAAGGAGGTTACTGATCTCCTCGGAAGCGTCGATGTTGATGGTACCCACCAGGACCGGCTGGCCCTTGGCGTAGGCTTCCTTGATCTCCTCAATGACCGCGTGCAGCTTTTCCTTCTTGGTCTTGTAAACGGCATCTTCCTTATCGATACGGATCACCGGGCGGTTCGTGGGGATCTCGATAACATCCATACCGTAGATCTCACGGAACTCCTTCTCCTCGGTCAGCGCCGTACCGGTCATGCCGGCTTTCTTCTCGTATTTATTGAAAAAGTTCTGGAACGTGATCGTAGCAAGCGTCTTGCTCTCGCGCTTTACCTTGACATGCTCCTTTGCCTCGATCGCCTGATGCAGACCGTCGGAGTACCGACGTCCCGGCATGATACGTCCCGTAAATTCGTCAACGATGAGTACCTGGTCGTTGGATACCACATAGTCCTGATCGCGATGCATAAGGTTATGCGCGCGAAGTGCCAGGATCACATTGTGCTGGATCTCCAGGTTCTCGGCATCGGCGAGGTTTTCGATCTTAAAGAACTGCTCGACCTTGTGCACGCCCTGCTCGGTCAGGTTGACCACCTTGTCCTTTTCGTTGACGATGAAATCTCCGCTCTCCTCGATCTCTACGCCCATGAGCGCATCCATCTTGGAAAATTCCTGGCTCGCCTCACCACGCTGCATCTGCCGCGCAAGGATGTCGCAGGCTTCATACAGCTTTGTGGACTTACCGCTCTGTCCGGAAATGATCAGCGGCGTTCTCGCCTCGTCGATCAAAACCGAGTCCACCTCATCCACGATGGCATAATGCAATCCGCGCTGTACGAGCTGCTTTTCATAGATCACCATGTTGTCACGCAGGTAATCAAAACCAAGCTCGTTGTTGGTGATATAGGTGATATCGCAGTTGTAAGCCGCCTGTCTCTCCTCCGGCGACATACCGTTTAAGACGACGCCGACCGTCAGGCCGAGGAATTCATGGACCTTGCCCATCCATTCCGCGTCACGCTTGGCCAGGTAATCATTGACCGTCACGATGTGAACGCCCTTGCCTTCAAGCGCATTTAAATACGCCGGGAGCGTGGATACCAAGGTCTTACCTTCTCCGGTACGCATCTCGGCGATCCTGCCCTGATGCAGGATCACACCGCCGATCAGCTGCACGCGGTAATGCTCGAGACCGATGGCACGCTTCGCACCTTCGCGGACCACCGCAAACGCTTCGGGAAGCAGATCGTCAAGCGTCTCGCCTTCCGCAAGACGACGCTTAAACTCCCGGGTCTTTTCACGGAGTGCCTCGTCAGAGATCGCCTGCATCTCCTCATGCAGTCCCTCGATCTGATCGATGATCTTCCGGATCCTTTTTAATTCGTTCTCGCTGTGCGTCCCGAATACTTTTTCAATGATACTCATGCTTTATAACTCCTCTTTCCATTCCTTATTCTGACTGTGCGAGCGCTTGGCGCAGGGCCTTGCACATCTGGTCCGCACAGGAAGTAGACCTCCGTCCGCAGGTATTGCCTTCGAGACGTTCACACACGTCCTCCACCTTCATCCCACGCACCAGCTTGGGGATCGCCTGCAGATTGCCGTCGCATCCGCCGTGGAATACGACGTCCTTCACGATGCCGTCCTCGACCTCCACATCAATAGATGCCGAACAGACACCGGATGTTCTATACGTTATCATCATTTGCTTCCTCCATCAGTTTCCATGGGTTTGCCGGATCCGGATCCGTCGGATCCCAACCGCGGTCCGCGCTGTCCGTATCGATCAGGATCTGCTCGGGCTTGCCCAAAGGACCGGGGTCCTCATCATCATAGATCTCCACGATCGTCCCCGAAGGACAGTTCTCGTAAATCCAGGCGATATCGCCGCAAGCCAGCCGAATGCATCCCATGGAAGCAAAATCTCCTAATTTATTAAATTGATTGTATTCCAGATTACTCTTGCTGCGCGTGTAATACGGTACGGAATGCAACAGGATATGCTTCGAAATCCTGCAGGCGTACTGCGTATACACACCACCAAACATATACAGCCACTCGTACTTGTCCGAGATGGTAAAAAATCCCTTCGGCGTGGAAAGGTTTCTGCCGGTGGAACAAAGGAAAGCCTTGACGGGCACGTTGTAGGTCCCATCCTCCCCCTGCATGTATACGGTCACGACATTTTGCAACCGGTTCACGCGGATGTAGTACGGAAAAACCGTATCCTCCGCCACCTCTTCGGCATCTGTGTCGCCGTTTATGACAAGCACATCTTTGCCGTCATCGGTATCTCCCCCGGCGTCTCCCTCGGTGCCCGCATCCGCCTTCTCCCCGCCGTCCGCCGACAAAAAGTCTCCTGCACCGGTCCCTTCGGAAGAAACCGTATCGCTCAGCTTCTCCGAGGAATACTTCGACGCCAGTACAAAGGCGCCTCCCACGGTTGCCACTGCGCAGATACACAAAACCACCAGGGCCGTACCAAAGATTTTACCCGCAACTGCTCTTTTCTTCATAGGTTTCTTTGCCATCTTTGCCGGGTCCCACATTTAACAGGATCACACCGGCGATCACCACGAGGATCCCCGCAACGGAACCCGCCGTCAAAGCTTCTTTAAAAAAAAGAAGTCCCAGGGCTGTGGCCGTCACCGGTTCGATCGTGGAAACGATGGATGCCACGGAGGGCATCACCCCCGTAAGCCCCGACGTATACAGAATATAGGGAAAAACCGTGGAGACCAAGGCAAAAAACAAAGTCATCCCGATATAGCTTCCCCCCGAAAAGCAAATCGCCAACTGCCCGACATCGGCAAGCGGCGCGGTTGCCAAACTTGCAAATACAAAGGTGTAAAAAATAATGGTAAAGGAATGGTATCCCTTCTCAATGGCCAGCCGCCCAAAGATGCTGTAAAGCGCATAACCGAGGCCGCTTCCAAGGCCAAACAAAAGCCCACGCCCCGTCAGCACCACCGCGCCGTTTAAGGACACCAGCACGCAGCCGATCATCACCGCGATGAGCGCGATCCCTTTTTGAAGGGTGAACCTGTCCGCAAAAAGATGGCAGATAAGGTCACAACCCAGATCGGCGACGTATACAGCAGCACCGCCGCGACGCTCAAGGAATTTTCCACGATGGAAAACATATAGCATATGTTAAAAAACGCGAAGCTGACGATGCCCGTTCCCAGGAAAACTGGCAGATGCCTCAGGTTTACATAAAGTAGTTTTCTGTCCTTGATAAAAAGGAAGATCCCCATAACGATCACCGTGATCAGCGCACGGACAAAGACCAGGGAAATACTGCCCACACCCAGTTTTTCAAAATAGCGTACGAACAGACCGATGTGGCCCCACATCACCGCCGCCGCCAGGATACATACGATGCCGAATCGATTGCTTACACGACCGTCCTTTGTGATCAAACGCATTACTGAGGTTCTCCCACGACCATCCAAGGTGCCGGTTGCGGTACAAACATGCTGTCCTTATTCATCTTGGATACCGTGATCTGCATGGTATCTTTATTTTTAATATGGTATTTTTCAAAAAGCGTACGCGTCTTGGATAACATATCCAGCTCCACCGTCCACACGATGATCTGCATGGAAGGATTCATCTGTAAAAAGTCCTGGATCTGCTCCTCCATGGTCGGGCCGGCAACGATAAACGCGAGTCGCGGCGTCGGCAGGTTGTTGCGGATGATCTGTCCGGTATCGGATACGATCTCCACGTTGTGCACGCCAAATTTCTCCACGTTTTCGCGCAGGGTCGCCATATCCGAAGGAACGCTCTCCACCGCGATGATGGTACCGTCGCCGGCGATCACCGCCGCCTCGATCACGATACTCTCGCCGTTGACGATGCAGATCACGTCCTGGCTGTCCACATTTAACAGCGACATGATGACGGCACGGATCTCATTGCCCACATAATGCACGGTACCGCGGCTAAAGTTCTCATTCTTCATGCCGATCTTGTACGCATCCCGGGCATTCTGATTGGAGACAAACAAGACCATCGGTCCCTCAATCTCATAATCGATCATGTCCTTGATCTTATTGTTATTGATACCGTCTCCGGGCTCCGTGCCCGCACCGTACCAGACCTCGCACTCGCCGAGTCCCGCCTCCCAGATGCTGTAGCAAAGACTCTTCTGCGACTCATCCGCAAAGATCATCACCCACTTGTGGGTCTCGATCGACGGGATCACATTTTTCTTTTTGGTACAGACATTGAGGATCTTCACCCGTTCCGGGCTGATATCCATCTTATCCGTAAAATATCCGATCCAGGAAAGGATCTGCTTGTTGGAAAAAACATCCTTCATACTTTCCCTCCTAAAAAAGAGCAGACTGCCCCATCAAACACTTCCTCTTATTATAAAAGGAAAGGCGTAAAATAGCAATAATAAACATGGCAAGGCACCGCGCATGATAAAGGTTCCGGTTGCGTATCCCGCGGGAAAGAATTATACTGACAGGGTACAAAAAAGAAAGGGTTCCTTCATGAATCGAAAAGAAATACTGGAGATCCGCAATCAGTTCACCCCGGAGAAGGCCGCCATCGATACCCTGTGCGGCTGCTACGTGGATCACGAAAAGAAAAAACGTTTCGTTACCCGCAAAGCCTTCGGGCAATTGTCTGCGGAGGAAGAATTCAAATACCATGACATTTTCCGGCATACGCTGTCCGGTACCATCGGCAAGAATCTGTTGTCCCTTGCCTTTCCTTTGGAGCAGGAGGCGCAGGGCGGCGCGCAGGAGTTTTTGCTCTCCTTACGTGACAGCAAGCTGCAGGACGACGAGCTCCTTGATCAGTTTTTTGACCGGATCATTGCCAGCTATGTCTATGAAGCCAACTACTATATCATCGTCATTCACGGGGCTTACGATATTCCTTCCAAAGCCACCGACGGGATGGAGATGTTTGATGCATCCGAGGATGTTTACGATTTCATTCTCTTAAGCATCTGCCCCGTCAACCTCGCCAAGGCCGGTCTGTCCTACAACCTGTCGGACAACGATATCAAAGAGCGGGTGCGAGACTGGGTCGTGGATGTGCCCGAGAAAGGTTTTCTTTTCCCGGCCTTTACCGACAGAAACACCGACATTCACAGTGTTTTATACTATACCAAAAAGCCGGAGGATCTGCAGGCCGATATGATGGAGCGACTGTTTTCTTCCCCCATCCCCCTGACGGCCGGTGCGCAAAAGGAGACCTTCGGTATGCTGATCTCCTCCCTTCTCGGCGAGGAGTGCAACTACCGCTCGGTCGCCAATGTGCATGAATCCCTGGGAGAAATGATCGCGGAGCACAAGGAAGACCCGGAGCCTCTTATGATCGACGATGCGGCCTTTCATTCCCTGCTTGCCAAAAGCGGTATCTCCTCGGAGATATGCGCCATGGCCGAGGACGGTTTTCGGGCCGTGGCCGGCAAGGAGACAAAGCTTCTGGCGGATAATATCACCAACAGCAGGCAGTATCAGATCAAAACCCCGGAGATCACCATCAAGGTGGATCCGGCCTATGCGGATCGCATCTCCACGCGCATCATCGACGACCGCCAGTGTCTGGTGATCCCCGTGGACGATCACATCGAATTTAACGGCATCGACGTACGGACCATCGGCAAGGATCCGTCCCAATCATAGTCCATAAAGGAGGCAACTGTTATGAAATATTTCGAAACCGACGGTTTCAGAGGCAAGATCAACGAAACCTTAAAATTAGAGCATGCCGTCAAGATCGGCGAATACCTGGGCTGGTATTTTTCACGCACCAAGACCACGCCGAAGATCCTGATCGGCAAGGATACCCGCCGTTCCAGCTACATGCTGGAGTACGGACTGGCCGCCGGCATCACCTCCTCGGGGGCGGATGCCTATCTGATGCACGTGACCACCACGCCCAGCGTTTCCTTTGCCATCAAGGATGATGCTTTTGACTGCGGTGTCATGATCACCGCCAGCCACAACCCCTATCACGACAACGGCATCAAGATCATGAACAGCAACGGCGACAAGATGGGCGATGAGTTTTTAAAAGGCGTCGAAGATTATATCGACGGTAAGTTGGAGATCTCCACCTGCCCCGAGCCCGGTCGCTGCGTGGATTACCTCTCCGGCCGCAACCATTACATCAGCTACCTGGCCGGCATCCCCAAGAATTCCTTCCTGGGCTACAAGATCGGCTTGGATTGCGCCAACGGCGCCTCCTTTGCGGTCGCCCGCAATATCTTCACCCTCCTGGGGGCCGATGTTTTCATGTTAAACCATCATCCCGACGGGCGAAATATCAATGTCAACTGCGGCTCCACCTCCCCGGAGAGCCTGCAGAAATTCGTCGTGGAAAATCATCTGGACGCAGGCTTTGCCTTTGACGGCGACGCCGATCGCTGCATGATGGTGGATGAAAAAGGCCGGCTCATCGACGGCGACGGCATCATGTATATCATCGCCATCCACATGAAAGAAGACGGCAAGCTTTCCAAGGATACCGTGACCGCCACCGTGATGTCCAATATCGGCTTCGTCAAAGCCTTGGATAACCACGGCATCCGCGTTTCCACCACGGACGTCGGCGACAAATACGTGGCACGGGATATGTTTGACAACGGCTATTCCATCGGCGGAGAGCAGTCCGGACATATCATCCTCGGCGATTTTGCCAAGACCGGTGACGGGATCCTGACCGCCATCATCCTAACGGATATCCTGGTCGGCACCAAGAACATTGCCTCCGCTCTGACAGCAGGCTTAAAGATCCTTCCGCAAAAATTAAAGAATATCCGCGTGGATGATAAAAATGCCATCATGGCCAATACGCAGCTTGTGGATTATGTAAACCATAGGAATGAAGAACTTTCCGGCTCCGGCCGCATCCTGCTGCGCGCCAGCGGCACCGAGCCCATGATCCGCATCATGGCTGAGGGTGAGACCGAAGAACTCTGCGAAGCGTATATCGCCGAAGTGGAGGATGCGATCGGGAAGTATTGCGGCTAAGAATGCAAAACACCTACAACAACATACCCGAAATCAAAAAGGGAGCATGGCAAACGCCACGCTCCCTCTTTTACCATCTTTACAGGCTGCGTCTGCGCATTCCCAAAACCATTCCGCATGCCGACAAACCGATCGACAGGCTCACGATCGCAAACAGTCCTGTCATGGGATCCTCTCCGGTATCGGGACTTTTCGTCGTCACCGGTACGCTTACAACAGATGTTTCACCCGGCGCTGCCGTATCTCCGGGCACCTGTACGCTTAACGTCGTCCAGTCTCCGCCTTCATAATCCGCCACATACAGGGTGTAAGTCTCCCCCTGGCTTAAATAAAACCCGCTGATACTCCCGGAAAAACTGCCTTCCGCCACCGGAAGCGATCCCATGCCTACGATCTCGCCGACGCTGTCACGGATCTGGATCATAACCGCCGTTGCGGCAGTCGTCCCGGAAACGGCCATCGTCGTTGTGCTCAAGGAAGCACTTGTGATCGTCACTGCATTTTCCATTGCCCTTACCTGCGTCGGCACTGCGATTAAGAGAAGCAATACCACGAGGCAACTTACTATCTTCTTCATACTCTGCCTCCCTTATCAATACCATCTGTAGGTGCCGTTCCAATACACGCCTTTGCCGGAACCGATCTGCGTTCCGCCATAGGTCGTATCGTCATCATACCCGCCATTGATGACCGTTGCGGAGAATCCTCCCGCAACGCCCCATTTGTCTACAAAGGTTCCTTCTACGCCCGCATTCGGTATGAACCCGATTAAAAACGTCGTCGTCGCCACCGCACCGGATTGCGCCTGAAGATATCCGTCAAATCCTCTGTCCTCATCCGTATGTCCGATGATCTCATGATAGCCGCTAGCATACTGGATATTCAAGTACAGATTATCCTCGCCGCTAAGTGTCTTGCCGGCATACAGTGTCGGATGATAATACACCGCATAGATAACCAGGCTGCCTTCCGGGATATCGCTTCGGTCAAACGATACATTGATCGACGGATCATGATAGCAGTCGCAATATAAAGTGTACGGATTGCTGTCATCCATGTATTGATAATGGATCACCAGACCGATCCTCTCGAGGGTCAGATCCCTGGTGGTCCCGTCACTGAAAGTGATCGTTAACGGCACCGTACTGATGCAATTGGAAGAAAACGTCAGGACCGCCTTGGAAGGATCCGTCGTATCGATGGTCACACCGCTTCTTTGCGAAGCATCCTTTAACGTCACCCCGGTGATCGAAACCGTATCGATCTGCGGCTCCAGGTTAACCGTGGTATGCCCGATATACACACTTGCCGTCGCATCGTCGCCAAGGTGCCAAACCTTGTCCATCGCAACGCTGTTGATGCCCATGCCGTCAATATTCTGCGTCTCGCCTTCACCGTCCACCGTCACATAGACTGCGTCTTCAAAAAGCACGCGCACCAAGGCGCCGTAACCGCGATATCCGACTGCAGCCTCAAAATAATCGCCAAACTCATCTTCCATGGTGTTTAACTGGAAGGATACCATATCGTCCGTGTTAAAATAAAACATTTGGGAACCGTTCCCGCCGGCCACGACATTGCCCCAACTCGGTACTATTAACAGATATTCTTCCCAGTCCGCAGCTTCCGAATCACTGCTTCCGGAGGAAGCGGAGAATATCTCCGTGTCCGCATGCGCATGCCTTGAAAAATACTGCGTTCCCAAACCGGTCGCATCATCAAAATCGGTGCAGATCAAAAATTCTTCAATATTATCCAGTTGGATCACCGGCACGACCGTCGTCACCGGTTCCCCCGTATCGTCCCCGTTCTCGTCCAAAGCCGTTCCCCATGTGACTGTAAAATAACGAACAGTGCGGTCTTGCACGGTCCCGTCACTCATGTTCACCGGTACGGTCCCATCCGGGATTGCTACATTATCATAGGTAATCACGGCTTGAAGCGCTGCGATCTTATCTGCCGCATTGCTTCCCGTCTCATCATAGTACTCTTCAAACCCCAGCATCGGCGCATCTTTAAAAAACCGCGCCCACAACTCCGTCGCCAAACGTTCCTTGATCTCGTCCGTGTCGTCGCACTCATAGGCAAATAACACCCTGTGCACCTCATCGGAGATCGCCGGGTCTCCCGCCGAAGCATATACGGCCAATCTGCTTGCCGCAAATACCCCAACAAACAAAACAAGCGCCGCTGCCAATGCAAAGATCCATGTCCGGTTACTTACCCCCTGCAACTTTCGCATTTCCTTCATCACTACTCCTTTCCTCTTGCCCATAGACAATTTTCAGGTCACTTGAAACCATCCCACAATTCATTGTGTCGTTTCTGTCTGAAAAAATCAATACCTTGTAGGGATATTTTGCAAAAATTCAGGCAGTCCCTCCCCCCTTGTCACCCATCCCATGATGCACTATAATGCATCCATGAAATCCATCCTGCTTTTTACCAAAAAAGAGATCGTATTGACGATCTCCTTTATCCTTGCTCTCCTGTCCGCCTTCTTTGTGCGGCCGGATGCGCAATATCTTTCCTATATCGATACACGGACCTTAGGAATCCTTTTGGGCCTCATGATCACCATGGCCGGTTTTCGCAAACT
>CAJOPA010000069.1 GCA_905236235.1 uncultured Eubacterium sp. | reverse complement strand
AAGATCCTTGATAGCGGTGACAAAGAAAAGGCAGAGACACTGGTGCGCACGCCGGAGGAAGCCTTGCAGGGAGCCTGCGATATCCTGGCGGAGGTGATCAGTGATCGTGCGGATTTTCGTGAAAATCTCCGGCAACTTTGCTATGATTTCGGCACGTTGAAGGTAACGGTAAAGGACGCCGAGGCGGATGCCAAGGGTGTCTATGAGATGTATTACGATTATGAGGAGCCTTTGCGCAAGCTTGCCGGACATCGTATCCTTGCCATTGATCGCGGTGAAGAGGAAAAGATCCTAACCGTGACGATCGAGGCAGAGGAGGAGCGGGCGTTTGGACTTTTGCGGCGACAGGTGATCGTCAAGAACAATCCGTTTACCGCGCAGGTACTTATGGATATGCTTACGGATGCCTACCGACGGTTGCTGTTTCCGGCGATCTCCCGCGATCTTCGAAGCCGTCTTACGGAAAAGGCGCAGGAGAGCGCCATCCATGTATTCGGCAAGAACCTCGCGCAGCTTTTGATGCAGCCGCCCGTGTCCGGACATGTGGTCCTGGGATGGGATCCGGCCTTTCGTACCGGCTGTAAGCTTGCGGTCGTGGACGCTACGGGCAAGGTTCTCGATAAGACGGTGATCTATCCCACGGCTCCGCAGAATAAGGTCGAAGAGAGCAAAAAAGTTCTGAAACAATTGATCGAGAAATATCATATAGATTTAATTTCTCTCGGAAACGGTACGGCTTCCAGGGAATCCGAGGCGATCATTGCGGATTTTATTGCCCATTATCCGCGGGAGATCTCCTATGTCATCGTGAATGAGGCAGGTGCTTCGGTTTATTCGGCAAGCAAGCTCGGCGCCGAGGAATTTCCGGAATATGACGTGGGCGCCCGGAGTGCGATCTCCATCGCCAGGAGACTGCAGGATCCCCTGGCGGAGCTCGTCAAGATCGATCCGAAGTCGATCGGCGTGGGGCAGTACCAGCATGATTTAAATGAGAAACGCTTAGATGAGACGTTAAGCGGCGTGGTGGAAGACTGCGTTAACCGCGTCGGTGTGGATCTCAATACGGCATCGGCGTCCCTTTTGTCCTATATCTCCGGGATCAGCAGACCGCTTGCCAGGAGTATTGTGGCGTATCGCGAAGCAAACGGCAGATTTCTGACCCGTATGGATCTCAAAAAGGTTCCCAAGTTGGGACCGAAGGCTTTTGAGCAATGCGCCGGGTTTTTAAGGATCCCCGGCGGCAGTCACATGCTGGACAATACCGCCGTGCATCCGGAGAGCTATGCGGCGGCGCAGGCGCTCTTGGACCGTTTTAAGGACCTTGGGATCGATGCGGCCGGGAAGCTTAAAAAGGCCGAAAAGGAAGCGTTGGCCAAGGAGCTTGGGATCGGTCTGCCTACGCTTGAGGATATGATCGAAGAATTAAAAAAGCCCGGGCGGGATCCCAGAGAGGATCTTCCCAAGCCCATCCTGCGCAAGGATGTCTTCTCCATGGAGGATCTTGAGGAGGGCATGGAACTGGTGGGTACGGTCCGCAATGTCATCGATTTTGGCGTATTTGTGGATATCGGCGTGCACCAGGACGGATTGGTACATATCTCACAGATCTGTGAGCGTTATATCAAACATCCGCTGGAAGCGGTAAATATCGGAGATGTGGTCAAGGTGCGCGTGATGGGCGTAGATCTCAAGAAGGGCCGTATTTCCCTGACTATGAAAGGGGTTCAACAATGAAAAAATTAGAGGATTTTATCACCAATATACCGGATTATCCGGCACCCGGGATCATCTTTCGGGACATTACCACGCTGATCTCGGATCCGGAGGGTTTTCGCATGGCCATCGAGGCAATGAAAAAGGATCTCGAGGGTGTGGAATTTGATGCTATTGCAGGGCTTGAGAGCAGAGGATTTATTTTCGGCGCTCCGCTTGCGTACGAGCTTAATAAGTCCTTTGTTCTCGTTCGCAAAAAAGGAAAACTTCCGAGGGAGACCGTTTCCCGTTCCTATCAGCTTGAGTACGGTACGGCCGAGGTGGAGATGCATGTGGATGCTATCCGTCCCGGCGACAGAGTCGTGATTGTGGATGATCTGATCGCGACCGGCGGTACGCTTCGTGCCGGTTGTGAGTTGGTGGAAGCACTCGGCGGCAAGGTGGTGAAGATCGCCACACTGATCGAGCTGCCGGCATTAAAGGGCAGACAGGCGCTTGCGGAATATGATATTTCCAGCGTGATCCGGTTTGACGGAGAATAGGAGAAAACGATGATCATTTTCGGCGGATACATGAGGATACTCATTCTTTTGGCGACGTTACCGGCGCTTTTTCTTGCATACCAGGTTTACAAACTGGATGCCATTGAGAAGGAGCCGCCCAAGATGCTTTTTCATCTGGCACTTTGGGGCGGTGTT
>CAJOPA010000068.1 GCA_905236235.1 uncultured Eubacterium sp. | reverse complement strand
TACGATGGTTTTTGTTCTTGTGTTGGTTTTCATAGTTCTTTCTCCTTGTTATCATTCTCCTTGGATGCCATATATCCAAAGATACGGATCTTGCAAGGCTTTGGCGGCTTCCGCCCGTAACAGGTGCAGTGCCGGAGTGTTGCAAGGATATCTTTGCAGGGGTATGGATCCGTAGGGATACAATACAGTACGGACATATTATAACATGTATTCGTTAAAAAACAATCCTATTTGCGAGGGCGTTCATTTACAGAAAAAGGGCAAAGTGGTATGATTTTATCAGTTTGATACAGAAAAGAGGAATGGCATCGATGGGATTTGTAAAGGAAGATCGTACACTTGTCTGGGGACATCGCGGGGCCAGCGGATATGCGCCGGAGAATACGATCCAGTCGTTTGAACTGGCGGTCAAGCAGGGCGCGGACGGCGTGGAACTGGATGTACAACTGACGAAGGACGGCAAGATAGTGGTCATCCATGATGAATGGGTGGACCGCGTCAGTGACGGCAGGGGCTGGGTGAAGGATTACACCCTCGCCGAATTAAAAAAGATGAATTTTAACCGGACGCATCCGGAGTATAAAAGGGCGGAGATTCCTACGCTTGAGGAAGTGTATGAATTGCTCGCACCTACCGGCCTTACGGTCAATGTCGAGCTTAAGACCGGCGTATTTTTCTACCCGGGGCTGGTGGAGAAGGTGATGAAGGCGACGGCGAAGGCGCAGATGGAGGAGCGGGTGATCTATTCCTCGTTTAACCATTACACCTGTCGCTATGTGCATGAAAAGGATCCGCAGGCGCTTGTGGGATTTTTATTCGGAGACGGGATCTATCGGGCACCGGACTATGTGGCAGAGCTCGGCGGCAATGCCATCCATCCTATGATCAGCAATGTGCAGTATCCGGATTTTCTTGCAGATGCCGCACGGCTTGACCTTCCCGTCAATGTCTGGACTACCGGACAGGGGGAGAGCATGCTTCCGCTTGTTATGGAAATGGGCGTCAATGCCGTGATCACCAACTATCCGGACCGCATGTTAAAGACCGCGGAGGAAGTTGCCAAAGGAGTAAAGCAGAATGTGTGAGTATGCCTATTTTCTCGGGGAAGAGGATTTTCTTCAAAGAATGGAGGAGGAGGTACGGCCGCTTTTGTCCGCGAAGCTTCGGGAGGGGAGCGTTCTCGGACATGACGGGGTAGAGCTGTATTATGCTTATCTTCCCTCGGAGCAAAAACGCGGGACCGTGGTGATCTCCCACGGTTTTTGCGAATTCATCGGAAAATATCATGAGATGATGTACTACTACCACAAGGAAGGCTATGATGTTTACTTCCTTGCGCATCGCGGTCACGGCAAGAGCGGCGGACGCGGGCCGGTGCATGATATGGTCGTGGTGGAGCATTTCGAGGACTATGTCAAAGACTTTGAATGCTTTATGAAAAACGTGGTACTCGCGGATCATCCCGCGCGGCCGCTTACGCTTTTCGGGCATTCCATGGGAGGCGCCATAGCGGCTATTTATCTGTCGAGGCATGCCGATGTTTTTGACAAAGCGATCCTTAGCTCTCCCATGATCCGTCTTTTGGCGGGGAAGGTTCCCATTGCCGCGGCCAAGGTGGCCGTATGGGCGGGGATCACCGCCGGAGGCAAGCAGGAGTTTTCTCCGGGGCAGCACGGTTTCGTGGATACTTATGATTTTGAAAACAGCAGCGGGCAGTCGGAGGCGCGCTATACGTATCAGCTTGAGATGCGCAAAGCGGATGCGGACTACCAGACCTTTGGCGGCAGCCGGCAGTGGGTCAAGGAAGCCCTGCGCGCGAGCGCGCTTGTCAAGGAGCATGTCGATCGGATCACCACGCCGATCCTCTTTTTGTCTGCATCCTTAGATGCCAAGGTGAGCCCGGAGGCGGAGGAGGAGTATGCAGCCCTTCTTCCGGATGCACGTTTCATCAAATTCCCCACGTCGAAGCATGAGATCTTTAATGCCACGGATCAGACACGCGAGCTCTACTACCATACGATTTTTATGTTTCTTGCGGAAAAATAAGGATAGGCGCCGTGAAAAATCTACGGGTACTCAACAGAAATCATATTAAATACATTGCGCTTGTGACCATGCTGATCGATCATTATGCATGGGCTTTTGTGCCCCTTGCATCCGAGAAGGGGCAGGTGATGCACTTTATCGGGAGATTCACCGCCGCGGTGATGGCTTTTTTTCTTGCAGAGGGATTTCGCTATACGAGAGATAAAAAAGCCTACGGTTTGCGGCTTTTTATTTTTTCCATGCTGACTTGGGCCCCGTATGTGCTTTTTGAGGGATACTCCTGGCCGCGCATGGAGTTTAGTATGATCTCCGCACTGTTTCTGGCATTCTTGACGCTGGTTTTGTGGGATTGGCCGGGGCTTGCTCCCACCTGGAAGTTCTTTTTTACCGCGATGCTTTTGTATATGGGGCAGTATTGTGATTGGTGGTGTTTGCCGATCTTGTGGGCACTGGTATCACATTATGTAAACTTCCACGAGGAACCGGAAAAGTGGCTTCTTTGCTTTAGCGGCGTCTCGGCGCTGGGCTGCATGGTGATGATGCTTTTGTATCCTTCCTGGGGGATGCGGGTCCATGTGCTGGGACTATTGGTGCCGGGATTGTTTCTGTATCTTTTTTACAACGGAAAACCGGGGAGCAAACATCCGGTGCACAAATGGATCTTCTACGTGGTTTATCCGTTACAGTTTTTGGTGTTTGTCTACATGAAAAAACAGGGGATCTTGTTATTTTAGCTTCGTCGCAAGAATCCCCTGTCTGTATGTTTATTGCGCGCTTTTGTCAAACTCTACCGGCTCGTAATCCTGGAGTTTGGCCAGAAATCCGCGCTTTTTTAATTCCTCTCCGATGAGTTGAAGCGTCGCCTCGTCCTTGGCCAGGACGGTGTGGTAGTGGTAACCCTCCGTCACCTTGGATAAGAGGCTGGATTTGCCGGAGTGAATGTTGTTCATGAATTCCTCCGTCTCGCGGCGGGAGGAGACATTGACCTCACCGCGCACG
>CAJOPA010000067.1 GCA_905236235.1 uncultured Eubacterium sp. | reverse complement strand
CGTGCAATGGTTAAGAGATGAGATGCGTCTGATCGAGTCGGCTTCCGATTCGGAGTATATGGCAAGAAAGGTCAAGGATACCAACGGTTGCTACGTGGTGCCCGCCTTTACGGGACTGGGCGCACCCTATTGGGATGCCTATGCCCGCGGGACCATTTTGGGCCTGACCAGAGGTGTAAACAAGAACCATGTCATTCGTGCGACGCTCGAATCCATAGCGTATCAGGTTTATGACGTGATCAAATCCATGGAGGCGGATTCCGGGATCGAGCTGCGCGGACTGCGCGTGGACGGTGGCGCCAGTGCCAATGATTTTCTCATGCAGGTACAGGCCGACCTGATCCAGACCACGGTAAACCGTCCGTTATGTGTCGAGACGACTGCCATGGGTGCAGCGTATCTTGCGGGACTTGCGGTAGGGTATTGGAAAAACAAAAAAGAAGTCATCAACAATCGACAGGTGGATAAAGTATTCCACCCGGAGATGAGTGTGGAAATGCGAGACAAAAAGATCGCGGGCTGGCACAGAGCCGTGGATTATTCGTTGGGCTGGGCAAAGGAGGAGTAATCCTCTTCGCCGGCATCCTTCTCGGCATAACCGGTCTGCGTCAGATCGGTATAGAGGGATGTCAGGGTAGCCACGATGTAGGGAATGATCCAGAGATACCCGATCCCTAAGGTAAGCAGCCCCAAAAACATCCAGCCGAGGAAGGACAGCAGGGTCCTTAAGATCCGGCCGTAGTGTCCGCGGGTAAGCTTTCCGGACTCGCGTACGGCGGCAAGACCGGCCATATCCGGGTTGTCGCTTAAGATCTGATAGGTAAAAAGAAACGGGATCATCATCAGGATCACCACAATATAGGAAGCCAGAGACAGGGCCAGAGAGATACCCACGAAGGTGAGAAACTCCTTTGTAAAGAGGACGGAGATCTCCGACAGGGTTATCGTGTTGGCGATTTGCACAAGGTCATCCGGTACAAACAGCGCACTGAGAAAGGTGGACAGCAGCATAGGGATGCTGCAGTAGAGCACCAGGAGAATGGACGCTGTGATGTAACGGTCGGCCTTGTCTTTGAATGCGTAGAAGATCATGCCGGAAGAGACGGGCTCGTGGCGCATGATATTTAAAACCATCTTCAGGACGCCGGCATAGCCCAAGAGGATCAGGAGGTTGATCAGAAACTCTGCAAACAGCTGTATGAACACACCGGTCGTGTTGAAGGTGGATGTGGATGATGCAAATAAAGAGGATAATGTGGAATGGATCAGAGAGATGAGGATCATGCTCATGATGAGCAGGGAGTAGTTCCCACGGAGCATGAATCGTGCATCTGCTTTATATTCTTTGATTGAGCGGTTCATAAAAATACCTCTTCCTTTCAGATACAGAGAGTATAGCATATTTTGTTTTTAGGAAAAAGATGGTATAATGAAATATCAATAGTTAGTGGGGAGAAGAGAATGAACATACATGAACTTGTAGAAAAGCAGAGAGCTTATTTTTACACCGGAAAGACGCTGTCGGCCGAGGCAAGGATCGAGGCACTTACCGGGTTAAAGAAGGCCATCACCGACCGGGAGAAAGAGATCGAAGAGGCTTTGCACGCAGATCTCGGCAAGAGTGCGTACGAGAGCTATTTGTGTGAGATCTCCATGGTGATGGGTGAGATCGATTATATGTTAAAGCACGGCCGTTCCTTTATGAAAAAGCGCCGCGTCAAGACGGCCATGGGACAGATGCCCGCCAAGACTTATGTTCTGCCGGAACCCCGTGGGACGGTGCTCATCATGAGCCCGTGGAATTATCCGTTTTTGTTGACCATGGAGCCGCTTGTGGATGCACTGATGGCGGGCAATACCGCGGTTGTAAAGCCCAGCCGTTATTCGGCGCATACCGGAGAGGTGGTCAAAAAGATCTTAGAGGATTGCTTTAGCGAAGAATACGTAGCGACGGTACTCGGCGGCTCTGCGGAGAACCAGGCACTTTTGGATGAAAAATTCGATTATATCTTTTTTACGGGCTCCAAGAACGTGGGCAAGGTCGTGATGGAAAAGGCGTCTGCGCATCTGACACCCGTTACGTTGGAGCTGGGCGGTAAGAGCCCCTGCATCGTGGATGAGACGGCGGACCTTACGCTTGCGGCAAGGCGGATCGTTTTCGGCAAATTTTTAAATTGCGGGCAGACCTGCGTGGCACCGGACTATCTGCTGGTGCAGGAGAGCGTTAAGGATGCTTTTTTAAAGGAGCTTTTGCGTGAGATCCGTACGCAGTGCGGCGAGGAGCCGTTATCGGAAAAGGATTACGGACATATCATTAACGAAAAGCATTTTGATAGATTGTGCGGATTGATGCGGGAGGGAGAGATTTTGATCGGCGGCCGGACGGATGCGCAAGCGTTGCAGATCGAGCCGACGGTGATCGACGGGATCACGCCGGAGAGCCCCATCATGCAGGAAGAGATCTTCGGACCGCTTTTCCCGGTGATGACGTACCGGACGTCGGAGGATGTGGTGCGCACGGTGCGCAGCATGGAGAAGCCGTTGGCGTTATACTATTTTTCCATGGATCCCCGCAAGATGGATTTTATTGAGCGCCATATCAGTTACGGCGGCGGATGCTTTAACGATACCATTTTGCATCTGGCAAGCAGCACGATGCCGTTTGGTGGTGCCGGCGAGAGCGGGATGGGTTCCTACCACGGAAAATACGGATTTGACACTTTCAGTCACAAAAAGGGCATCGTCCGCAAGACGATGAAGTTGGACGTGAACTTCCGTTATCGTCCGTATACGGACAAAAAGGAATCCATGATGAAGAAGTTTTTGTGATCATGGGTGGCAGGTCTACAGACTGTAGCCCGCGGATTCCAGAAATGCCTGGGTGTATTCGTTGACCTCCAGGATGAAGGCATCGAAGCTGCCATAGTAATCGATGGCAATCTTCAAGGAGTATACCGCCATGGCGGCAGAGACTGTCATGCCGAGGAGCCCCGTCAGAAGCCCTGCCATGGAGATCCTGGAAAAAGAATTGTCATGATTGCGCGTAAGCAGAGCAAAGGTGACGGCCAGCGCGCCCAAGGGCACGGAAATCACAAGGAAGTTGATCAACAATACGGAAAGAAGTCCCAGAATAATGGAAGCTTTGGCGAGACCGCTGTTTTTGGCACCAATGTTTTGACGTTGCATAAGGAACTCCTTTCAAATACGAACTGTCTTAAGTGTAGCACGGAGAGGAAAGAAATTCAAATCGATGGAGACATGGAGCGCAGAAGAAACCTATGCCCTGGGAGAAAGCATGGGCAAAGCGGCAAAGCCCGGAGAAGTCTACGTATTAAACGGCGATCTGGGCGTTGGCAAGACGGTGTTTACCCAGGGATTTGCCAAGGGGCTCGGGATCACGGAGCCTGTTTCCTCACCGACGTTTACCATTGTGCAGGTATATGATGAGGGGAGACTTCCTTTTTACCATTTTGATGTCTATCGCATCGGAGATATCGAGGAGATGGACGAGATCGGTTATGAGGAATACTTTTACGGAGACGGTGTCACCATGATCGAATGGGGGGAGCTGATCGCGGAGATCCTACCCTCGGATCGCGTGGAGATCACCATCACCAAAGACGCTTCCCGGGGATTTGATTACAGGAAGATCGTAAGGACAGGAGCATAGATTCCATGAAGATATTGGCGATTGAAAGTTCGGGTACCGTGGCAAGCGTCGCACTTTTGGAGGACGACCGGCTGGTGGCCGAGATGACCGTAAATGATAAAATGACCCATTCCCAGACACTGCTTCCCATGCTGGAGGATATGTGCAGGCGGATCGATCTGGACAAATCCGCCGTTGATGCGGTGGCGGTCTGCGCAGGACCCGGTTCTTTTACGGGACTGCGGATCGGTGCGGCTACGGCCAAGGGGCTGGCGATGGCTTGGAACAAACCGATCATCCCCGTGCCTACGCTGGAGGCTTTGGCCTACCATTTTCCGGATACGGATGCGTGGATCTGTCCCTTGATGGATGCGCGTCGGGGCCAGGTGTATACCGGGCTTTACCGGATGGAGGCAGGTGCGATCCATACGCTTGTATCCGGTCGCGCGGTGCCGATCGGGGAGATTCTGGCGGAGATCACCGCCAAGGCGCGTGGCGCAGAGCAGGGTGATGCCGTGCGGGTGATCTTTTTGGGAGACGGCGTACCCGTATTTCGGGAAAAGATCGAAGAGACATTTTCTCTGCCACATACGTATGCACCGGTCCATGTAGCGGTGCAGCGCGCGGGAGCATTGGGTGTTTTGGCGGGGAGGCTCTTTGCAAAAGGCGCCGGGATCCCCGCGGAGGAATTCGCACCGGAGTATCTTCGCCTGTCACAGGCGGAGCGCGAGAGGATCGAAAAAGAAAGAAATCATCCCATGGACCCGAAGGAGGAGGCACGACTTGCCGCAGGAAAGGAACCTGATCATCCGTGAAATGACGCAAAAGGATGTCCCTGAGGTGCATCGCCTCGAGGAAATCTGTTTTTCTCTTCCCTGGAGCGAGGAAAGCATCCGGGACAGTCTTTGTATGCCCAGCGCCATCTTTTTGGCGGCCGAGGACGAAGGGCATGTCGTGGGATATGTGGGGATGTATCAGTCTTTTGAAGAGGCCAGCATCCTAAATGTTGCGGTGGATCCGAGCTACCGCAGGAGACACATCGCCGAGAGCCTGCTTTTGGAGCTTCATGCGCGGGCGCGCAGGGAAGAGGTGTCACGGATTTTTTTGGAAGTACGTATCAGTAATGCACCTGCGATTGCGCTTTATGAAAAGCTCGGTTATACTTGCATTGGAACACGAAAGCGTTTTTACACGCATCCCGTGGAAGATGCTTTTACGATGGAGATGAATTTATGTTAGATATATGTTTGCTGGGAACGGGAGGAATGATGCCTCTGCCCTATCGGTGGCTGACCTCCATGTATGCCCGGTATAACGGCAGCGGCCTGCTGATCGATTGCGGCGAAGGAACGCAGATCGCCATTCGCAAAAAGGGATGGAGCATGAAACCGATTGATGTGCTTTGCATCACGCATTTTCATGCGGATCACATCAGCGGACTGGTCGGGCTGCTTTTGAGCATGGGCAATGCCGAACGCAAGGAACCCCTCTTGATCATCGGGCCCAAGGGACTTCGCAGGGTCGTGGAGTCCTTGTGCGTGGTGGCGCCGGAGTTGCCCTTTCCCTTGGAATTTCATGAGATCACGCAGCCGGAGGAGACCTTTTCTCTGCACGGCTATACGCTGACCGCTTTCAAATTGCAGCATCGGGTGACCTGCTACGGATACTCCCTTTCCATTGCCCGCGCCGGCAAGTTTTCCGTGGAGAACGCCACGGCATATGAGATCCCCCAGCGGTTCTGGGGACGTCTGCAAAAGGGCGAGACCGTTTGCGAAGACGGCAAGGTCTATACGCCGGACATGGTACTGGGCCCGGAGAGAAAGGGCCTGAAGGTGACCTACTGTACGGATACCAGACCGATCCCGTCGATCGTGGAGCACGCCCGTGGTTCTGACCTTTTCATCTGCGAAGGGATGTACGGGGAAAAGGATAAGGAAGAGGATGCCCGCAAAAAGAAGCATATGACTTTTTATGAAGCGGCAACGCTCGGAAAGGAAGCGGACGTGGCGGAGCAGTGGCTGACGCATTACAGCCCCTCCGTGACCTATGCGGATCAGTATCTTGAGGAAGTACAAAAGATCTTTGATCGGTGTACGACCGTAAAAGACGGCAAGACGAAGACCCTCCTGTTTGAGGATGAGGAGACAACGTAATTGAAGAAACAGATCGTGACAATCATTGTTCTCGTGGCTTTGGCGGCGCTTGTGGCTGTTGGATTTTATTTCCTGGCCAATGCGTCTGTTTCCGGTGCCGAAGGACAGACGGAGGTCACGGAAGTGGAAGAACTCATTGCCATGGATCTGTCCGTCAGCTACCCGCAGTCCCCGCGCGCCGTGGTGAATCTGTATTGCCGGATGCTTACGGCCTTCTATAATGAAGAATATGACGAGGAGCAGATGCAGGGTCTGCTTGACCAGATGTATTTTCTTTACGATGAGGATCTGCAGGCCATCAACCCCATCGATACCTACTATATTACCATGGAGGCTGAGCTTTTAAGCCATGGTTCCGACGGGTGGCACATCTCCAATTATGCCATTCCCGATACGGACGAGGTGACGTACCAGACGGTCGCCGGCCGGGAGATGGCCCTTCTTACGGTTTCTTTCTATATCAAAGAAGGAAACAGCTTCGTGAAATCCTATCAGGATTTCGTGCTCCGCAAAGATGCAAACAAAAACTGGAAGATCTACGGATACTCCCTGCATAATTGATCATGTCATAAGGAACTGTCATGGAAAAAGAAATCAATCTATTGGCGATCGAGAGCTCCTGCGACGAGACGGCGGCGGCGATCGTGACCGACGGTCACAAGGTCCGCTCCAATGTGATCTCGTCCCAGATCGCGCTCCATACGTTATACGGCGGCGTGGTGCCGGAGATCGCATCCCGTAAACATATTGAAAAGATCAATCCCGTGGTTGCCGAAGCGTTTGCGCAGGCAGATATGACCTGGGCAGATATCGATGCCGTTGCCGTGACCTACGGCCCGGGGTTGGTGGGTGCTCTTTTGGTGGGCGTGGCGTTTGCCAAGGCGATCAGTTTTGCAAAAGATCTTCCGCTCATCGGAGTGCATCATATTGAAGGACATATCTGTGCCAATTTTATCGAAAATCCCGATTTAAAGCCTCCCTTCGGTTGCCTTGTGGTTTCCGGAGGACATACGCACCTGGTAAGGGTGGCGGATTACGGCGTCTATGAGATCCTTGGGCGAACTAGGGATGATGCCGCCGGGGAGGCATTCGACAAGGTAGCGAGGGCCATCGGGCTCGGTTATCCCGGAGGACCCAAGATCGAGAAGGTATCTCATGAGGGCAATGCGGATGCCATCGTTTTCCCCAGAGCCAAGATCGCGGACGGACCGTATGATTTCAGTTTCAGCGGCGTCAAATCCGCGGTGTTAAATTATTTAAACGCCTGTGAAATGAAAAAGGAACCCTACGTGCAGGCAGACGTGGCGGCCTCGTTCCAAAAAAGTGTGGTGGAGGCACTTGCGGAAAATGCGCGCAAAGCCATCCGGGAATACGGCTTTTCCCAATTTGCCATTGCGGGCGGCGTTGCTTCAAACGCTACCCTGCGGCAGCGGATCGCAGAGGTCTGCGCGGAGGAAGGGGTGCGGTTTTATCATCCCTCCCCCATCTATTGTACGGACAATGCTGCCATGATCGGTGTGGCGGCGTATCATGAATATGTTGCCGGGAGATTTTCCGGTTATGACTTAAATGCCATCCCCAACCTGCGGCTGGGAGAAAGGTAGATCCATGGAACAGGCATCCGTAGGCAAATCCAAAGAAAAGACGACAGCCATCCTTCTTGCGGCCGGCAAAGGAAGCAGGATGCAGACGGACCGTCCCAAGCAGTTTTTGAGCATCGGCGGAAAACTGCTTCTTTGCTATGCCCTGGATGCTTTGGAGCAAAGCAGCGTCATCGATGAGATCCTTTTGATCACGCGAGAAGAAGATGCGGATTTTTGCCAAAAGGAGATTGTACTTCCCGGCGGTTATACCAAGGTGCGAAAGATCGTGCCCGGCGGAAAAGAGCGGTATGATTCTGTCTATGCGGGGCTTTGCGAGGCACAGGATCCTTCCTATATTTTTATCCATGACGGAGCCCGTCCTTTTTTAAAAGAAAGTTTGCTGAAAGAGATGGATGCCTGCGTGAGAGCGCACGGTGCTTGCGTGGCTGCTGTACCGGTCAAGGATACCATCAAGCGGGTGGACACAAACGGACGATGCATCGAGACGCCGGACAGGGCATTTTTGTATCAGATGCAGACGCCGCAGACATTTCGCTATGATGCGATCCGCAAGGCCTATGATGCCATGTATCGCAGCGGAGATTTCGTGGGGATCACGGATGATGCCGCGGTCATGGAACGTTTCGGAGACCTGCCGGTAAAGATCTGTCTCGCGTATTACGAAAACATGAAAGTGACCACGCCGGAAGATCTGGCGGTGGCGGAAACTCTGGCGATGCGGATGGGGTTTATCGCACCGTAAAATATTGTAAAAATCTTCCGGGATTCTTTATTGACATGACCACTGAATAATGTTAATATCTTACTTGCGTTGAAAAAGTGCCTACATTTGGAGAGGTATCGAAGTGGTCATAACGAGGCGGTCTTGAAAACCGTTTGTCCGAAAGGGCGCGTGGGTTCGAATCCCACCCTCTCCG
>CAJOPA010000066.1 GCA_905236235.1 uncultured Eubacterium sp. | reverse complement strand
GACGGTGGTGCTCGATACCAACCTCACGCCGGCATTGCTGGAGGAAGGCTTTGTTCGTGAGATCGTCAGCAAGATCCAGACGATGCGTAAGGAAGCGGACTTTGAAGTGATGGATCATATCGATGTATTCTATACTGCGGGAGAAAAGGCAGCAGCCGTTTTTGCCGCCAATGCGGATGCGATCGCGAAGGACGTACTCGCAGAGAGCGTTACGGCCGGCAGCGGAGAAGGTTACACCAAGGATTGGAATATCAATGGAGAAGACGTTACACTGACGGTAAAGAAGCGGTAAAGAACGCAAAAAGAGTATAAAGAAAGGGTACGGAAGATTCCGTACCCTTTTTTAAATCCCTTAGATGGAAGAAAGCACATCGACGGCATTGCCGCTGATCATGCAGGTCAAATGCTCCTTGAAGTAAGCTTCGATGGGAGCGGAAGAAGTCTGCTGCTTACCGTATTCGCTAAGGATATTGCAAGCCCGGCTGAAATCATGGCGATTCTGGGTCAGGCCGTCATTCTTTAAGAACAGGTAATACTTTTGCGTAGACTCATTTTTGTATATATCGCTGATGCCGCAGAAGCAGGAAGAGATGACATGGCAAGCCCGTGTGAGGTCCTCTAAGCTGCGAAACATGTAGAGCTTCGTAACGGGCGGAAGCTTTTCCATCACTTCCTCCGGAAGCTTGGTATCGCCGGCCTTTTGCTTTGCATCCTTTGCTTCGTCCTTGGAAAGCATATCGAAAAATCTGTCGAGCGCCGGCCGCAGGGTGTCGCTTAAGGGAACAAAGGAGGAATCCGCCTCGTCCGCACAGGACGCGTTGTCATTTCTCACTTCGTCATACATGGCGGAAGCAAGTTCGCCGCCCTCCAAGATATCGGGGGTGTAGGTATCCTCGATCATCTCGTCCTCCTCGTCTTCCGGGGAAGGAGAAAACCGTGAAAATCTGGTATCAAGCTCTTCCGGAGCCTCCACCTTGGTGATCACAAGAACGATACACTCCGTGGAGAAGGGAATGGCCTCAATCATAAGCGGAGTATCCTCCGCGTCAAATCCCAATTCATAGGAAGCTTGTTCCATCATATCGCGAAACAGCTCCTTGGCTTTGTCCGTGCCGTAGGCCAGCTCTTTTAACTTGAGATTGCGGCCCTCCAAGTCGGACTTGTTTAAGGTGCAACGGATCTGATTGTCGTTTACTTTTTCTATTTTCATAAATATCACTTCCTTTACGCATCATAGAAAAAACGCCAACTAAAGTTATACTATTATAATCAATATCGGTTCATATGTAAAGAAAATGAAGACAAGGAAACTATGAAATATTTCTAAAGTTCCTTAAATAAAAAGAAATTGTCCAAAAGCCCTTGCGTAAGGTTGGATTTTCACTATAATGACGTCTATGAGACGTCGGTTGAATGTGCCGAAGGGGGGTGACACGTAAAGAAAAGAAAACCGAGACGTCAATCCTTTTGGGGAAGTACCGTGTGATCCGGCAGCTGGGGAAAAATGCCGCACATGAAGTATTTCTTGCAGAAGACCAAACTCTATTTATCAAACGGGTGATCAAATGCTATGCCCGCGATGATCCCGGACGGGAGGAATCCCTGAGGGAGGCAGCGGCGCTTGCGGCATGTCGGCATCCGTCTATCCCGCAAATGTATGAACTGGCCGAGGAGAACGATCGTATCTTTTTGGTGGAGGAGTACATGGAGGGCACATCTTTACAGACTTGGATGTCTGTTCAAACAGAGATTTCCATTGCATATGTTTTTGACATTGGCAGACAGCTTTGCGACATACTTTGTTATTTTTATGAAAAAACGGGAAGCATTTATCCGGATTTAAAGCCGGAGCATATTGTGATCCGCAACGGACGGGTCGGTCTTGTGGACTTCGGAAGCGTTTATACGCCGCCGCAGACGGAAAAGACGACGGCCTCGAGAGACAGCAGGATAACAAAGGGATGGGAGGCTACCGGCGCATTTGCGGCCCCGGAAGTGCGGTGCGGAAAGATGCCGGACAGAAGAAGCGAAGTCTATGGCGTAGGAGCGATCCTGTATTTTATGATCAACCGAAGATTCTACGAAGGGCAGGTGGATGTCATCGGAGACACGATGTTTCCGACAGAGATCCTGCGATCGGCCCTGGCGGATCGGGCAGAGGATCGTTTCGAAGATGTGGCTGTTTTAAAGAAAAAAATCGAAGAGAAAGAGACAAAAACAAACATCGGACAAGGGGTGGAAATCCCGGGTCCGAGCGCACATTCAACCGGGCAGAGAAATCTGTCGAGGCTCATAGCAGTCATCGGAAGTGAACCGCATATCGGCGTTACACATTTTGCCATGATGCTGACCTGCTTTGCCTTGGAGGAGGGCTATCCGGCCTGCTATTACTCGAAGGCAACCAAAAATGCATTGGCCATACTGGCGGAGGTGGACATGGTAAGATCCGGTCCCGGCGGCGAGATCCGCTGGGAGAATTTTCGGGGAAATCTTGTCTATCGTCCCGAGGAAGCGGAGGCAGACACATGGCGTGTGGTGGATTGCGGTACTTTGCGAAAGGAAGCGGAATCCATTTTGGAGGAAGCGGACAGGGTGTTTGTGATCGTCGGAGCAAAACATTGGGAGCAAAAAAGCACGCAGCAAGCGGTTTTACGCTTTGCGAATGACAAAAGAGCTCAGATTCTTGCGAATTTTTCGGATGCTTCGGATGCACGGAGACTCAGTCGCGGATACCGGGTGGATATCGCGAGGATCCCGTATGTACAGGATCCCCGACGGCCGGATGCTACGGCGAAGCGCTTTCTGACTGCGCTATGGAAAATGAAAGAGAGGTAGGACCATGAAAAACACCGGGCGCGTGCGTCGGGGACGGCAGATTGTCGGCATTGGCGGAATGCATCGGGGGATCGGGACAACGTTTTTAACCGTGGCGCTTGCGGGCTACCTTGCGGAAAGCAGGGCAAGATCCGTGGCGGTCGTGGAGTATAATCCCTGTCCGTCTTTGGATGGCCTTTTAAAGAAGGCCGGCAGGTTTGCGACGAGGGACGGCGCGGGGAAAGTATCACTTTTTGGTGTGGATTATTTTGTCGGAGGCCCGGAGGATACCGAGAGGATCCCACGGGTATTGCGGGAGGAGTATGAGGATGTTCTTGTTGATTTCGGGACGTTATTTCTATCTCCCGAGACAGATGCAAAGATCACAAAAGAGTGGATACGTTGCGACCGAAACCTGATCCTGGTGGACAGTGCGCCGTGGAGGTGGAAGGAACTGGAAGTGTTTGCGGAACGGCTGGACAAAATAAATATGAGCAAACGAAAGGATATACTGAACGTGTATAACGCGGAAGATGATAAGAGGGCCATCATGAAAATGATGGGAAGCAATGTTACCGGCATTCCGTACATGGAGGATCCGTTTGCCTTAAAGCGGGAGTACTTCGGTTTCATGGATCGCTTTCTTTAAGGAGGTACGTTTCATTTTCAAAAAACAGAAAAGAATGCTTATCGTCGCAGCTTGCTGCGGCGCCGGACTGACCGCGGTTCCCCTCGCGATCGCAACCGTTACCATGGCGCAAAAATGCGAGGTATTAAAGAGGAGCGTAACGGATTATGAGATGGCATGGGAAACGATGGAGACAGCGGCATGTGTGGTTGTGGCAAACGACATGAAAGCCGGGGAGACCATTGCAAAGGAAGATCTGCAGATCTTAGAGATCACGGGAGATGACGCATCGGAAATGACCGGGATCCTGACCCAGGATCCGGTGGGGATGTGTGTGAAAATCCCTTTAAAGAAGGGGGCTGTGCTGCAGGATGATGTCCTGTATACGGAAAAGCTCCCGGATGCGGATGAACGCTATCTGACGCTTGCGGATGTACAATGGCCCGGAGATGTCGTGCCGGGGCAACGTCTGGATCTCAGGATTTCTTATGGAGACGGAGAGGAGTATATCCTTCTTGCGGCCAAGGAGGTCTTGTGGGTAGGAGAAGATGAGGAAGGCAGGACGGCGGTTCGTTTTTGCATGGACGAGGAAGAACTGATGATGCTGGCAAGTGCGCGTGTGGATCGTAATACCTACGCCAACACCAGGATCTATGCGATCCCTTATGTGAGCGAAGCGCAGAATGCGGCCCTTGTTAACTATCCGCCCAGTCAGGTCGTCTTTGATCTTTTGGCGGACAACGATGCGATCCGCAAGGAGATCCTGTCCGGTCAAATGCAGCAGCAGCGACAGCTTCTTGAAGAGAATCTGCAGAGTGCGGATCTGTTTCAAGGGGAGGTGGCCACGACATACAGTCGGGCGGAACTGGAAGCGATGTTTGTTTCCTGAGAAAAAATATATATCACAATCATCGGAAGTTTTGCAAAATCACAATACAAAGATAATAGAAACAAAACATGCGATAAAAGATGCCGGGCGATGTGCCCGGCATTTTTTCACGGCCGCATCCGGACTAAAAATTTGGCAGATTGCATAACCGGATAAAACGTATTATAATGGGAAAACCAACAAAAAGGAGGTATACAGAATGGCTGTACAGGTAGATAAAACAACCAGGATCGGAGATCTGCTGCAGATCAATGCGGATGTGGCACCGATTCTTTTAGAGATTGGCATGCATTGTCTGGGTTGCCCGGCTTCTCAGATGGAGACCATCGAGGAAGCTGCCATGGTGCACGGCTATGAGCCGGATCTGGTGGTAGACCGGATCAATCAGTTCCTTAGTTCCGCACAGACGGAAGCAAACGCCTAATCTTAACAGATCAATACTGGGACAGGATATCCCAGATGTCCGCGGTCTCGAATCCGAGACGCCATGCGGAGAAGCCGGCCAGGTCATATTGCGTGATCAGGTCGGCTTTTAATTTGATGGAATCGCCGTTTTCCTGCCACATTTCATGCATGCCGTCATCATCGGTGTAGTAGGCGTAGTTTTGTCCCAAGGTTTCATTCCAGGTAACCGTGGCATCATTTTCGTCCAAAACGTCTGCAGCCGCCTGCATACCCATTGCCGTCGAGGAGACAGTGCCGTCGGCCGTGGTCCAGAGACGGGTGTAGAAGGGGATGCCCAGGATCAGCTTGTCGGCGGGCACTTCGCTTAATGTATTGATGACACCTTCCTCTACCCAGGGCAGGGAGGCTACGGAGCCGGCATCGGAGCCGCTGTAGTGCTCATCATAGCCCATCAGGATGACGTAGTCGGCAACGATCGCCTGCTCGGTCCGGTTGTAGAAGGTGTTGTAGCTTTCGGGCGGATAGTTGTCCACGGAAAGCACCAGACCGTTCTTGCGGCAAAGGATGGAAAGCTCCCGGATAAATTCGATAAAGCCTTCGCCGGCATCAATGCTCAAACTCTCAAAGTCGACATTGATCCCGTCCAATTTGTATTCAATGGCATAGGCAAGAAGCTGGCTCTCCAAGTGCTCCCTGGAGGTGGTGTTCGTAAGAACCGTCGTGGTATCCACATCCGTATTGGTCAGATTGGAGACAAGCGCCCAGACTTCGATGCCGTTTTCGTGTGCATAGGTAACGTAATCGGCGGAGGCAAGGCTTGCCACGTCGCCGCTGTTGCTGTCGAGATAAAACCAGGTGGGAGCCAGGACGTTGATCCCCTCGGTGTCGGACAAAAGAGCGGAAATATTATCGTTGGCGTCCCGGGTGGTGATCATGTTCCAGCACATCCGGATGGTATGATCCCTGGTTAAAGAGGTATAGACCGGTTCCTCGCAGATATTTTCAACGACAGCGGTTGCGGTATAGGACGCGGACAGTGCATTGTTTTTGACATAGCCGAACGTGCCGTCCTCGGTAATGACTTCGGTGAATTTGTCGCCGACGGTAAGGACGGTAACTTCCGTGCCTTTTTCCGCTTGGCTTACGATGGGGGCCTTGATGCTGTCATAGGTGCGGATCGCCGTGGTCTTTTTGATCTTCGCACGGGTTTCGTCCGAGGATGCGGACGTGATCATGACGCGCGAAATGTCATCCGTGGTATAGACGGCATAGTCAAAGGTTGTGTATTGCTGTAAAAAATCCGCCTGAACATAGACGTTCTCACCCTCGGTTTTGACAAGGACGAGGTCGGATTCCTGCAGGGAATTGGAGATATAATACCTGGTCTCGCCGGCGGTGACTTTGATCACGTCTGTGGGTGTCGTATAGATCAGCAATTCCGAGGAGGCTTCCCAATAGAAGCGATCGTTTAAGAGATCTTTGACAAGATCGAGGTTGATATAAACGCCGCCGTCGGAAACGATGGAGGGGTGCGTGCTCAGCTCGTGGTCGACAAAGGTGGCGGCATTGCCGGTATCTTCTGCGGCTTCGGAGAAATAATATTCCGTAAGGTCCGCAGTTTCCTTGGACGGGGAATATTTGTTGACCAAAAAGATCACGCCGGCCACGGTGAGTGTCAGTACCACAAGAATGGCAATAAATATGGGAAGGCCGCGACCGGAGGACTTTTTCCCGGAGGGGCGCTTGGCGGTTGTTGCTGTTTGATTTTCCATAAGATGCAGTTCTCCCGTTCTTTTTCTATACAACAGTATAGCACACGGAAGAAAAATAAAGAACGGGCTTTATCTGCGGATCCGTCGAAAAAGGATGCGCAGGACTACGCCGAGAAGAAGACCGACAGACACAAGAAGAACGCCCCAGACAAAGGGAGATGAGACATAGTCTTGCAGAAGCAGATTGGGGAGATTTAAGAAATTAAAGAAAATATGAAAAAGATAGCCGTAGAAAACATTGCCGAAATGTACGTAAATCAGGCCGATCACCAAACCCAAAAGAAAGGCGTAGATGATCTGCGGCAAAGAGGAGTGGATGATGGCAAAGAGAAACGCTTGCAGAACGACGGCCCAAGCCACCCCAAATCTTTCCGCGGCAAGCGGAAGCGTCAGTCCCCGGAAGCAGTATTCCTCCGCCAAGGGAGAGAGTACGATGGAGTAGATCCAGATCGGCGCGCCGTAGGCGGTAACGAGGGAGGTCATTTCCGCGGAATAGTCGGAAAAAACGCCGCCGAAGGCCAGCCCCAAAAGGCGCAGGAGGCCGCTGACAAAGCAGTAGCAGGCAAGGGAGGAAAGTAAGAGCAGAGCGATCCGCAAAACGGGAGACAGCTCACTTGTAAAAGGCGTAGGCAAAGTGCTTTTGGCACAGGTAATCTGCACTTTGCCAAAATTGTTTTTTCGATAAAAAACAAAAAAGAGCAGAAGCGCCAAAAGTGCATACACATACGAAAAAACCAACGCCAGCGGTTCTTCAAGAAGACTCGGGGAGGAGGCAGAGCCGGTAAGGATCGTGGACAAAAGCGCGCAGAGCGCATTGGCAAACATCAAAAAGAGCATGGGCAGGAAAATAAAAAAGGGAGATCGGGTCTGCATGAAAGCCTCCTTGGTCAGCAAAAATCTGGTATCAGTGTAACATATGCACGGAAAACCGCAAGGGCAGACAGGTTGTTTTCGACGGGGAAATAGAGTAAGATAAATGCGGTATGGAAGATACGAAAATCTACAAAATAGAAGATGTGAACGCGCAGGAAGACGAGATCAAAAAAGCGGCCGAGATCGTAAAGCAGGGAGGGCTGTGCGCTTTTCCGACGGAGACGGTTTACGGTCTGGGAGGAAACGGCCTCGATCCGGAAGCCGCGGCCAAGATCTATGCGGCAAAGGGCAGACCGAGTGATAATCCGCTGATCATTCACATTGCCGAGGTGGCGGATCTGACACTGTATTGCAGGGAGATCCCTCAAGAGGCGTGGAAGCTTGCGGAGGCATTTTGGCCGGGACCGCTGACCATGATCCTAAAAAAGAAAGAGAACGTTCCCGAGAGGACCACGGGAGGTCTGGACACGGTGGCGGTGCGGATGCCCGATCATCCGGTGGCACTGGCGCTGATCCGAGCTTCGGGCTGTCCGATCGCGGCGCCGAGCGCGAACCTGTCCGGCAAACCCAGTCCGACAAAGGCGGTGCATGTGTATGAAGATCTGCGGGGCAGGATCCCGGTGATCCTTGACGGCGGAGACGTGACGATCGGCATCGAATCGACCATCGTGGACCTGACGGACGGCGCACCAAAGATCCTAAGACCCGGCTATATCTCGCGTGGGGATATTGCGCGGGTGCTGGAGCTTCAAGAAGAGGAGCGGGCGCCCGGCGGGGAGCGGATAGATCCCGCCAAAGTCGATCCGCAGGCAGCACCTAAGGCGCCCGGCATGAAGTATCGTCACTATGCGCCGAAGGCTGCGCTGTATATCAGCGGGGGAACCACGGAAGAGATGACGGAAGAGATTTTAAGTCGCGCGGCGCAGGCAAAGAATGAAGGAAAGAAAGTGGGCATTCTTTGCACGGAGGAGACGAAGCCGCGGTATATGGCGGATGTGGTGCTCAGCGTGGGAAGCAGAGCACAGGAGAGAAGCATTGCGCACAATCTGTTCGCCGCGCTTCGCGCGTTTGATGACAGTGACGTGGATGTGATCTTTGCCGAAGCATTGGAGACGCCGCAACTCGGGGAAGCGGTGATGAACCGCCTCGGGAAGGCGGCAGCGGCAAAAAAAGAGGAGGAGAAGGAAGACTGATGGAAGGTATGGATACGAGATTGGCAAGGGAAAAACGCAAGGATTATATTTCCTGGGATGAATACTTTATGGGGGTGGCAAAGCTTTCGGGCATGCGGTCCAAAGATCCCAACACCCAGGTGGGATGCTGCATCGTCAGCAACGACAATCGTATCCTTTCCATGGGATACAACGGATTTCCGCGGGGATGCTCGGATGATGATTTTCCGTGGGCGAGAGAAGGGGATCCCCTGGAAAACAAGTATTTTTATACGACGCACAGTGAACTAAACGCGATCCTTAACTACCCCGGCGCGAGCTTAAAGGGCGCAAAGCTGTATGTCTCTCTTTTTCCCTGCAATGAATGCGCAAAGGCCATCATTCAGTCCGGGATCGCCACGGTGATCTATGAGAGTGACAAGTACCATGACGAACCCATGACGATTGCGGCGCGCCGTATGTTTGACGCCGCGGGCGTGCGGTATTATCGATATGAGTCCACCGGCCGGGAAGTCACGATGGAGTTATAAACAGATGAAGAATCTCTGGAAGCTGTATCTGGAATTTTTTAAAATCGGATTGTTTACGTTTGGCGGCGGATACGCCATGATCTCCATGATCCAGCGGGAGATCGTGGAAAAAAAGCAGTGGATCAGCACGGACGAACTGACGGACTATGTGGCCGTGGCCAATTGTACGCCGGGGATCATCGCGGTCAATACCGCTACATTTGTGGGCAATAAGCGCGGCGGTGTGATCGGCGGCGTTGTTGCCACACTCGGTGTGGTGAGTCCTTCCTTTTTTATTATCGGGATCATTTCGCATTTTCTCATGGAGTTTGCGGAAAATCCTTATCTGGAGCATGTCCTGGCAGGGGTTCGCGTGGCGGTGATCGCGCTGGTGTTGCAGACGTTGATCACGATGTATCGCAATGCCGTAAAGGATAAACTGGGGATTATCTTGTGCCTGGCAGCGTTTGTGGCAGTGGCGTTTTTGGGGCTTTCTTCCATCTGGATGGTCCTTGCGGGAGCGTTTGTGGGCATCGCTGCGAAGCAATGGGCGGAGGGCAGAAAATGAAGACGTATCTCCTGCTCTTTTTCGAATTTTTCAAGACCGGACTGTTTGCCGTGGGCGGCGGATTGGCGACGCTGCCGTTTTTGTACGAGATGGCGGCGACCTACGATTGGTTTGATGCGCACACGCTGACCAATATGGTGGCGGTGTCGGAGGCGACCCCCGGGGCGATCGGTGTGAATATGGCAACGTATGCCGGCATCATGGCCAAGGGGCTTTTGGGCGGGATCGTGGCAACAAGCGGACTGGTACTGCCGTCCATCATTATTATCACGATCATCAGCCGGATGTTGGCGCGGGTGAAGGGTAACCCCTATGTGGAGCATGCTTTTTACGGGTTGCGACCGGTGGTAACGGGGCTGATCGCCGCGGCGCTTTTTCAGATCGTAAAGATCACCCTGATCCGACTCGAGGACTGGGATATGTCCCGATTCACGGATCCGACGTTTTGGAGCGGAAGCTTGGAATGGAAGCGGATCGCCGTTTGCGCGGTTTTGATGTTTGCGGTATTAAAATGGAAAAAAAGTCCGATCCTGTATATTGCCGTGGGTGCGGCAGCGGGATTGGTATTTGCACTGTAGCGCAAAAACAGATGCTTAAGAGGGAAAAGTTATGAATGAACAGGAAAAAATGGAGCAGATCTTAAAGGAGATCCATGTGATGATCTCCAAATGCGACCATTACAATGATGATGAGAACCTGGTGATTCTGGACAAGCAGAAATTGTTTTCCATGCTTGAAAAGATCAACCTGACCATGTATGACATGATGGATTCCTACGAGGTGACCCAGGCTGCCAAGGCGAGGGGAGCCCGAAAGGTAAAGGAGCAAGGGGAAAGCATCCTGAAAAACGCGGAGGATATGGCAGAGGATGTTTATGCCGCTTCTATTTTATATATGGATGAGGTCTTGCTGCATCTGCGCCAGCAGTCCAAGGATATGATGAAGGATCTTGAGGAAGCCTATACCAAAGCCCGGGAGGAATTCATCAAAGAGGACAGGAAGATCGTATCCAACCGCATGGAACTGCGTCAGCAGCTGCAGGAGATGCGGGAGAGCGACAAATACATTTATCTGATCGATGAAGAAAACCGCAGGCGCAGGGAAAACCCCATGCCCAAGGGCGGATATGTTCGCAAGGAGATCCGGCCGGATCTGTCCGACCTGGAGGATATCTGGGAAGAGGAGCCCATCCGCATCAGTGCGCCGACACCGCAGATCTATGTGGATCCCGCCTATGCGGAGGACACCATGCTGGATGCCATGGCGGAGGAGTCCGGAGTGATCGGAGGTCCGGAGATCCGTGTCAATATGGATTCGGCGTACTTTAAGCAAAAGCAGAATGCCTGGGAGGATATTGACGAAGGGGTTGTCGGCGGCAATTATCCGGGCGCGGAAGAGGACAACCTGAAAAACACCGGTCTCAACGCAGAGGAAGGGAATGATGCGGACGAGCAAAAGGCGCGGGAAAACGTGGCCAATGTCCGCGCGGCCAGCAAGAAATTCATGGAAGCTTTCTTTGGGAAAAAGACCGATGCCTCCGAAAAGGATGAAGAAGAGTAAGTTTTTGCTGCAAATGCGGTAAGCAGGCACAGGGTATGAGTGAAAAGAAAAAGAAGAAAAAGAAACCTTATCGCGGGTTCTGGATCTTTGTGCGGATCCAGATTTTTCTGATGCTCCTTGTGCTGGGCGGCGTGGGATACTATTACGTCGGAGGTTACGCCGAGCAGGTGCAGAGCCTGCGCGCGGAGGCGATCCAATTTGTAAAAGCCACCACGGCGGATACGTTTCGTAACAACGAGACGTCCCTTTGCTATGATACGGACGGGGAACTGATCTCGGAGCTGATCGGCGAGAAGGATGTGTATTATTCTACCTTCGATGAGATCCCGCAGACGGTATATGATATCTTTGTATGCACGGAGGATAAAAAGTTTTACAAGCATCCGGGCTACGATCTGAAGGGCATTTTGCGCGCGGCATGGGCGGCCTTGCGAAACGGTGAGATCACGCAGGGAGGAAGTACCATCACGCAGCAGCTGGCGCGGATGACCTATCTGAGCAATGAGAGAACCTGGCAGAGAAAGGCCGAGGAGATCTTTATCGCGGTGGAACTTGAGAAGAAATTCTCCAAGATCCAGATCCTTGAATTCTATGTAAATAATGTTTATTTTGCCAACGGTTACTATGGGATCGAGGCGGCCAGCCAGGGGTATTTTGGCGTGAGCGCCAAGAAACTGTCCCTGTCGCAGACCGCGTTTTTGTGTGCGATCCCCAACAGTCCCACGCGTTACGATCCGTTGGTTAATTTTGATGCAACGATCGAGCGGCGCAATCTCATCCTGTATCAGCTGTTTACGGATGGTTATATTTCCGCCATAGATTATGAAAAGGCGCTTGCGGAGGAGATCACCCTGACGCAGGACACCCGGGTGAAAAACAATTATGTCGAGACCTATACCTATTATTGCGCCATTCGGGCGCTGATGGCGCAGGACGGATTTGTTTTTCAAACGACGTTTGCCACGGATGCGGATCGGGAGGCGTATGAGTCGTCTTACGAGGAGCTGTATGCGGAGTATCAGAAAAAACTGTATACCGAAGGCTATCGGATCTATACGTCCATTGACCTGACGGCGCAAAACGAATTGCAGACCATCCTGAATGAGGAGTTGGATACATACTACACCACCACTGATGAAAACGGCATTTATGAATTGCAGGGCTCGGCGGTATGTATCGACAACAAGACGGGGCTCGTGGTTGCCATCGTGGGTGGCAGGGAGCAGAACCTGCCGGGGTATACGCTTAACCGCGCTTACCAGAGTTTTCGCCAACCGGGCAGTGCCATCAAGCCGCTTATTGTTTATACGCCGTGGCTCGAGCGCGGATACACGCCGGATACGGCCGTGATGGACGAGCCGGTCTTGGTGGATCCGGAAAATGAGGAAAGCGGTTATGTCAGCAACGTAGAGGGAGAGTATTGGGGAGAGATCACGCTGCGCGAAGCGGTGATGTGGTCCAAAAACACCATTGCATGGAAGCTGTTTGGCGACCTGACGCCGGAGGTAGGCCTGCAATATCTTTTGAATATGCATTTTTCGCATATCTCTGTCGAGGATTACCGATTGCCGACAGCTATCGGTGGCATGACGTATGGGGTTTCGGCGCTGGAGATGGCTTCGGCGTATGCGACCATTGAAAATGACGGATACTATCGCAATCCTTCCTGCATCGTCAAGATCACGGATGCCGAAGGAAATTTGATCTATGAAAACGACGGTTCCATGGAGCAGATCTACGGGACGAATGCCTGCCGTATGATGACGAGCATGATGGAAACCGTGATGACGGACGGAACGGGCAAAGGCTACGGCTTGGAAAACATGACGAGCGCCGGCAAGACCGGTACCACCAATTCGTCGAAGGACGTGTGGATGGTAGGATATACCTATTATTATACGACCGCCGTCTGGGTGGGGTATGATATGCCGAAGGCCATCGAGAACATATCGGAGTATGCCTGCCATAAAAAGATATGGCATGACTTTATGGTATATATGCATGAAGGCCTGGATGAGATCCGTTTCCAGGATTACTATCTGTATACGCCCTCTGAGGAGACGGAGGAAGGCACAGAGGGGACATCCGGAGAAGATGCGTCTGTTGAAGAGGCTGCGTCGACGGCGGAGGAGCCTGCGTCTGCTGCGGAAGAAACCGCACCTGCCGGGGCAGAAACAACGACGGACACGACAGAAACCACACCCGTGCAGGAGGAGACTGCGCAGGCGACGCAAGAGCCGTCCGCCGCCGGTGAGGACACGTCCGCGGCAACGGCAGAATAGGCGGGATCACAAATTTAAAAAGAAAAGAGAAAAACTTTAAAAAAACCCGTTGACACCCACGGTTAAATGATGTAATATTAACAAGCTGTCGCGATAAGCGGCGGCTTTTTGAACCATGACAATTGAAT
>CAJOPA010000065.1 GCA_905236235.1 uncultured Eubacterium sp. | reverse complement strand
TGTAATTCGAGTTGTTTCATCTTCCTATTCTACGCCCATGGATGCTTTGATTCTTGCAAGCTCCTCATCCACCGATGCAGACGAAGCGCTGCTTGCATACTTCTCGGTCAGGCTCTCTGCCGTCACGGTCTCGCTGTCAAGCTCTGCGGCTGCGTTGGCCTCTGCCAGCATACGCTCTGCCTTCTCTTCGTATTTGTTGAATGCATCCACATTGATGGTGCTGTTTGCCTTGGCTGCGGTCTTGTTGATCTGCTCCTGCGCCTTTGCCATAGAGATCTTTGCCTTTGCGGCATCCTTTCTCTGCTCCAGATCCTCAATGTTGCGTACCAAACGATTGTAGCCTTCACGCATCATGTTGGCATTTTTCTGTGCAACGGAAAGATTCTGCAGAAGGCTCTCCCTCGTTACCTCCTGGCTCTGCTTAGCAGCGATCAGCTGTCTTGCATCATCCTCATTGCCGGACTTGATGGCATTCTCGATCGCGATCTGCTTTTTCTTTAAGTCCTCATCGCACTCCGCAAGCTTCTTCTCTGCCAGCGTAACATCCGCCATCACGGCTGCCGTATCACGCTTTACATCCGCAAGATCTCTCTTGTAATCCACCAAAAGCTGGTCGATCATCTTTGCCGGATCCTCACACTTGTCAAGGATGGCATTTAAGTTTGCCTCCAAGATCTTGGGAATTCTTGCCAAAGTATCTGCTAACCCCATAATAACTACCTTCCTTTCCGTGCTTACGCACACATACTTTATGATTTGACACCCCTGCAAACGCCGTCTGCAGTTGCATTGCGTCCCTGTTCCGGGTACCGTATCCTACTGTCCGTTCGAACCGGATTCGACGGTCGAGGATGTGGTACTGTCGGTGCTGCTCATGGATGCGTACTTCTCCGTGAGATCATCCTTTGCCAGGTCGTTGATCGGCGTATTTAAGATCTTCTGATCCTCCTCCGCCTTCTCCTTGGCTCTCCTGTGCTTCTCGCGGATGATCAGGAATACAACCACACCGATACCGATGACTCCGACAAAGATCACGGCCACCTTCGCTACATCCGCACCATTGGTGGGTACCGCCATGATGGTCTCGGCCGTACTGCCGTATACCTGTACGAAGAGGTCATCCGTCGACAGGTCCGAATACCACTTGGCATCCAGATAATCCCAGAAGATCTCCATCGCCTCGGCATCCATCACGGTCTGTGCCTGCACGCCGCAGGTATAGGTCATATAGCCTACCTCATTCTCATCCTGCTCGGCGAAGTAGACATACAGGAAGACATCTTCCCTGTCAAAATGCTCGTCGTAGTAGGTCTCCGTCCAGGCCTCCTTGGCCGCTTCCGACGTAAGGGATGCGTCATAAGCCTTCATCACGATGTAGGGCTGTACGCCGGTCTCGCTGTAAAACTTGCTCTTTAACTTGCTCGCCGTGGAAGACGTGCTGTCAAACCAGCCCAGTTCGTCCACGATGCAATCGGACAGATAGGAATTGCCCGTATCCAACTTTTCACGTACGGTGGTGGATACTGCGCCCGAACCGCCGTTGGATGCTCCCGACGAACAGCTGCTTGCCGCCGTACCGATCACCGCGATGATCAAAAATGCCAGTAATACCCAAAGGAAAATACCGCAACCGGCGCCTCTTGCGCCACCGCCGCCGCCATTGGTATAAACCACGGTGCGATGTGGTCTCGGGGGTCTCGGACCACCCGGGCCTCCCGGTCCTCCGAATCCTCCGCCGCCATGCGGAGCTCCGTGACTGCCGCCGAAACTGCTGTGGCCTCCGCCATAACTGCTGTGGCCTCCGCCATAACTGCTGCGACCTCCGCCATAACTGCTATGACTGCTGTGGCTGCTGCCGCCGGACATCCGATGTCCGCCGCTGGAACGCGATGAGCTGTGCCCGCCGCCACTGCGACTGCCGCCTCCGCCGCCTGCTCCTGCTCTTCCCATAATCAGATCCTCCTTTATGATCACGGAGTCTGTCTCGTTACCCCGATCGCAATGTCACTTTTATCGTCGCGACTATGTTTTATTATAAGACAAGTCGCTCCGTCTTGCTATCTTATTTTCAAAAATCCTTGTATGAAATCAAAAACCCGCTCCCGGCGCAAGGATTTCTCAGTCCTTTTTTTGCAGGATCCGGTAGAGGATCCGATACAAGGTCTCGGCGTCCTCCGGCGTGATGCACAGACATCCCCCGATCTGTGCGGGGATCTTTACCGCATCTTCCTTCAATTTTTCACCCTCGGCCGTCAATGCGATATTTAAGTTTCTCTCATCCTGCCGATCCCGCACACGCGTGATCAGGCCACGCTCCTCCAGCTTTTTTAAAAGCGGCGTCAGCGTCCCGGAATCCAGGTACAGGTACTCTCCCAGGGCCTTTACCGTACTGGTGCCGTACTCCCACAATACCAGCATGGTAATGTACTGGGTGTAGGTCAGCCCCAGCGCATCCAGGTAGGGCTTGTATCTGCGCACGACTTCCTTGGCACAGGCGTACAGCGGAAAGCACAGCTGGTTTTCTATTCTCAGGCACTCATAGGATGGCGTGTCTTCCTTTTTCATATCGTTCTCCTTTGCGTTACTTCTGTATCATGCTATTAAATTGTGTACAATATATTGTAGCAAGGACGCGGCATTTCGTCAATCCCGCCAAAACACCCCGCGACCGGCATTCAAGCGCGCCCCGTACGTTTTCAACGGGTTTTATATCACAAAAAACAGGGAAAATGCGATCAGAAGCTGCCCCGCGTAGTAGCATGAGAGATTGGTGATCCGCATGGAAAAACGGCTCTCGCTCCCAAATGTGTTAAAGATCAAAACCACATCCGAGATCGTAAACAAAACCGCACCGATCACATACAGAAGGCGTCCCGTCGTCTGCCATGCAACATAATTGCCGATGGCCACCGCCGTCATCATCACAATGGCGCCGATATAAAAGATTCCAAAAATCTTAAACGCCGGTTTGACCTGCAATCTCGAAAAGATCACCCATAGAAGCGCAGCTGCCGCCACGGCTCCCAGTCCCAGGCACAACCAAAGATTTTGCGAAAACGGAATGAGCGCGACAAGATACAGAATATGGCCCGTGAAAAAGGCGGCGATCCCCGCCAAAAAGATCTTTTGGCCGATGCTTTCAAACACAAATCGCAGATTTAAAAGGATGTCCCCCAGTGCACCGAAGGCCAGTCCCAGCAGCACCATCCTGCTGTAACTGTCCCCGCAAACCCCCATGTAGGCCTGCAGACCGATCCATACAAAACAGATCGATGCCAGTCCTTTCAACACCACGGCAAGGGTGTACTTTTCCTTATGCTCCACCGCGATAAAAATCCCCTGCAGCACGATCCCCACACATGCAACCAACAACACTCCCATACTCATTATTTGTTCCCTCCTTTCCATTGCAAGCACCATACTCTTGCCACTTCTTCCGCCGTCCTGCGGATATTTTCAAACGTCGTCTCCTCCCGGCAGGCTTCCGCAAGGCTCATCGGCCCCGGGGCAACGGAAAAGATCGCGTCCAGACCGGCTTTGTGGCATCTGTCCGTATCCCCTTTTAGGCTCCCCACGATGGCGATCACGGGCTTGTGATGCTTTCCGGCAAGATCCGCCACACGAAAAGGTGCCTTTCCATGCACACTCTGTCCGTCCATCCGTCCTTCCCCGGTGATCACCAGATCTGCTTCCTCCATCTTTTTTTCCATGTTCCATGCGTCAAAAAGAAGTTCCGCTCCCGAACGCATCCTGCCATGTAAAAACGCCTGTGTCGCAAATCCCAATCCTCCGGCCGCTCCCGCGCCCGGCGCAGACGGGTCTGCCTGCGTGTGACAGTCCTTTGCATATCGGCATACTGCCTCCGCATAGCGCTTCATACCGGCCTCCAATCGGTGGCAAACCTCGTCGGACGCTCCCTTTTGCGGAGCAAACGTAAAGGTGGCACCCTCCGGTCCGACCAAAGGATGATCCACATCCGCTGCTGCGATGATCTCACACGTTGTAAACTCTGCAGGCACGTTCTCCGCCCGGATCGCCGCAACGCTTTCCAGATCTTTTCCGCAACCTTTTAAAACATTGCCCTGCGCATCCGTAAAAACGAAGCCCAATGCGGAAAGCATCCCCATGCCTCCGTCATTCGTGGCACTTCCTCCAAGGCCCAAAAGGATCCTGTCGGCGCCGTTTTGTAACGCATGAAGGAGGATCTCTCCCAGCCCGTAAGAAGATGTTTGCAAAGGATTCCTTTCCTCCGGCCGCAGCAGATAAAGTCCCAAAGCCTTGGCGCATTCCACGACCGCCGTCCCGTCCGGCAAGAGGGCATATTCCGCCTCCACCGGCCTTCCCAACGGGTCGTTTACCGTAAGACCGACCCGTCGTCCTCCGCCCGCCGCAAGAAAGGCATCCATCATCCCTTCTCCTCCGTCGGAAAAAGGGCAGACCTCCACCTGCGTTGCGGGATCGGCGGCGAGAAACCCCTGCCGGACCGCCTCTCCTGCTTTCACAGAAGAAATACTCCCTTTAAATGCGTCCATCAAGACCAAAACTCTCATAGAAGCGACAACTCCTCCCACTTGTCATACGCCTTTTGCAAAGCCGCCTCGAGCTCCCCGATCTTTCCGGTCACTTCCTGGAGTTTTACGGAATTCGTGGCGATCGCCGGATCTTCGAGCTTTTGATTTTGCTCCTCCAGCTCCTTTTCAAGCCTCTCGATCTCTTCCTCCGTGCGCCGGATATCGTTCTCGATCTTTCTCTTCTGTGCTCCCTGTCTCTTCTGCTCCTGCCAGTCTACCGCGCCCGCACTCTTGCCCGGTGCCGGCGTTTCCGCGGCATTTTGACCTGCGGCATTTTGCCCCGCGGATTCCTGTGTTTTTGCACCGGTCTCTTTGATAAGCCCCGCCGCCATAAGCTGCTCTTTTTTCTCCCGGTAATCGTCATAATTGCCCAGGTAGGAGGTCAGTCCGTCCGCAGTCAGCTCCAGTACGCGGGTCGCGGTGCGGTTGATAAAATACCGGTCATGGGAAACGTAAAAAACAGTCCCCGTATAATGCCCGAGCGCCTCCTCCAAGATCTCCTTGGAGACGATATCCAGATGGTTCGTAGGCTCATCGAGGATCAGAAAATTGGCATTCGAGAGCATGAGCTTTGCCAAGGCCAGCCGTCCCTTCTCCCCGCCGGAGAGATTGGCCACCTTTTTAAATACATCCTCTTCCTTAAACAAAAACGCTGCCAGGTGATTGCGGATCTGCGTCTGCGTCAGGCGGGGGTAGGCTTCCCCGATCTCGTCAAAAAGCGTATTGTCCTCGTTTAGCTGCCGATGCTCCTGATCGTAATATCCCACAAAAACATTGGCCCCGGGGACGATCTGTCCGCCATCCCCTTCGGTCAGGCCGCAGATCATTTTTAAAAGCGTGGTCTTGCCCACGCCGTTGGCGCCCACGAGGGCAACCCTCTCACCCCGCTTGATCTCAAAAGAGATCCCGTCAAACAACGTTTTTTCACCGAAGGCCTTGGCCGCGTCCGTAACCGTCAGTACGTCCTTGCCGCTTTCCGTGTGGGGCGTAATGGTCAAATGCATGCGGTTTTCCTCTTCCTCGGGCCGGGAGAGTGCGTTTTCCTTCATGCGATCCAGCATCTTTTCCCTGCTCTCCGCACGCTTTACGGATTTTTCACGGTTAAAGGATTTTAATTTGGCAATGACTTCCTCTTCATGCTTCATGCGCCGCCGTTCGTTTTCATAGGCGCGCTCCTCGCTTTCGCGACGCAGGGCCTTTTCCTTGATGTAATGGGAATAATTGCCAAAATACACCTGCGCCTCATGGTGTGCGATCTCAACCACCTTGGTGGCTACCTTATCCATAAAATACCGGTCATGGGAGACGAGCACCACGGTGCCTTCGTAAGACTGCAAAAAGTTTTCAAGCCAGCTTAACGCCTCCACGTCCAGGTGGTTCGTGGGCTCATCCAACAAAAGAATGCGAATGTCCGCCACCAGAAGTCTGGCCAGGCATACGCGAGTTTTTTCTCCTCCGGAAAGCTCCCGCATGGGTCGGTCAAATTCCTCCTCGCGAAATCCGAGCCCCTTTAAAACACCCACGGCCTCACTGCGAAAAACCAGACCGCCCTTGGCGGCAAACACATCCGATAGCCTGTGGTAGGCATCCATGTGTTTCTCGAGATTTTCCGCGGAAAGCCCCTGCATCTCTTCCTCCATCCGCCGGAGATCTTCCTCCATTTTCAAAAGATCCTCCCGCGCATACAGGACTTCTTCATGCACGCTTCGGTGGCTGTCCTCGTCCGCATTCTGCTTTAAGATCCCGATCGTGGCACCGCCCGATACCGTGACCTCGCCCGCATCCGGCGTCAACTCACCGGTAAGCAGGCGCAATAACGTCGTCTTGCCGGCACCGTTATCTCCCACCACGGCAACTTTTTCGTTTTCCTCAATATGAAAAGAAACCCCCGTAAGGATTTCCTCCGCGCCAAATGATTTGCCGACATTCCTACAGGACAGGATCATGCGCTATGCCACCTTCCTTTTTTTCTTGACCATCACAATAACGATCCCGCCGGCAAGCGCCGTAAAGATCGATAAAAACTGAGACGTGGAGAGCACGCCGATACTGCCGCGCACCAGGTCTCCTCTGTAAAATTCCAAAATAAAGCGCCCGATACTGTAAAGCACCAGATAGCATCCGCCCACAAGGCCCGCTTCGTCCTCTTTGCGGCGACTGTAGATCACGGAAAGCACCACGAACAATGCAAAGTCCAGCAGGGAAGAATAGATCTGCGTCGGCACGAGCCATACGTTATTGGGTGCAAACTGCGACTGCGTAAACATGATGTGAAGCGCACTCGTCGTCTCTTCTCCGTAGCAGCATCCCGCCAAAAGACAGCCGATCCGGCCAAAGGCCTGTGCCAGAGCAACCGCGGGAAGAACCAGATCAAAGTATTCCAAAAAGGAGACCTTCTTGATCCTGGTGCAAAGCCATCCGCCAAAGATGCCGCCGATGATGCCGCCGATGACCACCCAGCCACTGGCAAGCGAGATCCCCATCTCCGGGTTTTTGATAAAATCTCCCAAGCGGGTCAAAAAGTACAGGATCTTGGATCCGAGGAATCCGAAGCCGGCGCAATAAAACACCAGATCCAGCACCACGTCTTCGTTTAAACCGCGCTTTCTCGCGCGAAAAAGCGCCACCAGATAGGCGGCAATGATCCCGATGGCGATCATGAGTCCGTATCCGTGTACGGTAATGGGCCCTATGGAAAACAAATCATTTTTCATCGTTTCTTTCCCTTTTTCCCTTTACTTCCTTTTCCCCCGGTTACAGCTTTCCCGGAAGCAACCTCTCCTCTTTCCTGCGGCGTAGGTTCCTTCATGCCACGCAAAAGTGCCAGATAGATAAAGAAAATACACAAATTACAAGCCTGCGGATTGTTGACCACGGCCTGTCCGGCATACCCCATGATGCCGAAAAAGATCGCCGCCTTTTCATCAAACCAATCCTTCTTGCGTATGTACTCCCGGAAGGAAGAAATATACAGCATCAGATACGACAGCGCGCCGATGGCGCCCGTGGTGATCAGATACTGGATGTATTCGTTATGCGCATTGGCCACGCGCTTGCCCCAATGCTCCATGATAAACTCGCCATAGATGTTCATAAACGGCACGCCGAAGCAATCCGGGCCCACGCCGATCAGGATATTTTTCAGGCCGCTTCCCGCATACATTTCCAGCGCAAAGGTCCAGATCCATCCGCGCTTCGTTCCCCATTTGCCGTCAAAAATAGAGATATTGTAGCCCACAAGCAGCACGATGGCCGCAATGGCGATCGCCATAAAGATCAGACTGATTACCTTCGTGAATTTCTCGGTAGTTTCCTTTTCCGCAAGCTTTGCCGTCAAGCGGGGGATCAGGGCATAGATCAGCAGGCAGACCCCACCGATCACGATATAGAGATGATAATTCATAAGCATCTTGGGAATGCCCAAAAAACTGATCATATCATCCCCCTTAAAGAAAGCGCCGATCTTTACGATCACGGAAGCCGCCAGGAAAAAGATCCCCTGGGCAAACAATCCGCGATAGCGACGGATATCCTTTAAACAATAGTAGATCATAAACAAAAGTCCAAATCCCATGCCCAGGATCGCCCCGTCACTGTTTGCCATATAAAGATTGGTATAAGCCAGCACAAGGGAAACGCCGTAAAAATATTTCAGACGTTTCGAACGCGCGCATACAAAAAGCATTGCCAAAACCGGAATCGTTAAGGCAAGGTATCCGGAGTAACTGTTCACATTGCCATAGGTGGCAATATACTCATAATGCTCAGACTCCGTAAGCTGGGTATGCAGGGAAAGGGGATCGATATTTAATCCGTTTAAAAATCCCAGAAGATACAAGACGTCCGCCGTACCGAACAGCGCCACCCAGATGTATTTGATAAAAGAAATATGTCGGGACACGTAAAAATAAGCGAGCATCAGAAAGGCGATCAAGATCGCGCCGATCCTCCAGCCGTTTGCCCCGGTAAATGCCGCCGCACCGTAATCACTAAGCGATGCCGAAAGCAGCGCTGTGCATCCGAAAACAAGGACCGCCCAGTCCTGTAAGTTAAACGTTTTTACATACCCCAACGGATCGAATCTAAGCGGACGCACCGTGCATTTTTCCACGATCCAGATCACCAACGCCGCCGCCATGGCAAAGGATACGACAAACAGAAAGCACCTTGCTTTTGCCGCCAGGGTATTAAAATATCCATCCTCATAATACAAGGGGATCAAAATGAACGCAGCGATCAAATAGATTTTTGCGATAAGCTTTTTTATATTTTCCATGGTCCTTTTCCTAATTTATTTAATAAACCCGTTGATGATCTGCTCCTCGGCCTCTTCCTCCGTCAGGCCCAGCGTCATCAACTTGATGAGCTGCTCGCCCGCGATCTTGCCGATGGCAGCTTCATGGATCAGACTGGCGTCAATATGATTGGCCGTCAAACCCGGAAGGGCGCCCACAACACCCCGATCCATGATGATGGCGTCGCATTCCGAATGTCCGCTGCAGGCCGCATTGCCGTTGATATTGGAATAAAACATCTGTCGGCTCTCATCCCTTGCCACGGAACGTGATACCACATTGGTACTGCATCCGTTCCCATTAAGATCCACATCAAAATGCGTCTCGGCAAACTGCTTGCCGTGCGTCATGATCTTTTCCTGGATGATCAGTGTCGCGCCGGCCGCAAGGGTACCCTTGGTCACGCGGTTGGTCGAATCCACGCCCTTGATCTGCACGCTCTCCATCTCCATGGTACCGCCCTCATCGATCTCGATGATGGTCGTGGGATTCATGATATTCTGACCGTTGCCGTCACCGTCGCCGTAATGCTTTTCCACATATTTCAGGCGTGCATTTTTACCGACGTGAAACGTATGGATACCGTCATGAGCAGAATCCTGATCTCCGCAGTTGTGAATACCGCAACCGGCAATAATGGTCACGTCCGAATCCTCTCCGACATAAAAATCGTTATACACCATATCCTTGAGCCCCGTCTCACTCAAAAGGACCGGGATATGGACACTTTCCTTCTTGGTCCCCGGGCGAATGATGATATCGATGCCATCCTTGTCTTCCTTGGTCACGATATCGATATTGGCCGTGGTATTCCTGGCGATCTTTTGCCCGTTTGCACGGATATTGTAAGCGCCTTCCGGCATTTCATGCAGTCCCGATACTTCCTCAAGAAGCCTCTTTTGAATCGCGTCCATTACTCTGCTCCTCCCATGGATTTCGTAAGCATTTCACAGCTTCCCTGCACATTCAGCATCTCCGGCAGAATGGCATCCTTATTACCGTAGGCGATCATTTCACCGCCCCGAAGCACCATGATCTTATCCGCAATATTTAAGATCCTCTCCTGATGGGAAATGATCAGGATCGAACCGTTGACTTTTTCCTGCAGATTTTCAAAAACATGGATCAGACTCTGGAAACTCCAAAGATCGATCCCGGCCTCCGGCTCGTCAAACACGGAAAGCTTGGTCTGTCTGGCAATGATCATGGCGATCTCGATACGTTTCAATTCTCCGCCGGAAAGAGAAGCATTGACTTCTCGGTTTACATAATCCTTGGCGCACAGCCCGACTTCCGACAAAAATCCGCATGCCGTGGATACGTCGATCTTGCGTCCCGCCGCCAGCTGGATCAGGTCCTTGACCGTGATCCCCTTGAAACGCACCGGCTGCTGAAAAGCAAAACTGATACCGCCCTTTGCTCTTTCTGTAATGGAAAGGTCGGTAATATCCTCCCCGTCCAGGATGATCCTTCCCTCCGTAGGCGTGAGAATACCTGCGATGATCTTGGCCAGTGTGGATTTGCCGCCACCGTTCGGGCCCGTGATGGCCACAAACTTATCATCGATGGTGACACTGATATTTTTCAGGATATCCTTTACGACACCGTCTTCCTCCACGCTATAGGATATATTCTTTAATTCCAGCATAGCTGCCTCCCGTCTGTGACTTTGATCTTATCCGTTCTGTTGCTTCTTTGCTTCGGTCTTAGCCATGAATTTCTCATTCTGAATAATGAAACGCTCATGCGTACCTTCGCCGATCAGTCCCGCCTCATCATACACCTCCACGGAAAACACCAGGCGTTTCCTGTCGATCTCCGCAAGCGTCGTCTCGCATCGCACCTTCATGCCGACAGGCGTCGCCGACACATGGCGGATGTTCACCAACGTCCCCACGGTACCCTCGCCCTCGGCAAGGTACGGTGCCACGCTATCGCTCGCAGTATTCTCTGCCAGCGCGATCATCTGCGGTGTGGCATACACCGGAAGCTTCCCGCTACCGATCTTATCTGCGGTAAGATCCTCCGTGACGATGATTTCCTGCGTATGTTTGATACCGGTTTCCAACATGTCTTCTCCTCTTAAGGTCGTATAGGTGCGCTTCGCGCATATACATCCCGGCGGATGCTAAACGCTGCGCGCATATACATCCTTACGGATGCATATGCGCTTGCGGAGCCCAAGGGCTCCGCAAGCTTCCCGCAGATTACCCGCCTCACGGGAGCATCCTTTGAAAAGGCTGCTCCCTGTGAAGCAGGTAACCCGCGGGAGCGCAGCTATGTGTGGCGCAGCTATGTGTAACGCAAACCCTAACGACCGGCTTTTACTTCTTCAAATTCCTGTTCAATCTCCTCTGACGGCTTTGCTGTCAGAAGACTCACAACCACATTGACGATCAGAGCCACGATAAAGGCCGGCAAAAGCTCATAGATCGCAAAAGCACCACCAAGCTTCGCCACGCCGTACTTCCAGATAAATACCATCGCACCGCCGGCGATCATGCCGAATAGCGCACCATACTTATTGGAACGTTTCCAAAACAGGGCAAGCAACATCACAGGACCAAACGCCGCGCCGAATCCTGCCCATGCAAAGGACACAATTTTAAACACATTGCTGTCCGAATCCAGTGCGATAATGATACCGATCACCGCGATCACAAACACGGAAACTCTTGCAATCACAAGGGATTGCTTATCATTCAGTTCCTTCTTGAATACGCCCTTGATAATGTTATGGGAAACACTCGAAGACGCCGCGAGCAACTGGGAATCCGCCGTAGACATGGTGGAAGCCAGGATACCCGCAAGGATGAGTCCCGCAATGATCGCGGGGATCACGCCGTTATGGCTCAAAAGATCCGCGATCTTTACGATCACCGTCTCGGAAGCGGAGCCCTCAAGTGTCTCGATCGCACCGGCCTTGCTTGCCGCAAGACCAACCACACCGATCAGTACGCCAACAACCAGGGAGATCACTACCCAGATGCAGGCTACCCGGCGGGAAAGCGTCAGTTTCTTTTCATTTTCGATCGCCATGAAGCGAAGCAGGATATGGGGCATACCGAAGTATCCCAACCCCCAGGCAAGCACGGAGCAGATCGTCAGTCCCGTATAGGGTGCGGCCGTCCCCGTGGTGGCATCATAGGTCTGCACCATGGAAAGGTAACCGCCGAGCGACTGTGCGTTTTCCACGACCGCGCCCCAGCCTCCGGCCGAAGAAATGCCGAAGAACAATACCACGATCAATGCGATACTCATAATGATACTCTGGATAAAGTCCGTCGTGCTGGCGGCAAGAAAACCACCCAGCGTCGTATAGGTCACGATGACGATGGCACTGATGATCATCGCCGTTACGTAATTTACACCGAAAAGGCTGTGGAAAAGCTTTCCGCAAGCTGCGAATCCCGAAGCCGTATAAGGAATAAAGAAAATAATGATGACAACGGCCGCAATGGCATTTAATATGCCCTTTTCATCACGATAACGTGCGGAAAAGAAATCCGGCACCGTGATGGAATTGGTTTTTACCGTATATCTGCGCAATCTCTTGGCAACAATGAGCCAGTTGAGATACGTACCGATGGCAAGACCGATCGCCGTCCATCCCGCATCCGCGATACCGGAGAGATAAGCCACACCCGGAAGGCCCATTAAAAGCCAGCTGCTCATATCCGACGCTTCCGCACTCATGGCGGTCACAAAGGGGCCGAGCTTACGCCCGCCAAGATAAAAATCGTCCGAGTTGGTGTTTTTCTTGGAGAAGGATAAACCAACCCATACCACCATGATCAGATAAGCCACAATGGCAAACACCATCAAAAACTGTTCCGTAACCATAATTTTCCTCCTGACATACACAATGGTCTAATAGAGGTATTCTACTATAAAGCCTTGGGAAACACAAGCAAAACCGCCCCGGAAGCCTTGCTGCCGCGGCGGTGTCGGATCGGGTCTCATGATTTTTTATTCCTTTGCAGACGAAGCTGCCGACAGCTGTCTTGCGATCGTCTTAAAGAGCACCTCCTCGTCGATGGGCTTTGTCAAATGCGCATTCATGCCGGCCCTTAAAGACTCCTGGACGTCCTCCTCAAACGCATTGGCCGTCATCGCCAGGATGGGAATGGTCTTTAAATCTTCCCTATCCTGCCCGCGCAGGATCTTCACAGCCTCGATCCCGTCAAGCTCGGGCATCCGGATATCCATCAGGATCACATCATAGTATCCCGCAGGATGATCCAGGACTTTGTCCACGGCCTCCCTTCCGTTGGCCGCCCATTCCGGCAGCATCCCTTTCTCCTCCAGGAAAGCGGCTGCGATCTCATAATTGATATCATTGTCTTCCGCGACCAATACCCGAAGGTCTGTAAGATCAACGCTTTCCTCTTTGATCCGCGCTTCCGTGCTCTCCGCATTTTGCGCCAGCTCGAACGGTATTTTTAAAATGAAGGCGGTTCCTTTGTTTTCCTCAGACTCCACCGTAACGCTTCCGCCCATGAGCTCCGTCAGATGCTTCACAATGGCAAGCCCGAGCCCCGTCCCGACATAGTTTCTGCTGACGGCGGAATCCTCCTGGACGAAAGGCTCAAACAAATGCTGTAAAAACTCTTCCGACATGCCGATGCCCGTGTCCCAGACCTTAATCTCCACCAAAACGCGATCCTCCATGCGGTCGTTTTCGCGCACTTCCACACCCACCATGCCGCCGATCGGCGTGAATTTGACGGCATTGGAGATCAGGTTCATCAGCACCTGCTGCAGGCGCATCTCGTCCGCGATCACCGAAGTCCGGCAAATGGGCGCGGGATCATAGTAAAAGCGCAGCCTTTTCTCCATGATATTCTGCTGCATGATATCCCAGATCTTGCGGATACTCTCTCCGATCTGCACGGGTCTGAGATGAAGCGACATCTTTTGACTTTCAATCTTGGACATGTCAAGAATGTCGTTGATAAGATTAAGAAGATACTCTCCCGTGGATTCGATCTTGCGCAACTGCTCCTTGTTTTGCTCCGTCATCTCCGTATTGCGCAAAACCAGTTTGGCCAACCCCAAGATGGCATTCATGGGCGTTCGGATATCATGACTCATACGCGAGAAGAAATCCGCCTTTGCATGATTGGCAAGCTCCGCCTCATGCAAAGCCTCGATCAGCATGTGATTACGGCTCTGCTCCGCCTCATAATCCTCCGTAACATCCGCAAGTGTCACACCCAGCATATGCATGGATTCGTGCAGCATAAAAAACTCCACGTGCTTGCGCCGTTGCTTACCCTCCTGCTCCACGGTCATGACATAAAACATGTTTCCGTTTTGCAGCACCTGATCTTTGACATAGTCCAACCGGGTTTTTTCAAGGAATTCCTCTCTGTACTCCGGCGCCACGACACGTTTGCAGTATTCCTCGCAAAACCACGCATAATCCGTATCCTCTTTGACACCGGCAAACCTTTCATCCGAGAAGGGGTGTTCCAGAGAAGTAATGATCTTTCGGTTATAATCCACAATGGCAATGTCGTCGAATTCATGATAGATCACACCCTCCATCAGATCACGATACAGCTTTTTCGGCGTGATATTATAATCATAAATAACCCCTTCAATCTCACCCGTCAACGGATTGCGCAATACATTGACCTGGGTATTGATCCAAAATGAACGATCCGCATATCCGTCCATCAAATGCACGTGCGTATAGGTAAAAACGCCGTGCTCAAAGCGTCGGATCATGCGCTCTGCCCCCATTTCGCGACCGAAGACCTCCGCATCCGCCCGCTCCGTAAAAAACGACGTGATCGCCTGCAGGAATGCCTCGTACCCCTCCCCTTCCATGCGGTCCGTCACTGCGGTCGCATCGGTTTGGATCTGGATCACTTTGCCGGTCGTAAAGTTCACCCGCGCCGTCAGCTCAATATGATCGTCCTCGTGGGTCCGGAAATTCACCATGCTTAAGTACTGTCGCTCATCCTGAATCTTCCTGGTGATATCCTCATACGTCCCCACGGCCACAACCGGCTGCTGCTCTTCGTTAAACACCGTGGTGAAATTGATCCTTGCCCACCAGATCTCGCCGTTTTGATCCAGCTTGCGCACAACGGCGTCGACCTCCGGTTGTCCCGCAAGAAGCGCCTCGTAAACACCGCGAAGCATCTCTCTGTCCTCTTCATGCGTGTAAGGCTCCTGCGTCATGTCCTCCGGAAAATTGCGCCAGACGGTTCTTCCCGCAAAATACTCCTCGCCCGTTTTGGACTCCTTATACAGGATATGCTCTGCAATATCATAACGAAACAGAAATACCTGCTTTTGGTTCAGCGCGATGTTCATGAATCGCTCTGTCTCCCGCATCCGCTTCATATAAGAACTGCGCACAGCGGAGGATGCCAGGATCCCCACAAAAAGCATAACAATTGCCGTGCCGATGATGATCACCATCGTCTGCAGGGGGGAAAGCTCCCAGACGGAAGCCAGGAGATACTCCGCCGTCTCCTCGTTTCCCGCCGAGCCCACGGAGGATGCCCACACCGGTGTCCGGCTTTTTTGCAATATAAAAAGCACAATCCAACAAAGGATTGCGCCAATGCCGGCAATCCATCTCCGATCGTGCCGTCTTGTCATCCGGATCCTGTTTTTCTTCATGATTTCTCCCTATACCGATATTTTAGTATATCCCTTTTATGTTGACAAGCATTTTCGCGGCCGCTTTTCCACAGTTTTTATGGCAATCGGACGCAAGATGTTGTATAATAATGCACATATATAGAAAGGGGAAGGGATATGCCTGCATCTTACACGCATCAGTGTATCGCGCGGGCAGCGTTTCAAAAAACGCAATGCTGTATCGATCCTCATCCCGCGGCGATTCTTGCCGGTGCGGAGGGACCCGATCCATTGTTTTTTACGCTGCTTTATTTCGGTCGGGGAACATCCCCGTCTTCCATGGGACATCTTCTGCATGAGGAACGATCCGCGGATTTTTTGACGGCACTTTTAAAAGGCGCCGGGCAGGATCGTCTTCTTTTGTCTTATGCCTTGGGTTTTTTGACGCATTATGCGGGAGATACGATCTTTCATCCCTATATTTTCACCCGTTCCTATGACAACGGACGCTACAGCGGCAACAAACACTGCAAATACGAGCATATTCTCGATACCGTCCTGTATCGCAAGTCCGGCCATGCCTTGGGGCTGCCCCGACAGATGGCCGGGTTCAAACGCCTTTCGTCCGAGGAAAAAGATGCCATCGCGTCTCTTTTGACCGAGACGATCGCGCAGGTGTTCCCGGAGAAGGATCTCCGATACCGGGCCGTGCGCAGGAGTTTTGACCACGCGGTCTTTTTATGCGACTTTTTACGCAAAGCCCCGTTAAAGAAGCGTTCCCTATTTTTAAAATTTTTCTTAAAAACCCCGGCTGCCAAATTGGCAGACTCCCACGTGATGCCAAAAGACACGCTGGCAAATATCCTTCGTCCCGAAGGCTATGAGACATCGCTATATCATTGGGAGAGCATCGACAATGCCGCCCATACGCCCTGGTTTTCCTGTTGGGAAAAGGACAGGGAGCGCACGGAGAGCACGGGCGATCTGTACCGTCTGGCCGTCGCACGGGCCGGGGAACTGATCGATGCGGGCGCGGATTTTGCAAAGGGCGCACTTTCCGAGGAAGACCTGCGGGGGATCCTCGGTGATTACAGTTACAACTCCGGCCTTTCATGGCAGGAAACAGATATGAAATTATTGGATTTGGTAGGTAAGGAATGTTAAAAAGAGTCCTGCGTGCCTTTGCGGTATGGATTGGCACGGCGGCGGTTGCCGTTTTATGTTTCCGCACCCAGGGAAGCCTGGTTCTCGCACAGCTGGTGGAAGAAACAAAGATCTTATACTTGGGGGCCGACAGCACACAGCTCGATCTCCCCGAGACCATCACTTATACACAATACGGGGTCACCATGACGGATACCCTCTCCTGGGTTGCTTTGCCGGATTTTGAGACCCCGGGGACCTATACCTTAACGGCCTCTGCCGGCCTTTGGTACAGCGATTCCCTCACCGTTGAGATCAACGACCGTTATCTGATCACGGATATTTCTGAAGGTTGCGATCTTATGGTTGCCCGCGGCACTTCCTTAGAGGACCTGGATCTCCCCGAGATCCGGCTCGTGGATTGCTACGGCAATGTCTATACCTCCACAGATGCCTCCGGGGATGCCTCCGGGGACGCCTCCGCCTCCGGAAATGCCACTGCCTCAGGTGACGCGAATGCCGGCTGGGTCTGTGAGGATTACGACGGCGATACCGTCGGCATTTATGAGTTTACCCTTGCACTCGGCGAAGAATATCTCTATGAAGGCGATCTGCCCGTCTGCAGGGTGCAGGTTGCCTCCAAGATCACCAACATCACCGTGGACGAACTTTTCCTGACCACCTCCACGACCAGCCCCGATCTCGGACTTCCCGAGACGGTCAATATCACGGATGAGGACGGCAACGTCTACGCGACCCCTGTGACCTGGACTTGCGACGGTTTTGACCAGAGCGTTGCCGGCACCTACGTCTTCTCCGGAAGCATCCAAAACGAATTGATCTCGGAAGGTGTGGAGGTACCGCAGATTACCGTCAGGGTGGAAGCTCCCTATGTGGCTCCTGCAGGTTACTATGAGCCGGCTTCCGAGCCCGTCAGCTACACCGGTGGCAACAATCTCTCTACCACCACGATGGGGCTTCGCGTCTATGCCATCGAGGAGGTGCTGGGTGTCTCCGGCTATACCAACGGCTACTACGGTTACTACGCGGATGTCGCCGGCAGAGTGAGCTCCTTCCAGAGCAGCGTCGGCCTGGAAGCGACCGGCGTGTGCGATCTGGCGACCTGGACGGCGCTCGGTTTTTCCGAGGACTCCTGGTATACCATGGATGCCTATGTGCATCCGTGTCGGGTCGATGCAAGCTATACCCGTTCGCAGATAATCGACGCCTTTTTGGAGACTGCCTATGATTATCTGGGCACCACCTATGTTGTCGGCGCCGCAGGTGCACCGGGGACGGGTTGTGACTGCTCCGGTCTGGTCCTGCAATGCCTGTACTCCATCGGCATCTATCCCGAGGATTACAATGTGGTCCAGCACACCGAAAAGGAATACAACTCCAGGCTCATGGCTGCAGATCCGCACTTTGCCGAGATCTCCTATGACGAATTGCAGCCCGGCGACCTTGTTTTCTACAAAAAATACGTCAACGTCTGCCATGTGGCCATCTACATCGGCAACGGCAAATGCATCGAGAACTACGCAGGTTCTGCCAATATCTATTCCATTGATAAGTCCGGTTGGGGATACTCCTACGCGGGATTCCGCAGAGTAATCGCAGATGTTTGATGGGATACGAAAAAAGGGCAATAAAAATGCCCAGTTCCGGAATCGAACCAGAGACACGAGGATTTTCAGTCCTCTGCTCTACCAACTGAGCTAACTGGGCATGCTTCACTGAAAAATGACGCAAGTGCATCTTAACCGAATTTGACGAACATGTCAATAGTCCATGTTCTGCAAGACATGGATTTTATACGGAGATGATCCCGCCTCCGAGCACATCATCCCCGTCATACAACACCACAGACTGCCCCGGCGTGATCGCACGCTGGGGTTTTTCAAATACAAGGGCAAGTTTGCCTCCGATACCTTCCGCAAAAACGACCGTAGCCGTCGCGTCTTCTCCGTGATAACGGATCCTTGCCTGCACCCTTGCGCCTGCCTTTGGCGGCTCTCCCGCGATCCAGCACACATTCGAAGCCGTAAGCTTACTTTGGAAAAGATCTTCGTTCTTGCCGAGGATCACGCGATTGTTTTCCGCATCCATCCCCAGCACATACAGCGGGTGCGTTGCCGAGATCCCCAGGCCTTTTCTCTGGCCTATGGTATAGCAGATCCGACCGTTGTGGCGGCCCAGGACCTTCCCATCCCGGTCCACAAAGTCTCCGGAATCCGTCGCATGCGGATACAGCGCCTCATATTTGCTTTTTTCTCCCGGACGGTTTAAAAACAGGCGGAGTACCTCACTGTAATCCCCCTCCGGCACAAAGCAGATGTCCTGGCTCTCCGCCTGCGAAGCATTTTCAAACCCCGCATCCATCGCCATCTCGCGCACCTCTGCCTTCGTATACTCTCCCAACGGAAAGCGCACGTGGGAAAGGGTTTGCTGCGAAAGGCGGTAGAGCATATAGCTCTGATCCTTCTTAGGATCCTTTGCTTTTTTTAAATGATAAACGCCGTCCTCACAGGTGATCCGGACATAATGCCCCGTAACCAGAACATCGCAACCAAGGCGCCGTCTTTCCTCATCAAGCTTCCCAAACTTCATGGTCTCATTGCATACAATGCATGGATTCGGCGTCCGGCCGGCAAGATATTCCTCTATAAAAGGACGGATCACATGCTCCTCAAAGGTGGATTGCATATCCGGGCACACAAAAGGAATGCCCAATCTTTCCGCCACTTTTTGCACCGAGGACATCTCCTGCCCCGGCAAAAGCCGCATGGAAGCACCGATGCAGGTATAGCCTTCCTTTTGCATGAGTAGAGCCGCGACACTCGAATCCACGCCGCCGCTCATGGCGATCATCGCCTTCATCCGAATTCCTCCGTTTTTATTTTTCAGACGCAAGAACATGCGACGCGTGATCTCCGCGGGCAGTCACCACATGATATCCGATGCTCTCCATCCTTTTCTTTAAGTCTTCGATAGCCTGCGCTCCCTCTTCTCCCAGAGACACTTTGTTGTCATACAAAGCATACTTTGCCCGGACGCTCATCGGGGAAAGATTGGGCATGCAGACGTTCGCACCCGCAAGCATCCCTTTCTCCCGTCCCTGCGGATCGATGGTCCCCAGTGCCGTCGTTGCCGGAAGCAACACCGTCGGAAGTGCCAGACGTACAACGGAAAGCATAAAGATCGTCAGTTCCAGTGTCCCTGCCGCCTCTTCCCGAAAAGGCGTATCCTTTTGCGGGATAAAGGGTCCGAGCCCCACCATCTCCGGCGCAAGTTCCTCCAGGTAAACCATATCCTCCGCCAAAAGCTCGGGCGTCTGCCCGGGCGGAGATACCATAAAGCCCGCACCCACCTGGTAGCCGAGTTCCTTAAGATCCGCAAGACACTGCTTTCTGTGCTTTAAGGAAAGCTCCTGCGGATGCAGCAGACGATAGTGCGCGTCGTTTGCCGTTTCATGGCGCAAGAGATAACGATCCGCACCGGCCTGTTTCCACAGGGCATAGACCTCTTTCTCCCTCTCTCCCACGGAAAGTGTGATGGCGCAATCCGGAAAACGTGCCTTGATCGAAGCAACGAGATCCGCCATCTTCTCCGCCGTAAAGGTCATATCCTCACCGGACTGCAGCACAAACGTGCGATAACCGAGTGCATAACCTTCCTCACAGCAGGCAAGGATATCTTCCGCCGTCAGCCGATAACGCCGGGCATTGTCGTTGGAGCGCCGAATTCCACAATAGTAGCAGTCGTTTCTGCAATAATTGGAAAACTCAATGAGCCCCCGGACGTACACATCCTTCCCATAGATCGACTCCCGGACGCTTCGCGCATTTTCCGCAAGAAACGCCGCCGTTTTCTCGTCCCTGTTTTTAATCAGAAAGGCGTACTCCTCTGCCGTTAAGTGATGTTGTACAACCAGTTTTTCGGCAATGTCCGAAAGCTTATTCATACTTTTTTCCTCATGAAAGCAACATGCGGTCATTATCCAGTTCTTTTCCCGCCGCATTTTTAAACTTCACCAAAAGATCCTCCACCTGAAGGCCCGCGCGTTCCCCGCCTTCCACATCATAGATGATATTGCCGTCGTTCATCATGATGGTACGGTTTCCGAGATGAAGTGCCTGCTGCATGTTGTGCGTGATCATCAGGCAGGTTAGGTGCTCTTCCTTTACGATCTTTTCCGTCAGGCGGATCACCTTGTCCGCCGTTCCCGGATCAAGCGCCGCCGTATGCTCATCCAAAAGAAGGAGCTTTGGCGGATTGATCGTCGCCATCAAAAGGGTCAGGGCCTGACGCTGTCCGCCGGACAAGAGTCCGACCGGCTGCTCCATTCGGTCTTCCAGTCCCATATCAAGCCACGCCAGTCTCTCGCGAAAAGCCGCCTTGTCCGCCTTCGATACCATGGAGAGCCATCCGCCGTGGCCCGCCGCGAGTGCCAGGTTTTCTCCGATGGTCATGCCGGGCGCACTGCCGCGCATCGGATCCTGAAAAAGAATGCCGATCTCCCGGGCACGCTTATGATCGGGCTCTAATGTCACGTCCCGTCCGTCAAGAAAGATCGCGCCCTCATCCGTGATGATCGTGCCGATAATGGCATTAAAAAGCGTGGATTTCCCGGCGCCGTTTGCACCGATGATGGTGATAAAATCTCCGTCTTTGACTTCCAATGACAGATCCCGGATCGCCGTCTTGGCATTGACCGTTCCGGGGTAGAAGGTTTTGGAAATATGCTGTATGGATAACATGGATCATTCCCCCCTTCTCATCTGTCTGCCATGCGCAAGCCTTCTTGCAAACATGGGATATTTGCTGCGGATATACGGTCCGGCGATGGCAATGATCACGATCACGGACGATACCAGCTTTAACATAAACGCCGGCATGTTAAACCGAAGCGCGATGGTATAAACAAGTCTGAAAACCACCGATCCCAGCACAACGCCCAGGGCTCTTGCCCAGATCTTGCCGCGGCCGATAAACGCGCCGCCGATCAAAAGCGATGCCAGCGCCACCGTGACCATACCGCTTCCGATATCGATATTCACCGATTTCTGGGACTGCGCCAAGAGACATCCCGAGAGCCCGGTAAACGCATTGGCGATGCAAAGGCCCACGATCGTGGTATACACCGGATTGATGGAAGAGGTCCGCACCATGTCCGGATTGTTGCCGGTCGCACGGATCGCCAGTCCCAGCCGGGTCTTTAAAAACAAAGCAAGAAAGATCACGACAAGCGCCACCGCCACCAGTGCGATCAGGATCTTGTAACCGGAGGCAAACGCCGTCCCTTCCAGGGCAGTCTTTAACTTGGTAAACACCGTCTCCGTCTGGTTCAGATTTAAAAGCGAGGCATTGCCCATGATGGCGATATTGACGGAATACAGCCCGGTATTGACGATGATACCCGCAAGCAGGCTGTCGATGCCCATCTTCGTCTGCAAAAACGCGGTCACGAATCCGGAGAGCACCCCGGCGCCCATCGCTGCCACGATGGAGAGGTAGGGATGTCCCGCAAGCGCCACCACCGCACCCACGGCTGCGCCCAGCGTAAAGCATCCGTCCGTGGACAGATCGCATACATTTAACATGGAATAACTTAAAAACAGTGCCAGTACCGTCAGGGAACTGATGAGTCCCAGTTCCGCCGCCGTCTGTACCAGCGACACCACAGAAGCAAATGACATACTACGGATCCTTCTTTTCTTATTGATTTAAAACTATCCCGTCCATTGTACTTCATTCTCCTAAAATGCGCAATGAAACGGCCTTTTGCTTTTTTTGCAAAAAAGGTTGACATTCATCTGTGTATAGTGTATATATAACACATAAACAGTTGAAAGGGGAGGCACTTATGCGTATCTCGCAAAATTCCAAAACACCGATCTATCAACAGATTGCCGACCAGTTCCGTACGCAGATTTTGACCGGAGAGATTACCTCCGGCGACTACCTGCCTTCCATACGGGAGCTGGCCAGAGATCTCAAGATCAGTGTCATCACCACAATGAAGTCCTACGAACTCTTGGAGTCCGAGGGACTGATCACTGCCGTACAGGGCAAGGGTTTTCTTGTCAACGAGCAAAACAGCGAGATGATGAGAGAGCAGCATCTGCGCAAAGTGGAGGATGCGCTTTCCGAAGCCATCACCTGTGCGCATATCGCCGACATGTCGGATGAGAATCTGATCCAAACCCTGCAAACACTCTTGGCCATGCGCCAATATTCTTAAACACCAAAGGAGGTCACCATGAATACCGCTGACTGCATTACAGGACAAAATATTGAAAAGAAATTTGGGAAATTTCACCTCTCCATAGAGGAGCTTCACATCCCCCAAGGATTTGCCACCGCCCTGATCGGCGAGAACGGCGCAGGGAAATCCACCCTGTTTAATATTCTCTCCGGCGTCCGCGTCGACGGCAAAGGAACGCTTGATTACTTTCAGAGCGGAAAGGGGATCGAAGAGGAAGGCATCAAGGACGCCATCGGCTTCGTCACTGCCAAGAATTACTTTCTGCCCCATTGGACCTCCAAAAACGTCCGCGAGATCAACACGCTTCTCTTCTCCGGCTTTTCGCCCGAGAGATTTGATAAACTCTGCCGAGAGATGGCACTTGATCAGGATGCTTTCATGGGCCGCGGCAAAAAGGTCTCCTCTTTTTCCGACGGCAATGTCATGAAGCTCATGCTCGCAGGCGTCTTTGCCCGGGATACCAAGCTTTTGCTTTTGGATGAACCGGCCTCTCCCTTGGATCCGCTGATGCGTGATAAGCTTTGTGATATGATTCGCCGCTATATCACGGATGGCATGGGCGAGCGCTCCGTCTTTTTCTCCACGCACAATATCTCGGATATGGAATATGTCACCGATTATGCCATCATCCTGGAGCAGGGTAAGATTATGGAGCAGGGATTCGTCGAGGATCTTAAGGAATCCTATCGTCTGATCAAAGGCGATGCCAAGGATCTGGAAACCGTTTCTCCCTATCTGCTGACCGTATCCCACAACGCTTACGGATTTGAAGGTATGGCCAAGGACTGGGATCCCCGGCGCTTTGCGGATCTGGATCTGACCGTGGAGACGCCCTCCCTTTATCAGATCAGTGTGGCCGTGATGAAGCAGACGTCTGCCGTACAGTTTTAGGAGGTTATCCATGAGATCGTGCAACGTTTTTACATCCTACCGTCCCTACGTCCCGCTGTCCTACAAGCTGTTAAACCTATGGGGAATTCCGTGTGTTAGCCTCGTCATCCTTTGTGCGCTCACATGGTTTTTCCCGGAGACGTTTCGGGTCGGAGAAATGGCCTTTTTGGGCATCCTGTGCCTTTTCGATGTGCTTTTTGACCATTACGCCTTTGGCGGTGCGCTAACAAGCGCTGCCGGCGGTATGGAACTGTTAAAAAGCTCTCCCAGAGGACTGGCGTTCTACCGGTCCGTGATCCTTGCCGATACCCTCCTGCGATTGCTAAGGGTCTTCGCCGGATTGCTGCTTTTGCGTCTGCTTGCGGTTGTCAAAGGGATTTCCTTTACGGATTTTGAAGAGATCCCGCTCGTTTTTGAGATTTCCTCCGCACTGATTTACCTTACGGTGTTGTCCCTGACCTTTCTGGTGCTTCGCCGGATCGTCAACACGTTCCTTTTGCTGCTTTTTGCCTACATTGTGGTCGCTCTGCTGATCAGTGCGGAGATCTTTCTTCTCCCGGCACTTTACACCATCCCGGTGCTTGCGATCCTGCTTCCCGGCATCACCGCCGCAGGTTTTTCATTTCTCCTGATCCGGCTGTGTGTCCGTAGGAGAGAAAACAGCTATTGCGACACCAAAGACGTTTAGCCACTACACCCTCACCTATATGAAAGGAAACGACCATGAAACAAAACTCACTTCGTCTTGCCATAAAGACAATACCCTATGCTTTATCCTTTAAATCCAGCGTTATATCCGCCGCGATCCTTACGGTCCTCGGATTGGGCATGCTCATCTTCGGCGCTCTGACGCAAACCCCCAGTATCTTAAGCGTCTGGTTTATGATCATCCCGTCCATCTACGTGATCCAGATGCTTTACAGCATCTACGGACTGTCCTCCCTGGCCATGAGTTCGGCACACCGAAAGAGTATGCTGACGAAGGTTCCCGCCGTTTTGTACACACTGTTTATGATGGCAGCCTATCTTCTCCTGGTCCTTGCGGATGCGATCCTGTTGCACCTTGCTCCTGCCGACGAGAACTCCTTTACCATCTCTCTTCTCATAGGCTTTGTCGTAATGTTCGTACTGACCATCTATGTATCCTTTTCCTTCCGATACTTTATCGTCAGTCTGATCATGCTGTTTATCATCGGCGGAAGCATGGGAGCATTTACAAGCATTACCATCGAGGAAGGCTTTACCTTTGCCACCGTTCCGCTTCCCTTCGCCGCCGTGGCAGCTCTGGGGATCGTCGTGGTGCTTTTATGCGGAGGCATCTTCTATATGATATCGCTGCTCTTATACAAAAGATCCGTATCCGATCGCATCTACGCTGCCCAGCTTAAAAAAGCTGGGCACGCATAGAAGGGATTTTCAAATCTAGAAGCTTTCTGCCGTTTCAATGGACTGCACCTTGGTGCAATACGGTGCAAACAACGCTTCGATCTCACTGTAATCAAAGCCGATGGCTTCGCAGATCTCCGTATTGATCGTCGCTGTTCCGTTGTCAAAGGTCTCTACGGCGTACGTTGCGGGATCCTTGCCGTTGACGAGGATGTCCGCTGCCATGTTGGCCGTCTCCACACCGAGGTTGGCATAGTCTACACCATAGCCCAGAAACGCGCCGTTTAATGCAAAGGAATCCGCGCCGCAGTAATGCGGGATGCCCGCCTCTGCAAAGATCTCATAGATGGAATACTCTGCTTCCATAATGGTATTGTCGGTGGGGGTGAAAACAGCCTCCACACCGGCATCTGCCAGTGCCTGTGCCGCCAATGCCACTTCGTCCACGCTCGTTCCCGTTTTTTCCACAACCGTGATGCCCTTTGCCTCAAAGAAGGCTTTTGCCTCGGCGATGGCCGTGGTGGAAGCATCCTGTCCCACGTCATATAAGAGTCCCACCGTCTCTAAGTCCGGATCCGCCAGCAACATCAGATTTAAGATCGCTTCGGTATCGAGCGCATCCGAGGTGCCGGTCACATTGGAGCCCGGGTTTTCCAAGGACTCCACGAGTCCCGTCGAAAGCGGATCGGAAACCGCCGCAAATACCACGGGGATATCCGTGCCTTCCGTTGCCGCCTGCATGGTCATGGCCACCGGCGTTGCCACACCGATCATCAGGTCCACTTCATCCGCTACAAAGTTAGCAACGATCTGGGACAGCACATTGGCGTCCGCATTACAGTTATCATAGGAGATCTCAAACGTCACATTGTATTCGCTCTCCAATGCCGCAAGCTGTGCCTCGATATTTTCCACGATCTGGTTTAAGGATGCATCATCCACATAATTGCAGATGCCGATCTTATACACCGTGCCTTCGCCCGTCTGACCCACGTCTGCACTCTGTCCGCTCTCCGCGCTCTGTACGTCGGTGCTCTCTCCGGTTCCCGCTGCGCTTCCACAAGCCGCAAAGGCCAGGGTGCAGCTTACGCATAACAACAATGCCAACAATCTTTTCTTCATTTTCTTGTCCTCCATTCTTGGGTTCGATTTTCCGACCGAGAGATCCTTTTCTTGTTCCCGGGACAAAAAAAACCTGTCCCTCAGTCTTAACTACTGCTGGGACAGGTACAATAAACATTACCTGCGGTGCCACCCGGCTTGGTGAAAATACACCCACTCTGCACATGCTGTCACATGTCGAACGTTGATCACGGAGATTCCCGCTCCGTCTCCCATACCACGGATCTGATCTCACATCCGCTTCCGGTCGCCCTCAGAAGTCCATTCGAATAAAGCGCTTTTACCGCAATCCCACCACCTGCGGCTCTCTGGAAAAAGGAGGCTTCAAACTACTCACTCTTCCTCAACGGTTTAGTCTACGATACCACGGCATTTTTTATTTGTCAACACCCAAATACGCCTTTAACGCATCCATCCGGCGCATGGCATCATGGTAGCCCAGATAATACAGGGCGCTTAATTTATTGATATCGCTTTCCACGCGCGCCACATCCACCGGCTGGGACGGCCGTATGCAAAAGACGCGACCCTCTTCCTCAAGCGCATCGATCTCGTCCATCTCCTCGTTGTAGCGTCTCGGAAGATCGTCAATGGAAGCGCCGAACTGCTTGTGCCTGCGATAGATCCGCTCTCCGGTACGGGGCGCGTCGTCCTTTAACTCATTCCGAAAGCCCTTCTCTCTGGTAAGGACCAGCACGATCTTTTCGTAGCCTTCTTCAAGCGCCCAGCGATAGGGGATATTGCAGGTGATCCCTCCGTCGAGACACCGCCTGTCACCCACCTTGATCATGCGGGACAGATAGGGAAGCGAGGCCGAAGCCTTGATCGCCTGCATGATATCCTCGCACTTGCCCTTTTCAAAATAGACGGTCTCCACCGTGTCGCAATCCGTAGCCACCGCGATAAACCGCTGCTCTTTACGATAGAACCGCTCCTCATCAAGAGGATCCTTCTCGTTCATGTCCTTTAAAAGAAAATCAATGTTTAACGGACTGCCGGAATGCACCATCGCCTTAAATCCCACATACCGGCTGTTGTGCCGGTACGCCAGATTGGTCCTGACGCTGCGTCCGATCTGCCCGGAGACGTAGTTTAACCCGTTCAGTGCTCCGGCCGAGACGCCGATCGCACAGGAGAGATTGATGTCCTGCTCCATCAGGTAATCCAGAACGCCCTCTCCGTAGATCGCGCGAAACGCTCCGCCTTCCAGTACGGCGCATCCTTCGATCAAACGCTCCGAAGCATGGCCGCTCGGAAGGGAATCCATATTAAAAAAACGTTTTGACTTCATGTCACCTGCTTTCTGCTGCCCCGCCTTTTTCGTGAAGATAAGCGATCACGCTGTGGGCCGCGACATTTCCTTCGCCCACGGCTTTGGCGTACTGATACGGTCGCCCGGTACAATCGCCCGCCGCAAAGACGCCGGGAAGATTCGTCCGCATACCACGATCCACCTCGATATGTCCGCCCTCTACCTTAAGATCCGGCAGAAGGGTAGCCATGGACATGGAATCCCTCAGTACAAAACATCCGTCCGCAGCGATCTCCGTGCCGTCCTTTAATGTGACACCACGCAGTCTTCCGTCTTCCGATCGCATCTTGACCACCGGATTTTTGAGATCGCCGACCACATCCACGGAAGGCTGCTGCCGCAGGCTCTCGGAAACTTCCCGATACAGGGGTATATAATACACTTTTTTGGCGATTTCGGCAAGGTATTCCACCTCTGCCTCAAAGCCAACGTTATTGCTGATCGCAACAATCTCTTTGCCCCGATACAGCCCGCCGTCACAGGTGGCGCAATAGCTGACGCCCCTTCCCACGAGGTCCGTCTCGCCCGGGATCGTCGCGCTCTGCACCACGCCGGTGGCAAGGATGATCGTCTTCGTCTCATAGTAGTCACTGCCCGCAAGAAGCGCATAACTTTCACCGTTTAACAGAACGGAATTGACCATATGCTCCGTGACGGTCAGTCCCGCCGCCTCCGCCTGGGCATGAAATGCCTTTGCAAAGTCCTCTCCGGAAATATCGATCAGTCCCGGGTAATTGGATATTTTTTCCGCCAGCTTCACCTTGTCGCTGACCTCTTTTGATCCGATCCATAACAGATTTTTATCATGTGCTTTTAGCGTTAATGCTGCAGAAAGCCCTGCCGGCCCACTTCCTATGATCACGGTGTCAAACATGCCGATCTCCTCCTTTGTATTTTGTCCTATTTGATTGTACACAATCTATTATAGCACACTTTTTCTTTTTTGCAACCCGCACTTACATCCTGAAATACTTCTTTTCAAATTCATCCACGCTTTCCGGCCTGTGGAAATAGTATCCCTGGAAACGACGGCATCCCAGACCCACAAGAAGCCTTGCCTGCTCCTCCGTCTCCACACCTTCGGCGATGACATCCATGGAGAGCTCTCTTGCGATCTGGATCACGGTTCGCAAGACGATCTCCTTATAATTTTTCTCAATATCGTTATCGTTTTGTTTTTGCAAAAACTCCATATCGATCTTTAACACATCCGCCTCGATATTGCGAAGCAGATAGAAGGAGGAATATCCCGTACCGAAATCGTCGATCATCACAACAAAACCATACGCCCGCAAGCGTTTGATCAGGCTGATGATCTTGTCCATATCCACGATCAGCACCGTCTCCGTGATCTCGATGTGAAGTCTGGCCGGGTTAACCTCATAGGTTTCCACGAGGTTCGTAAAGACCTCATACATATCCCGATAGAGGATATCCTTGATCGAGACATTGACGGAGATGTAGTACTCCTCATACCCCCGGTCCTTCCAGTCCCGAAGCAGTCGCACCGCCTCTTCCCATACATACTGATCCAGCTGCCGGATCTGCCCGGAATCCTCCAAAATGGAAATAAAACGCGCCGGCGGCAGGATCCCCTTCTCCGGATGTTTCCAGCGCACCAAAGCCTCCGCACCGTCCGCCCGGCCGTTAAAGGAGGTATGCGCCTGCAAATAGATCACAAACTGCCGCTCATCAAGCGCCCGCTCAAATTCCGTCATGAAACGCATCTCGCTCAGCTGCCGCTCCATCAGCACGGAATTGTAGTAAGAAAAGATCTGATGGTAGTTGCCGGAGATGGCATCCATGGCGATCTTGGCTTTATTGTACATATCCTGGGCTTTCTCCGGCCCGTTGTTCATCTCGTAGATCCCGACATGCACATGCATGCGATACATGTTGTTACGCATGGTGCCCTGCATTTTTTCGAGGACGCTTTTGACGATCTCCTCGCGAAAATACTCCTTGCGCACAAACAGCGCAAATTTATCGTCGATGATGCGGCCGTAGATACTGTCCCGGCGCACCATATTCTTTAAAAGCCTGGCTTCTTCCAAGAGGATCTTGTCTCCCACGGTATTGCCGAGGATCTTGTTGACCACCTTAAAATCCTTGATATTGGAGCAAAGCATCATCCAGACGCCGTCTGCGCCCTGCGCCAGTTTTTCATCCACCCTTTCAAAAAAACCTTCCCGGGACAAAAGGCCGGTAAAGCTGTCATGTGTGATCGCATAGCGGTCCGTCTCAATGACGGCCATTTCTTCGGTGTAGTCCCGCATTTTCAGATAGGATGCCACGCTCTTGTTTTGCCGCCGGATCTCCCTGTATTCCACCACGTAATGGTAATCCGTACCGCCGAAATGCACCTTGCAGCGCCGGGGGTTTTCCCCCTCCGCTTCCGCCCATCCGATGTACGTCAAAACCTCCTCCGCCCCGTAGGGTTCTTCGAGCGGCGCGAGGATTCTTTTGGCCTCTTCGTTCGCCAGGATACAGTTGCCCTGCGCATTAAAATAACAGATGCCCTCATCCGAATAATCGATCAGGTCACGATACACGCGATTGATATGAAATTTTCCATAACCTTTTTGCTTTTTCATTCATCCCACTCCCTGAAAGGGTCTTTTGGTCCGTCTGTGTGATCCTCCGCATCCTCCCGGATGTCATACTTGGCCGAAAATTCGCGAAATGACACGGCTTCGCCAAAATACGGACCCTCAAAGGTATTAAATCCCAGATGGGAAAGGATCCCAAATTCTTTTTTATCCCGTACATCACCTGCAATAATAAAAAGATGCAGTTCGTCCGCCATCCGCACAATGTTCTCCACCAGGATACGACACCGCTCGCTTTCCTCACGAATCATGCCCACATCCACGCGGATTCCGGTAATATGCATATCCTTTAACATCCCCAGAGACGAATAGGCTTTGCCAAACTGATCGATGACCACGGAAAATCCCGCCGCACGAAGCTGTGCAATCGCGCCGAGACGGTTGGCGGAATCAAACATCAGCACGTCTTCCATGACTTCCACCGTGATCCGATCCTTCGGCACGCGGTATTTATGCGCCAGCTCCTCCAGCTTTTCGCAAGGATCAAACTCATACAGACTCTCGGGCGCAAAACGGACCACCACCCAACGATCCGTAAAACCGTGATCGATCCAGATTCTGAGCACGCGGATGGCCTTTTCCCAGAAAAGGAGTTCCAAACGGCTGATGGTACCGTTTCTCTCCAAGGCAGGGACATAATCATCCTCCCAGAGCTCACCCAGCTCGGAATGTTTCCATATGTAGTGGATCTTGCCCGCCATCACCTTCGATTCTTTGGTCATGCTGGGCTGGATACGGATCTCAAAGAGATCGTTTTCAATCGCCTCATCAATTTCATTTATGATCTTTTGCCGGCGGATCTCCTCTTTCATCATATTCTGATCAAAATACACCAGCGTCTGATCCATATTGCCATAAATGCTCTTGATCGCCATCAATGCCTTATCACACATTTCCGTGATCGGTTCATCATGATCGGTGATCCTGTAGACACCGAGATAGATGAACACCTTGTACTCGCTGTCATTATGCGTCTCCATGATCTTTTTCGTATTGGCCACCGCCAGATCCGGCCGAAAATCCGCTGCCGGGATCAGCATGGCAAACCGATCTCCGCCCATACGTCCGATAACCACATTGTCGTAACGTGCCGCCTGCAGCATCTTGGCCTGGGTTTTGATGATCCTATTGCCGAACTCCTCACCAAACAACATGTTGAGGAGTTTAAAATCCTTTATGTTGGTGTAAACAAGGTTAAATTCCACATCCCGCCGGGTCAAGAGAATGTGGTTGGCTTCCGTAAAAAAGCTCTCCCGGTTGTACAATCCCGTCAGCGCATCATGCGTCGCCTTGTACTTTTGCGTCTCCTCCTCCCGGACTTCTCCGGTGACATCCTCCAGTTTCACGGCATAGGCATACCAATTCCCGTTGCGATCATACATCCTGTAAAGATCAACATCCGTAAAATGCAATTCTCCAGAAGCCGCCAATTCCTCGCGCGCATGATACAAACTGTGCGCTGTGTCTTCCGGTGTTTCCTTTTCTCCGTCCGCTTCCGATTTCTCGATCAAACCCGCAGCATAGGCTTCGATCTCACTGTAATCCTCTCCGTCAATATCAAACAAACGCCTTGCCGCTTCATTGCAGTAGCGACATGCGCCTTTCAGGTCGATGACCGCAATCCCCGTATTGATCTCATCGATCACGGCATGCAGTACCGACTCGATATCCTCATGCGGTACCACAACAAAGATAAGATAACACAGCACGGGGATAAAAAGTGGGTAGGCCAACACGAAGAAATTCAATTCAAATCCAAAGATCATATAGGCGCCGTCCATAGCAAGCAGCACCACGAAGGCGACCAGAACATAGACGTACTTTCTGCGAAACCCCTTATAGTGTGTAAAAATGGCATGCAAAAGCTCCCATACGATGGTAAGCGCCACCAGATAGCAGAGTACCAGATGCGCGTCATACAGTACGGTAAACTGCCGTACGAATCCATTGGTATCTCCCGTTCCCGTCCCGGGAAGGATCCGAAATACATGATGGAGATTGACGCTTAAGATCAGGGAAATGCTGTCGATAATGCCAAACACCACATACATGATACGAAAAACTGACGCCGGCATTCCGGAATGTTCCTTTTCCACAAACAGCAGGACAAAATCGGATGTAAACAGAAGGATCCAATCCAAAGAAAGATAAAAAAAGGCATAACACAGCGCGCTTGCGAAAATATTTTCCACGCAAACCGCGGCGGTGTATGCAAAAACATTGACAACCGTCGCAACCACGAGACAACGCAATCTGCTTGTGTAAATCGAATGTGTTTTTTCCGAAACGTAAGTGCTGTGAAACACCAGGAGAATCCCCCCGATGACACAGGCAATAAATAACGTTTTCATACTCACTCCCGATACCCTTATGTATTGTCCGTACAACTTAGAAAATTATAGCATAAATTTTGAATTTTCACCACCCATTGCATATTTTTTTGAAGAGATTATAATAGGAAAGAATACAAAAGGAGTGTCTTTATGTACCAAATTGATTTTAACAACCCTGTTAACGTTTATTTTATCGGCATTGGCGGCATCAGCATGAGCGGCCTTGCCGAGATCTTAAAGGACAGACATTTTAACGTTTCCGGCTCGGACAGAGCCATGTCCACCATCACCAGCGCCCTAACGGCGTCCGGGATCCAGGTCAACATCGGGCAGCGTGCGGAGAATATCACGAGCGACCTGGATGTCGTCGTATACACTGCCGCCATCTCCGAGGACAATCCGGAGTATGCCGCTTGCGTGGCGGCCGGTATCCCCATGCTTTCAAGAGCCGAGCTTTTGGGCCAGATCATGACCAATTTTGCGAACTCCATCGCTGTCTCCGGCACGCACGGGAAGACAACCACCACCTCCATGATCAGCCATATCCTGCTGCAGGCCTCTTCCGATCCCACCATTTCCGTAGGCGGGATCCTGCCGGTATTGAACGGCAACATCCGCATCGGTCATTCCGACACTTTTCTTACGGAAGCCTGCGAGTATACCAACAGTTTCCTGCAGTTTTATCCGAAGTATGCCATCATCCTCAACGTAGAAGAGGACCACATGGACTTTTTCCATGACCTGAACGAGATCCGCGCAAGCTTCCGGGAGTTTGCATCCCATACTCCCGCCGATGGTGCCATTCTCCTGTATGACGGCATCACGGACAACGCGGCACTCACCGAGGGACTTGCCTGCGACCATGTCATTCGCTTCGGATTCACCGATCGCGCGGACTTTTGTGCCACGGAGATCGTCTTTGATGATAAAGGCTGTGCCTCCTTTGTCCTTTCCTGCCCCGGCAGCGCCTATGACAAGGAAACCGTACAACTCCGGGTACCCGGACGCCACAATGTCATCAACGCCTTAGCGGCCATTACGCTGGCTGACTGCATGGATCTTCCCTTTCGCACCGTTTCCAAAGGTTTATCTTCCTTCCACGGCGCTGACAGAAGATTTGAATACAAAGGGACTTGGCAGGATGTCACCGTCATCGATGATTATGCCCACCATCCCACGGAGATCAAGGCGACGCTCGATGCCGCGCTCAAGTATCCGCACAACCGGATCATCGTGGCTTTCCAGCCCCATACCTACTCCCGCACCAAAGCCTTCCTTGAAGACTTTGCCGCAGCGCTTTTTCCTGCGGATATCGTCGTACTTGCGGACATCTACGCCGCACGGGAAACGGACACGCTGGGGATTTCCTCCGAGGATCTTCTCCGAGAACTGCAACGTCTGGGGCACAAGGAAGCTTACTATTTTTCCACTTTTGAGGAGATCAAAAAATTTTTATCGGAAAAATGTTTGCACGATGATTTGTTGATAACTATGGGTGCCGGAAACATTGTAAATATCGCAAATGAGCTGACTTCTAAGTAGTTATCCACTTTATACACAATTTTTCGGGCGGGTTTTGCCGTCCGAAAATGTGTAAAACTCATTTAACATAATCTCTTTTTTACATCTTTCGACAACCCCTCATTTTATGGTTTTTGAGGGCGAAAAAAAGTTTCCATAAAAAGAAACATGCCAAAGTTATCCACTTTTCCACACATTGCGCAAACCCTTGAAAACACTGGCTTTGCGGACTTTTTGGCACTTCACAAACCATTTCTCTTTTGCTATAATTCCTTTGCATGAAAAATGATCCGCAGGACGTATTGTGTCCTACGGTGAAACGGGGGAAACATTATGGGATCACAAATCCTTCTGCACGAGGATGGCATAGACGGCAGCACCTTGGTGCCGAATAATTTTCTTGACAATTATATGCCGAATGCAACCGGTGAATATGTCAAAATATATCTTTACCTTTTGCGGTGTCGCAACCGGCACGAATGCAGCTTTTCCGTTGCATCCGTTGCCGACCGTTTTCAATGCACGGAAGGCGACGTTCGCAGGGGGCTTTTATTTTGGGAAAAGGCAGGGCTTTTACACCTGGAATCCAATGCGAGAGGCGACGTGACCGGGATCTATTTCTTAAATCCCGCCGTGCCCTCCCTTGCGGATCAGGGTGTTTCCGATTTAAATCACGATTTAACCGCCCTGGCCACTCTCGACGCACTTCCGCAGGCAGCTGATCCCGCAGCGCGCACCCTGCCCATGGAGATTCCGATGTACAGCAAGACGCAGGTGGCGCGGTTTACCGAGGAAAACGGCGAACTTCTCTATATTTGCGGACGTTACCTCGGACGGTATCTCTCCCAGGCGGATGTGAATTACCTCCTTTTCTGGCAGGATAAATTAGGATTTAATGCGGACCTTTCCGAATATCTGGTGGAATACAGCCTGACCATGGGGACCAATACCTTTCCGAAGATGAACAAAACGGCGGAGCAGTGGTTTGCCAACGAGATCCGCGACGTGGAACAGGCCAAGATCTTTTCCAAGACCACGCGATTCACACCGCTGATGGAGCAGGTCATGGAGGTTTTCGGCATTACGAAGCAGATGTTCAAAGCGCCGGAGCTTGCCTTTGTCCGCAAGTGGAGCCGTACCTGGAAGATGCCGGAGGAGCTGATCCTTGAGGCCTGCTCGCGAACCATTACCATCACGCGCGAGCCCAGCTTTGACTACGCGGACAGGATCCTTTCCAACTGGCACAACAATCAGGTGACAACCATGGAGGACGTGATCGCACTCGATGACAAGTTCCGCACCTCGCACCCGCCAAAGAGTACGTCGTCCCGCAAGAGCACGACGCACACCACGCCCAAGAAGCCGGCTTACACCTGTGCAGGGAGAAACTACGATAACGATGCTCTGATGCGAGATCTTTTGCAGAGCTGATAGGCGTTAAATCACGATTTAATCCAGTAGATTGTCAGACCGCGACGGGGCGCGGTATAAAAATCATAAGACATTGTCACTTACGAATTCACAATATGACAGCATCATGCGTCAATATGATGCCAAACAATCCAGAAACCGACAGCTTTTGGACGGA
>CAJOPA010000064.1 GCA_905236235.1 uncultured Eubacterium sp. | reverse complement strand
GCTCTTGCCGAGGTTTTCGGCCTTGAAGTTGGCATTGTAGAAGCAGTATTGCAAAAAGTCCGTAAGCTCCGGGATCACGGCTTCCGCGCCTTCGGATTCGATCAGTTCCGCAAGGTGATTGTTGGCCACGGAGCTGAATTTGACAAAGATTTCGCCGACGATGCCGACGCGCGGCTTTTGGATATCCTTCAAAGGAATATTGTCAAAATCGCGGATGATCTCCCGGATCATTTTTTTGTAGGCGTGGTGGGAGGGCATTTTCTCGCCTGCCACCAGTTCAATCGCCTTTTGACGCCACTTGTCATGCAGCGCATCCACGCTTCCCTCCACTTCTTCGTAGGGGCGGGTGCGGTAGACGCATTTCAAGAAGACGTCGCCCAAGATCAGCGCATACAATCCGCGCTTTAAGAGCGGATAGCTGAGCGTAAAGCCCGGATTCTTTTCCAGATCGCTTAAGTTTAGCGAGATCACGGGGATATCCGGGTGGCCTGCCTTATAGAGGGCACGCCGGATAAAACTGATATAGTTGGAAGCACGGCAACCGCCGCCGGTCTGCGACATGATGATCGCCGTTTTTGTGAGGTCGTACTTTCCGGATAAAACTTCGCTCATGACCATGCCCACCACCATCAGGGAGGGGTAGCATGCATCGTTGTTGACATATTTTAATCCCATATTGATGACGTCCGCCGTTTTTTGGTCCGGGATCACGACATGGTAGCCGGCGGCATTAAAGGCGGGTTCGATCAGATCAAAATGCATCGGAGACATCTGCGGACAGATGATCGTATAGGTGTCCTTCATCTCGCGGGTAAAGATCTTGCGATGGTAGGCCGAGGACACGACGGTGCGCTTTTCGGCCTTGCGGGTTTTGGCGCGCAGGGCGGACAAAAGGGAGCGCACACGGATACGCGCGGCCCCAAGATTGTTGACCTCGTCGATCTTCAGGCAGGTGTAGATCTTGCCGGATTTGCGCAGGATATCATTGACCTGATCCGTTGTCACGGCATCCAGACCGCAGCCAAAGGAATTGAGCTGGATCAGGTTTAAGTCGTCCACGGTCTTGACATAGTCGGCCGCCGCATAGAGACGCGAATGGTACATCCACTGATCGAGTACGATCAGCGGACGCTCATCCTGCCCCAGATGCGCAACGGAATCCTCCGTGAGCACGGGGATACCATAGGAAGTGATCAGCTCCGGGATCCCGTGGTTGATCTCGGGATCGATATGGTAGGGGCGTCCGGCAAGGACAATGCCCTGTTTGTTGTTTTCGCGCATCCAGGCAAGGGTTTCCTCGCCTTTTTTGCGGATGTCCTGTCGTGCGTTTTCCTGCTCGTCCCAGGCAAGCTCTGCTGCTCTTCGAACCTCGGCGGCAGGGATATCGGCCTGAATATCGCGGAAGATCTCCACCAGGCGCTTCGTCGCGATCTCTTTGCTTTCGAAGGAAAGGAAGGGAGAAAGGAAGCGCACGTCGCCCCGGGTGATCTCATCTACGTTGTTGAGGATGTTTTCCGCATAGGAGGTGACGATGGGACAGTTGTAATGGTTGGTCGCATAGTCCAGCTCCTTGTGCTCGTAAGGAATGCACGGATAAAAGATAAAATCCGGGTGCTTGTCGATGAGCCATGCCACGTGTCCGTGGGCAAGCTTTGCGGGGTAGCATTCCGATTCGCTGGGAATGGATTCGATCCCCATCTCATAGATCTTGCGCGTAGACAAGGGTGACAGGAGAACGCGGTATTTGAGTTCCTTAAAAAACGTAGCCCAGTAGGGGAAGTTTTCATATAGGTTTAATACCCTGGGGATTCCGACGGTGCCACGCACGGCTTCCTCTTCGGAAAGAGGTTCGTAGGCAAACATCCGCTCCAATTTATAGGCGAAAAGATTGGGGATCTTATCCGCATTTTTCTCTTTGCCGAGTCCGCGTTCGCAACGGTTGCCCGTGATATATTGGCGGTTGCCGCTGAATCGGTTGATCGTCAAAAGACAATTGTTTCCGCAACCTTTACAGCGGGAAAGAGAGGTTGTAAATTTGAGATTTAATATTTCTTCGATGGAAAGCATATGGGTGCTTGCGCTTTCCTCGTAGCGTTCTCTGGCGATGAGTGCCGCACCGAAGGCACCCATGATCCCGGCGATGTCCGGCCGCACCACTTCGACGTTGGCGATCTTTTCAAAGCTGCGCAAAACGGCGTTGTTGTAAAAGGTACCGCCCTGGACGACGATGTGGCTGCCGAGCTCCGTGGCGTCGGAAACCTTGATGACTTTAAAGAGGGCATTCTTGATGACCGAGTAGGCAAGCCCTGCGGAGATGTCCGCGACACTTGCGCCTTCCTTTTGCGCCTGCTTGACTTTGGAATTCATAAACACGGTGCAGCGCGTGCCCAGATCGATGGGATGCGGGGCAAAGAGCGCCTCCGTGGCAAAATCCTCCACCGCATAGTTTAAGGACTTGGCAAAGGTTTCGATAAAGGAGCCGCATCCGGAGGAGCAGGCTTCGTTTAACTGGACGGAGTCGATGGTGCCGTCCAAGATCTTGATGCATTTCATGTCCTGACCGCCGATGTCCAGGATGCAGTCCACCTGCGGATCAAAGAAGGAGGCGGCATAGTAATGCGCCACCGTTTCCACTTCGCCTTCATCAAGCATGAGTGCAGCCTTGATCAGCGCTTCGCCGTAACCGGTGGAGCAGGAGTATACGATGTTTGCATTCTCAGGGAGAAGCGTCTCAATCTCACGCATGGCCTTGATGGAAGTGGCCAGAGGGCTGCCGTTATTATTTTCGTAGAAGGAATAGAGCAGATTGCCGTCCTCGCCGACAAGCGCCACCTTGGTCGTGGTGGAGCCTGCATCGATCCCGAGATAGCAGTTGCCCTTGTAGGATGCAAGGTCGCCTCTGCCGACGCCGGCTTTTTTGTGGCGTGCGAGGAAGGTGTCGAACTCTTCTTGGGAAGCAAAGAGCGGATCCATT
>CAJOPA010000063.1 GCA_905236235.1 uncultured Eubacterium sp. | reverse complement strand
GGATCGGCATTGCTTTCGGTAATGTTCTTGCACCGACGGTCATCAAATTGCGGAAACCGGATGCCATCGGGATTTACATGGGCATCTATGCCGTGGCCATGGCCGTGGGAAGCGGTATTGCCGCAGCAATCAGTGCACCGCTGGCAGTGCGTCTTCCCATGGGTTGGAAGGGCGCCTTGCTTTTGTGGGCGATCCTTTTGGCGGCGGGTGCGGCGCTGTGGTACGTGCTTCACCTCGGCAGGCCGGAAGGAAAAATTGCGGGCTCTGCAGCTGAGGAGGCGACGGTTTCGGAATCGACAGGTGCGGAGACGGTAGGCGCGGTAGCGATGACTGCGAAAGCGACCGGCACCAAGAGCCTGTACAAAGACGCCATGGCATGGTGGGTGACCATCATGACGGGCGTGCAATCCCTGCTGTATTACTGCTTTGTGGCATGGCTTCCCACAATCCTGGCGGATAAGGGCTTTGCCGCAGAGACCGCCGGCGCGTTGACGACGCTCAATCAATTGGCGGGCCTTCCCATGTCCTTCTTTATCCCGATCCTTGCCGCACGCAAAAAAGAGCAAAAAGGTCTCGCTCTTTTGATGGGTGCAGTCTATCTTGGAGGTATGGGGCTTTTGTTTGCGACAACGGATGGGACGTTTATCGCCGTCGCTCTCATCCTTGCCGGTCTCGGTGCCGGCAGTGCCATGAGTCTGGGGACTACGGTGCTGACCCTTCGGGCGGCGGATGCGGATTGCGCGGCGCGGCTTGCGGGGATGAGCCAGCTGGCAGGCTACCTCTTGGCAGCGGTCGGTCCTACGATGTTTGGCTTTTTGTATGACCGGACAGGGGGATGGACGGCAGGATTTATGTGCATGTTTGCTGCGATCCTGGTGATGACGGCTACGGGAGTGTTGGCCGGAAGGAACCGGAAGATCGGATAAGCTTTTCTATATGCTTTTTAAAGAAATGCGCGCACAGCCCCGTAAAGGTACCCGTGACGATGGCACTTAGGATCAAAAAAGGCAGATAGGCAAAGACACCAATACTTTGCAATACAAAATACGCAAGGGCGATCTGCCCCAGATTATGGGCGATCGCGCCAAAAATACTGGTGAGCACCAGGAAGCGTCCGCGGTAGATGCGGTTGGTGATGCTCATGATCAAAAGGCAGGCGATCCCGCCGCATAAACTGTAAAAAAAGGTAACCAACTGACCGGTAAAAAGACTTCCCAAAAAGATTCTGCAAAACAGGACCATCGCAGCATCCTGCGGCTTGTAAAGGGAGAGCAGGATGAGGGTGATGATATTGGCAAGTCCCAGCTTGATCCCCGGGATGGGCACCGGCAGCGGGATATAGGATTCAAGCACGAAAATGACCAGGGAAATGGCCGTAAACATGGCCAGAACGGTCATTTTTTTGATGGAAATACGTGGCGTGGACATGGTGTCCTCCTTATGGTGCGATCGCTTGGCAACGGAGTTGTCACTTAGCAACGGAGTCGTCACTTGGTAGCGGAATCATCACTTGGCAACGGAATCGTAGGCATCCTCCGTGCTTGCCTTGATCTCGATCGTAAGCTCATGGGGGAGGCAGACAATGGGAATGGAGCCGTCCGTGATAAATCCCGTATGAACGCAGATTTGGTCGGGGCAGGAGGCGTCAATGATGCCGATGGAGCCCTGCCGGACTTCGATCGTATTGGTGCCGCCGTCCGCATCCGTCAGCGTGATGGTATAGGGCTCGGTCACGGCATTTAGGTCGATGGTCTTAATCAGAACACCGGATTGATAAATATAGGCAACGCAATCGCGGTCTTTGGGAAGAGACGCAAGAAGAATAGCCGCAAGGCTTCCTGCCGCAAGGAGGATGATGACAAGCAAAGAGATCACAAGCGCTCTTGTGCCCGGTTTGCGCGGCGCGTCGTTCGTCGGATGGGTTGTCTGTACAAAAGATTGCATAAATCGGACCTGCCCTGTGTCGGATACCTGTTTTTACAGGTTCCTGTTTATTTTAAACGCTGGGGAGGGTATAATCAAGGCAGGAAAAAAGGAAAAGGGGGAAGGAAAGATGCAACAGGAAATAAGGACGGCGGGACCGCTTTTGGACGAGAACGGCAATCTGTGCCAAAAGGGCTATGCCAAGAGCCTTGTGCTTTCCTACGATCGCAGCGCCATCAAGGCGGGAGGCTTGAGGATCAAGGAATGGGATTATTACTATATCGGCAATGCGGATTTTGGCGTGGCGCTGACCATCGATGACAATGCCTATATGGGGCTGGACTCCGTGTCTTTTTTAAACTTTAAAGAAGGTTGGGAAGTCACGAAATCACCCATGCAGATCCTGACCAAGGGCAAAAAGCATCTGCCGGCTTCTTCCGCGGTGGGAGACGTGGAAAGCAAGGGCAAAGGCTATGCACTTTCGTTTCGGCATACGGCCGAGGGCAGGCATCTGTCCTTTTTCATGGAGGATTTTAAGGATCATAAGAAGATCAGTGGAGAGATCGATCTTTTGTGCCCCGCGGATGATACGATGGTGATCGCCACACCCTTTGCAAAGGACGGGTATTTTTATTACAACCAAAAGATCAATTGCATGCTGGCCTCGGGCGAAGTGTTCTTGGGCGATGAGAGGTATGTTTTTAACAAAGAGGATGCCATGGGGCTGCTTGACTGGGGCAGGGGTGTCTGGACCTACAAAAACACCTGGTATTGGGGCTCCGCAAGCGGATATGTGGGGGATCACAGATTTGGATTTAACATCGGCTACGGATTTGGAGATACTTCCGCGGCCAGTGAAAATATGCTCTTTTATGATGGGAAGGCGCACAAACTGTCACAGGTGACCTTTAACATCCCCGTCAAGGACGGCAAGGAGGACTATATGTCCCCCTGGACGTTTACCAGCGATGACGGCCGGTTTGAAATGGATTTTGTTCCCGTGATGGATCGCGCCTCCAACACGGATTTTGTCGTGCTCGGATCCGACCAGCACCAGGTCTTCGGGAAATTTACCGGAGAGGCGGTGCTTGACGACGGCACGGTGATCGAGATTCGCGATTTTATGGGATTTGCGGAAAAGGTCATGAATAAGTGGTGATCCGTATCACTGAGAAAGTTTTTTGGACTTTTCCACGCAGGCATGCTGCGCCTTGTAGACCAAGTCGTAGAGACCGTCTTTCTTAAAGACGTCGACGGCCTCGATCGTGGTACCGCCCGGCGAGCAGACGTTGTCGGTCAAGGTTTCCGGGTCCGTACCGGAGGAAAGGACCATCTCCGCCGCACCCTTGGCGGTCTGCGCCGCAAAAACGATGGCCTGGTCGTAGGGCATGCCGTCCTTTTCGGCGGCTTTGGCCATGGCGTGGATAAAGAGGTACACATAGGCAGGGCCGGAGCCGGAGACGCCGGTCACGGTATCAAACAGTTCCTCGGCAACGACTTCGTAGGTACCGAAGGAAGAAAACAGTTCTTTAAGTAACGTCAGATCCTCCTCGGTGAGGAAGCTGTTGGGACACAGCCCGCTCATGCCGAGGCCGAGCATCGTCGGCGTATTGGGCATGCAACGCAGGATCTTGACATCCTTTTGAAAAAGGGATTGCACAAAAGCGATCTTAAGTCCCGCCGCCACGCTGATGATGATGGTATCGGGGTTTACATGCTCGCGGATCTCCTCGATGACAGCCGGGTAAAACTTCGGCTTTACCGTGAGAAAAAGAATGTCCGCAACGCGCGCGACATCCTTGTTGTCCGATGTGGTATGCAATGCGGGATAGCGCTCCTTTAGGGCATCAAGCTTTGCCGCGGAAGGATTGGATATATGGATCCGTGCGGCAAGATCGGGATAAGCCCGCAGGATCCCGCCCATAAAAGCAGAGGCAATATTGCCCGCACCGATGAAACCGATGGTAGATTGTGCAAGTTGCATGAGGATTCTCCTTTACTGTGTCACCCGTCCGATCGGGTAAAATGATATCACATAAGGTCACTTTAGTGAAATAATGGGAAATTGTCAACCGTGGGAAGGGCGGTTAAAAGTGTTTTACAGAAAGAAGTAACAGAGGATGAAACGGCAGGAAGATTTTGATAAAAAAAACATGGAAGAGGCCCTGGGGGAATGTCTGCCCCGGCTTTTTTTATGGTATCGCGAGAATCGGCGGATCCTGCCCTGGAGGGAGGACCCGACACCTTATCATGTCTGGGTGTCGGAGATCATGCTGCAGCAGACGCGAGTGGAAGCCGTAAAGCGTTACTATGACCGTTTTCTTGCCGCTCTGCCGGATATTGCAAGTCTTGCCGCCTGCCCGGAAGATACGTTGATGAAGCTGTGGGAAGGGCTGGGGTATTACCGTCGGGTACGCAACATGCAGCTGGCGGCACAGGAGATCTGTGCAAAATATGACGGACGATTTCCCGAAGCGCCCGAGGAGATCCGGGCGCTGCCCGGGATCGGGGACTATACCGCAGGAGCGATCGCTTCCATCGCATTTGCAAAGCCCTATGCCGCGGTGGATGGAAATGTCTGCAGGATCTTTGCAAGATTTGCGGCGGATCCGCGGGATATCGGCAAGGACAGCACGAAGCGGGAGTATGCCCGGGTGATTACTTCCCTTTTTACATCGGATCTTTTTGCCGATCTCTCCGCGGGTTATTCGGAAGATTTTCCGGCGGATTTTCCGCAAGATGGTAAGAATCCCAACCCCTATGGAACGTTTGCGCAGGCACTCATGGACCTGGGGGCGACCGTTTGTCTTCCCAATACGGCACCTTTGTGCGAGAGTTGTCCACTTTTTGACGCCTGCAGGTCCGCGCATGGGGCAAATCCCTTCGATTATCCGGTTAAAAGGGACGCCAAACCGCGTAAAATCGAGCATTTGGACGTTTTGCTCTTAACGGATGGAGAACATGTTGTGATCCAAAAACGTCCGGCGAAGGGGCTTTTGGCAGGCTTATATGAGTTTCCCAATGTGGAACATGTGGATAAAAATGAGGATAAATTACTATGCATTGCAAGAGTTTATTCGCTCGAACCGTTGCAAATAAAACAACTCGGCAATACAAGGCATATATTTACGCACAAGGAATGGTCGATGACAGGGTATCTGATCCGTGTGGCGGAGCCGGAGTGGTCCGACGGGAAGCAGCCCGTGCAAAAGATACCGGGGACGGATGCTTTGTTCGTAAAAAGAGGCGCATTGGAAAACCAATACGCCATACCTTCTGCATTTTCTTATTTTTCGGAGATCATCCGCACCAAACTGGATCTTTGACGATCCTTTTGGTCGCGGGTTAAAGGATCAATTCTACCGTATCGTTGTAGGCTTCATCCTCTACGGTACGGATCTCTCTAAAGGATGCGATCTCATAGTACGGATCACCGTCCTTATCGGGATAGAGCACTGTCAGGATCACCTCGATCGCCTGGTTGTCGGAGAGTGTGACGGTAAAAGTGATCTTTTCGCCCGCCTTGGCAAAATAATCCTCCGCATTTGCCGTTTCGTTGTAGATCTTTTCCAGCTTGTGGTCGGTCTCGGCGATCTTCATCTGGGCAAGATTCTGCGCCTTGTAGTAGGACAAGGTCTTTTCTGTGGCCTTGTCGGACAGATTGCGATCTGCCAGAGCACTGCTTAAGGAAAGCGTGGCAAAGGAGACCAGACAGAGGATAACAAAGACCAAAAGGATGGAAGAAGTCCCGATATTCATGCCCGGGGAGGCGTGTTTTTTATGCATGTTTTTCTGCCTCCTTTTGTCTGTGCTTGGTCAGATCCAGGGAAAATACGGAGGTGTTTTCTCCGATCTTTTCCACGGTCAACTGCGCATAATCATTTTCATGATCGCCCGACTGCGTCAGGGTCAGTACATAGACGGCCGCAGACGCATCTACGGCTTCCCACGCGCCATCATAATACAGTGTCAGCCCGTCCGTAACCGTGACCTCACGGTCGCCGTCCGCCAGACTGCTTTCTCCCGCAAGCCAGGTCTCCGCGATATTTTGCACGGAGACGAGCATGGCATCCCTGACACGTGTCTCCCGGTTGATCTGGTGCGCTTTGACAAAGAGCTGCACGCAGACCGTGGATGCCAGGGCAAAGAATAAAGTTGTGATCATCAGTTCCATAAGGAACAGAGCGGATTTGGATTGCATAAGGTGCCTCCATGAGTAAAGCGCCGATTTTGTATCAAAGGCCGGTTATTGGCCGGACCGGACATGCACGACATACTCCGTGCTGTTGTTGTCGGTGTCGGTAATGGTAAAGCTCAGCAGATGGTCGGAGAGCATCTGCATGTGAAAATCGGAAAGCTCCATGATCTTGTTGCCGCCCGCGGCGTCAACGCTGTCTTCGTAGCCGTCTTTGACCAGGATCTCCCGCAACGAACCGTCGTAAAGGTAGAGATAGGTATGATATACCGTATCCCCGATGTTTTGGGAAAGACACAGGGCATCGCCGTCCGCAAAAGAAGATACGGTGATGCTGTCTTCGGTATCGGCCTGGCGGATCTTTTCCGTGATATATAAGCCCGCGATCCGGGTATTGTCTGCCGTGGATGAGCTTTCCACATTGCTTTCATAGATCCGTGCCCCCGACAAAATGAGGGCGATGGAGGAAAAAGCAAAGAGGAACAAAAGCGTCAGGACGAAAAGCAGATCCATGGTATGGGGGTGATTACGTCTTTTTTGCATGGCAATGGTCCTTTAAAGCTCCAAAATGGTAATATCCGGTGCAAGGTTCGATCCGACGGGATGATAGTCTACGTAAAAGGTCTCCTCATCATAGGTCAGACCGTAGTGCTCCTTTAAATATTCGAGGTTGGGAGGATAGCTCCCTTCCAAAGCATAGCATTCTACACTAAGCCGCAATACAGCGGACTCCAAAAGCTCGCGTTTGTGCGCGGTATCCGAGGCGGCCAGTCGTCCGGAACCGTAGATCACGGCGAAGAGCACCACTAGGAGAATGGCAATGCCCAGTACGGCGCGCAACGGAAACCGGTGTTTATAATAGGAAGAAAATCGCATCATGGTCCATCCTCCTTAACCGATGCCCGTCATAATGCCGAGAAGCGGCAGGATCACGGACAGCAGGATCACGCCGACGATCACCGAGAGGATGATGACGAGCGTAGGCTCCACCACGGCAAGTAGCGTGTTGAGCTTGGTATCGATCTCATCTTCGTAAGACCGGGAGATCTTTAAAAGCGCCTGGTC
>CAJOPA010000062.1 GCA_905236235.1 uncultured Eubacterium sp. | reverse complement strand
ACTGAAAATATTATCAAAGGTTCTGCCGACGGTACGCTCCGACATGGTAAATCCGGGGCGCTCCGCATTGGTGGAATCGCACATCAGGGCAAGCACGCCCTTCTTGCCGATCTCACCGAAACGCTGCAGGTCGATGGCATCACCAAAGACCGGCGTATAATCCACCTTAAAATCACCGGTGTGCACGATAATGCCCGCCGGGGAATAAATGGCAAGCGCCGCCGCATCCTGGATGCTGTGGTTGGTCTTGATAAATTCCACCCGAAACTGCCCCAGGTTAATGGACTGGCCGTAGCTTACCACCTTGCGCTTAACGTTATTTAACAGATTGTGCTCTTTTAATTTGTGATCGATCAGACCCACCGTAAGCTTCGTCGCATAGATCGGGACGTTGATCTCCTTTAATACATAGGGGATGGCTCCGATATGGTCCTCATGACCGTGGGTGATAAAAAATCCTTTTACGCGGTCGATATTATCCATCAGGTAGGTAATGTCCGGGATCACAAGATCGATGCCGAACATATCCTCCTCCGGAAAAGCCAGACCGCAATCCACTACAATAATACTGTCTTCGTATTCAAAGGCAGTAATATTCATTCCGATCTGCTCCAAACCGCCCAACGGAATGATCTTTAATTTTGAATTGTTTTGCTGCATGTAAATGCCAACACCTCCGTTCTCGTACTACTCGATCTCCACGTCTTCAAGAATCTCCATGAAGATATCCGAGATCAGCTTCAGTTCCTCTTCGTCCTCCACGACTGCATAGGAATCCTCAGCCGCATCCGTCGGGGATGTCTTTTTCAAGATCAGCGCATCGGTATCTCCCTGTGCATCCACAGTGACCAAAAGGTATTCTATTTCATTTAATGTGGTGGTTTCCAACACATAAAATTCTTCTGCATTGCCGGTTTCTACGTCAAAAAAAGCGATTTTTTCCATTTTTTACTCCCTGCTTTTTATATAATCTTCCAAGATCAGCGCCGCGGCCACCTTGTCCACATAGCGCTTGGTATCCTTTTTCTTTACACCGCTTTCGGCAAGAATATCGGTCGCCTCCACGGTGGTCAGACGCTCATCCCAAAGAACCACCGGCAAACCGGTTCTTCTTTCAAGCATAGCTTTAAAGGCCAGCGTCTTTTCACAACGCTCGCCTTCGCTGTCATCCATATTGCGCGGATATCCCAGTACGATCTCCCCTACATCATATTGCGCGATCAATTCCTCGATCCTGGCACAGGTCTGTCGGAGCTTATTCTCCGACTTGCGTACCACGGTCTCCACGCTCTGCGCCGTAACCATAAGCTCGTCGCTGACGGCAACGCCCACGGTCTTTGCGCCATAATCAAGCCCCATGATCCTCATGGCATTCCCTCATCATTCAAAATGGGTCTGAATGTAGGATTTAAAGATCTCTTCAAGGAGCTCGTCACGTTCCACCTTCATGATCAGGCTTCTTGCATTCTTGTGGCTGGTGATATAGGTAGGATCTCCGGACATGATATAACCCACGATCTGACTGACCGGATTGTATCCCTTCTCCGTCAATGCCTCATACACCTCGCTGATAACATCCGCAACACGGATCTCCGGCTCCTTTGCCACTTTAAAATATTGTGTGTTCGACATTTTCTCCATAGGATTTCCTCTTTCCGAACTATAAATCCATTCTATTTTAACCTATTTTAGTCCATCTGACAACGTCTTTATACCATATCTTGGGTTTTATCGGTGATCCCGGTCAGGTAGCGGAGGCTGTCCTGATAGATACGATAGCGTTCCCAATCCTCGTCCGTAATCTCGGGGAGTCTGGTCAGATCGCTGTTGTGCGTCAGATCCGCGATCTTGACCGCCCTGGCGAGGTCATTGTCCTTGATGGGCTTTAAATACTTGCCGTAGGCTGCCCTTGCATCCACCTTCGTCTCTCGCATCTCCTTGGGCTTGGTGAGCAGTCTGACCGCCTCCACCACCTCCGTGGGAAAGCCGTCATTAACGAGATCCATCAGCGAGGTCTCCGTGTCCTCCACGATATCATGCAGCCACGCCACCGTCTCCTCCTGCGGCGTTCTGCACATGGCGGCCACACTCCGCAGATGTTCCACATAAGGTACGCCTGCCAGATCCGTCTGCCCCGCATGGGCATGGGTCGCCAGCTCCTGCGCCCGCGCGGCCAGCATCTCATACAGCTGCCTGCGGTATTGCCCCGCCTCCCGGCTCTTTTCGTCAAAAAGCTCCGCGTCCTTTTGCCGCTGCATCCTGGTATAATGCTCCACGAACCCTGCGGAAATGATACCCGTAGGGATCGCCACCACGCCGACACCGAGGAAGGTGATGACCACGCCAAAGAACCGCCCCACCACGGTCAGCGGCACGACGTCTCCGTAGCCCACGGTAAAGATCGCCGAGACCGACCACCATAATCCGGAGAACGCATTGGAGAAAACCTCCGGCTGTACCTCATGCTCCACATTGTAGATCGTAAGGGAAGAAGCCAGCATCAGTGTCAGGATGATAAAGACCGAGGAAATGATCTGGTTCATCGTTTCTTTTAAAACATCCACGATCACGTTAAAGGAGTCATACCGGGAATTGATCCTGAAAAGATGAAAGATCCGCACGACTCTGAGCATCCGAAAGACCACGGCCCCGGATAAAAAGAAAAAGGGCAGGATGGTCAAAAGATCCACGATCCCGTCAAAGGAGACCAGGAATCGCAAAACGGCTTTCGTACGGCTTTTCTCGGGGAAAAGGCAATCCGCCGTCCAGATCCTTAAAGCATACTCCACGCAGAAAAAAAGGATCGTCACAAGCTCGATCACCCGCAAGGTCGCAAGGATCTCGGGTGCCAGCGGAAAGCTTGCCACAAAAAGAACGGCAATATTGATCAGGATCACCGCGGATAAAATATAATCAAACCCGCGGCTCATCGCATCCCCGCGTTCGCCGATCTGAATGATCTCAAAGATTCTCTGCTTGGTCAGCTTCAATTTCCCACTCCTTTCCCCGACTATTATATCACAACCGCGTCCATCTATGATATAATCTTTTCTATGGGAGCCACGCCGCCCTGGCAGAGCTTCCCACAACCACCAAAGGGGGAACTACTATGGACAACACTACGCAAACGGCAACCACCGGCATCACACTCAAGCTCAACCGCAAGCGCACAGCCCTGATCGGCTTTGCTTTCTTCGGGATCCTGCTCTTGTGGCAGGTGTATGATTCCTGGTGCCCTACCTTTCTGACGGATATCTTCGCAAGAAAGATGTATGGCCTAAGCTCCGCGGAGTTAAAAGCCGGTGACGCCACAAAGATCTTAAACGTGCAATGGATCGTCGGCATCATCATGGCCTGCGACAACTTGGCGGCTTTACTGCTCTTGCCCTTATTCGGCAATATCTCCGACCGCACCAAGTCACCCATCGGCAAGCGCATGCCCTTTATCCTGACGGGTGCCTTCGTGTCGGCGATCGCCTTTCCGTTTATTCCTTTATTTTTCCATTACAACAATATCCTCGGCATGGTCATCATGATGCTCATCGTCCTGATGTTCATGATGATGTACCGCAATCCCGCCGTGGCACTGATGCCGGATATCACGCCCAAGCCCCTGCGCGCCAAGGCCAACGGCATCATCAATATCATGGGCTACCTCGGCGGTGCCGCCGCCACGGTGCTCGGTATCTTTTTAAAACTCTCGGACTATATCAACGCTTCGGATAACGCGCGCAAGATCTGGACCATTGAGATCCCGTTCATTGCCGCTTCCGTCCTTATGGTCATCTCCACCCTGGTCCTGTTCTTTACCATCAAGGAAAACAAGCTGGCCGTGCAATTAAAAGACGAAATGGAAGAAGGCGAGAAACAGGCAGCCGTAGAGACACCGGTCACGGATGACGCGCCCATGTCACCCGCCAACAAACGGATGCTCCTTGCCATCCTCGCCGCCGAATTCCTGTGGTTTATGTCCGACAACGCCATCGGCACCTACATCGGCAATTACGTGATCTACTACCTCAATTCCGTATCCAGCGCCACCATGATCCTCACGATCGTGGGCGGACTTGCCAGCGTCATCGGCTTTGCCTTGGGCGGCAGCATTGCGGATAAGATCGGCCGCAAATGGACCATCAGCTGCGGATTGGGTATCACCTTTGCCGCACTCATCGTCATGTGCTTTGCACATCCGACAGGCGTCGTGACGGGGGCAAACGGCGAATACACCTTCCCCACCCTTTTGTATGCGGTATGGTTTATCAAAGGATTTGGCATGTCTCTGGTACACATCTGCTCCTTCCCGATGGTCGTGGAGCTTTGCTCCTCCGAGAAGATTGGCAGATTCACGGGCTATTACTACGCTGCCAGCATGGCTGCCCAGACCGTAACGCCCATCCTTTTGGGATTGGTCTTTAACCTCAGCGGCCGTTGGGGCGTACTGCCGATCTATTCCATGAGCCTGACGCTGTTAAGCTTCCTTGTCTTTACCGCCCTTGTAAAAAACATCCGTACAAACAAGGTGCAAAATGCCAAGGGTCTTGCCGCTTTTGACACGGATGATTGACAAAAGGTTTCCCCGGCGATCACACCGAAAAAACCTTTCTCTTAAACAAGATCCTACGACAGGATCAAACGATCATGATCACGCACAAGTCTGCCTGCGACGCACATGCCGCGGCAGGCTTGTTTTTTATCCTCCGGGCAATAGACCTCGAGATAGTGGCGCGTATGGCCCTTCCACAGTCTGCCGTTTTCTTCTTCGCATTCCTCTAACAGCACTTCCGCTTCCCTGCCTTCCCAGGAGGCTTCATACTCCGCCTTCATCTCCCCTGCGATGGCGATCAGCTTTTCCGCGCGGGCGGTCTTGACCGGTCCCGGCACCTGCCCCGGCATGCTGTCCGCCTTCGTCCCCTTGCGATTGGAATACGGAAAAACATGCATCTCATAAAAGCCAACCTTTCGGACAAAGTCGCAGGTGGCAGCAAATTCCTCCTCCGTCTCGCCCGGAAATCCGGCGATCACATCCGTGGTCAGCGCGGGGTGATCAAAATACGTCCGCAAAAGATCTACGCTCTGCATATACCCCGCCGTATCATAGCGACGCCCCATCCGTGCCAGCACGCTGTCGCAGCCGCTTTGCATGGACAGATGAAAATGCGGACAGAGCTTGGATAAAGCCGCCAGGCGCTTGACCGTCTCCTCTGTGATAAATCCGGGTTCGACGGAACCGATCCGGATTCTTTGCAGCTTCTCCACCCTCTCCAGATCCTCCAAAAGATCCGGAAGACCCAGGCCAAACTCCCTACCGTAGGAAGCGATATGGATCCCGGAAAGCACGATCTCACTGTACCCGGCATTGGCCAGACGTTCCGCTTCCTTTAAAACCTGCCGCGGATCGGCACTACGCACCGGGCCTCTCGCAAAGGGGATCATGCAATAGGTGCAAAAGCGGTCGCACCCGTCCTCGATCTTAACAAAGGCACGGGTATGCGCCAGCGTCTGCGGTGAAACGGCAAGTGGCTCATACTCCCGCATGTCCCGGATCTCCCTGTGACAGATCACCTTTTCTCCCGTTTGAAGAAAACGGTCGATCGCCTCCGCGATATGACGCTTCTCATTATTTCCGAGCAAAATATCGATGTCCGGGTCCTTTACGGCGCTCTCAAAAGACGTCTGCACATAGCAGCCCACCGCCACCAGGATGGCGTCGGGGTTGTTACGCTTGCAGCGATGCAACATCTGTCTGGACTTGCGATCCGCAATATTGGTCACCGTACAGGTGTTGACCACGTACACATCCGCCGGGCCGTTAAAATCCACAATAAGATAACCGGCGTCTTCGAGAATCTCCCGCATGGCGTCGGTTTCATAAGCATTGACTTTACATCCCAGATTGTGCAGTGCTGCTGTCTTCATGACGTTCCTCCGTAAAACAAAGGGGCACGATACGGTCTTACCACAGGCACATCTATCGTACCACCAGGATCTCCGTCTCCTTCACGGCCTGCTCCACCAACGGCGCAATGGCCTCGGCGACTTTATCCTCCGAACGACGGATCACATCCAAGCGTGGTTTGGTCACAGGATGTTTTGCCACAAAAATGGTACAGCAATCCTCAAACGGCTGGATCGATGTCTCGTACGTACCGATCTTTTCCGCAACGGAAATGATCTCATTTTTATCAAAACCCACAAGCGGGCGATACACCGGCAGCGTGCAGACTTCGTTGGTCACCAGCATGGACTGCATGGTCTGGCTGGCCACCTGGCCGATGCTCTCCCCGGTCACCAGTCCCAGCGCTTCGCTCTCTTTTGCAAAATGCTCCGCGATCCGCATCATATAGCGTCGCATCAGGATCGTCAGCTCATCATCCGGACAATGCTCGTGCAGATACAGCTGTACCTCCGTGAAATTTACGATATGCAGGCGGATGGGTCCCGTATAGGTCGAGAGAATCCTCGCCAGATCGATCACCTTGTTCTTGGCACGCTCCGACGTGTAGGGCGGCGCATGAAAATACACGGCATCGATCATCACACCGCGCTTTGCCACCATATAGCCCGCCACCGGTGAATCAATCCCGCCGGAAAGAAGAAGCATCGCCTTCCCCGCCGTACCCACCGGCATCCCGCCGGGGCCGGGAATGATCTCGGAGTAAACGGAGACCTCATTACGGATCTCCACGGTTAACATTATATCCGGCTCGTGCACATCCACGGAGAGATTGGGGAACGTATCGAGCAGTACGTCCGCGATCTCGCAGTTTAACTCCATGGAAGTGGACGGGAAATCTTTATCCGCGCGACGGACATTCATCTTGAACGTCTTTTGCGCATCCCCATGCACCTGACGCACATAGCGCACCACATCTTCAATCAGCGCAGGGATATCCTTTTTCTCCGTCTGCATCACAGGGCAGAATCCCACGATGCCAAAAACGGTCTTTAATTTGGCGATCACCTCGTCCTCGTCAAAATCCTCGGACGCGTCCACAAAGATCCGCCCCTGCTCCTTGCGGATCGCAAAGGCGCCGTCAAGATCCTTTAAAGCAAACCGGATCTGCCGGATCAGCGCATCCTCAAACAAATGTCGGTTTTTTCCTTTGACGCCGATCTCGCCGTATTTGATCAAAAAGGTATGAAACATTCTGTCTCCTTCTGTAAAAAACTATTTTCTCTGAAATCTGCGAAGCGCCGGGACCAATTCCCCAAGTGCAGCCTCTGTCGCCGCGATATCCTCCGCGGTCGTGGAAGTGTCCAGGGAAAAACGAAGCGAACTCTCCAGGCGATCTCCCGCAAGGCCGATCGCCGTCAGCGTCGCGCTGGGTGCTCTCTTGTGCGTGGAGCAGGCGCTGCCCGCCGATACGTAGATCCCCTTCTCCTCGAGGGCATGCAACAGCACCTCACTGCGTACGCCGGTAAATGCGGCATTCACGATGTGCGGCGCATCCTCCGCGGACGTTTGCGGACCGTTGATAAAGATACCGCCCTGCGCAGCATCAAGCCGCCGCAAAGCCTCCAAAAGCTCCTCTTTGCGTGCGCGAAGGATCCCCACCCGCTCCTCAAGGGCAGCATAGCATTCCTTGGCTGCTGCAGAAAGCGCACAGATCCCCGGCACATTCTCCGTACCGCTTCGAAGATCCCGCTGCTGGCCGCCGCCGTATAAAAGAGGCGTCAGCCTGGTATTCTTTTTGCAATACAAAAATCCCGTTCCCTTGGGTCCGTGGATTTTGTGCCCGCTGACGGACAAGAGGTCGATCCTGCATTTGCCCACAGGGATCTTCACCTTGCCGTAGGACTGGATGGCATCCACATGAAAAAGTGTATCGGGATTTGCCTTCTTGATCCGCTCTCCCAGGACAGCAAGATCCTGCATGGCACCGATCTCATTATTCACATGCATGATGCTGACAAGGATGGTGTCCGATCCGACAGCCTGTGCAAGCTCCTCCGGATCCACATGACCTGTCGCATCCACGCCGAGCCTGGTCACCCGAAACCCTTCCTCCTCCAATATCTTTATGGGATTTTGGACGGAAGCATGCTCAAATGCCGTCGTCACGATATGCATCCCCCGTCGGCGATACGCATGTGCCGCACCCAAGAGCGCCAAGTTGTTGGACTCCGTACCGCCGGAGGTAAAAATGAGTTCCTCCGGTGTACACCTGATTGTATCCGCAAGGATCTTTGCCGCGTCCTTTATAGCATTCTCCGCCTCCATACCTTTTTTATGCATAGCGGACGGATTGCCATAGTCCACCGTCAGCATCCGTTGCATGACCTCCGCGGCCGACGGGCTGCAAAACGTGGTGGCGGCATGATCCAGATAGATTTCCTTCAAAGTCACTTCTCCTCCGTAACTTCCAAATGATACATGATAAGGGCCATGGTTGTAAAGCCCGCCGTCTCCGTTCGCAGGATCCGTCGCCCCAGAGAGATGATATCCGCACATTCCCGTGCCTTGTCGATCTCCTCCTTGTCAAAACCGCCCTCCGGTCCGATCATCACGGCGATCCGGTGATCCGGTGTGATCCCGGACAATACATCGGCCGTTGCCCGCATTCCTTCCGCGTTCTCATAAGGAAGCATCCGCACGTCGCATTCCCGCATCATGGAAAGTGCCTTGTCAAAAGATACCGGCATATGCACCTTGGGAATCCGGCTTCTCTTGGACTGCTTCGCCGCACTCTCGGCAATGCTCTGCCACCGGTTCACCTTCGCAGCGGCCTTTTTCTCGTCAAGCTTCACAACACAATGCTTCATGGCCACCGGGATGATCTGCGTCACTCCCAGTTCCGTACATTTCTGTATGATCAGCTCCATCTTATCTCCTTTGGGTAATCCCTGAAAAAGGAGAATATCCTTTCCAAGCTCCGTCCCCTTTTCGTCCTTTTCCAGAATCTCTGCCACCACGGCATCCTCATTGATCTCGGAAATCACGCAAAAATACCCGCCGCCGTCCGTGCTGACGCGAATCTTTTCTCCGGGGTGCATCCGCAACACATTGCGTATATGATGCACGTCCTCTCCCACGATCGTCACATTCCCGCGGATCGCTCCTTCCCCGCCGGAGTCTGCAGCGTTTCCCTCGATGTGGATCTGCTCCTCTTCCACAAAAAACTGAAACATACTTCCTATTCCTTTCAACCCTTTCGGCGGGCGATCACGCTTCTCCACTCTCCCATCGCCGTGCTCTCTACGATGGACATGCCTGCGCCAACCAGGGCCTCCTTGACCTCTTCCTCTTTAAAATCAATGATCCCGGAGGTGATGAGGATCCCGTCCTTTGCCAGAAAATCCGGCAAAAACGGCGCCATGGGAATGATCACATCCGCAAGGATATTGGCAACCACCACATCATATCCCGTGCCAATCTGCGCTCTCAAATCCGCATCCTCGATCACATTCCCTATATGCAGACAAACCGCATCCTCCGAAAGATGATTGGTGGCGAGATTTTCCAGTGCCGAATTTTTACAGTTTTCGTCGATATCCGTCCCTACAACATCCGATGCGCCAAGCTTTAACGCACAGATAGAAAGAATGCCGCTGCCAAATCCGAGATCGAGCACCTTGTCATCCTTTTGTATATATTTTCGCAGTGCACGGATACACAACTGCGTGGTCTCGTGCTTGCCCGTCCCAAAGGAACTGCCCGGATCGATCTCGATCAGGAATTTGTCGCGATCCTCCTCCTTTAACTCCTCCCAGGTAGGCTTGATCAAAATATCGTCGATGGTAAAGGAAGAAAAATACTGCTTCCAGTTATTCATCCAGTCAAGATCCTCCGTCTCGGAGCGTGTGATCTCTCCGGATCCCACATTACAAAAGCCGCGGGTCTCCTCGATCACCTCCCGCACACGCAAAAGCATGGCCTCTTCATCGGTGCCCTCTTCCACATAGAAGCTGATACGGCTCCTGCCGTCATCCGGTGCGATCTCCGGCAAAAAATCAATAAACATAGCCGCCTGATCCTCTTTGGCAAGCGGCACATTGTCCTCGATCTCAATGCCATCCACCCCGGCATCCGCGAGAAATGCACTCAAAAAATCTTCCGCCTCCGTTGTGGTCTCTATGGTGTATCTGATCCATTTCATGATATTTTCTCCTTGTTATGCATTCTGAGTTGTATGGGCGACACAATGAAGGAATCTCCTCCGCCGATCCACCCTGTCCTTATATTTCATTTAAAAAATCAAATTTTCAAGAAATGTGTCATCTCTGCATGAGATAACATTATCATAGCATAAAACGCCACCCAATGCACTCATACAAAAAAGCACTTCCCCAAGGTTCCTTCCTTCGTCTTTTTTCATCAATCGTCCCCAAAAATCTATTGAAGCTCCGGCCGGTCACGGTTTATAATCTTAAAAAACGCAAAGGAAACAAAACCATGAAGACCATCCTTCTCGCATCGGCCTCTCCCCGGCGGAGAGAGTTACTTGATAGACTCGGATTTCCCTATATCGTCCATCCGGCGGATATCGACGAAAGCTCCGCGATCATCGACCCTGCCGCGCTCGTACAGGATCTTTCCCTCCGAAAGGCTACCGCTGTCGCCACGCTGCCGGAGATCGTCAAAGAATACCCGGATGCCATCGTACTCGGATCCGATACGGTGGTGAGCCTTTCCGGCGAGATCCTGGGCAAGCCCGCAGATCCTGAGGATGCCTTCCTGATGCTGTCAAGACTTTCCGGTCGTACGCATACCGTCTTTACCGGTGTATGCCTTGCATTTACGGACGCAAAAACGGAGCCGATCACTTTCACGGACAGTACGGATGTGACATTCTATCCCCTGTCCGAGGAGGAGATCCGCGCCTATATCGCCACCGGGGAACCGTTGGATAAGGCCGGTGCCTACGGCATCCAGGGGCAGGCGTTTCGTTTTATTAAAGAGATCCGTGGGGATTACAATACCGTCATGGGACTGCCGGCAGCGCATCTGTATCAGGTTTTAAAGGATCTGGTCTGATACAGGTCCCGCTCTGTCAGTTCCGTTCCGACAAAAAAGAAAACAGCCCGGATCACTCCGGACTGCTTTCCCCGTTTCCATTCCTATACTGCCGTCTCTCACCTATGCGGTAAAATCGATCTTGCCGCCTTCCTTCGGCGGGTATTTTGCTTCGATGACATCCCAGTTCATCTCTTTGATCTTTTCCACAAGTTCATTCAGATTGGAGGCACGTACCAATGCCGTCTTTTCCGGTCTCGGCGCTCTGTCGGCAAAAGGAGAGGTCTTCTCCGTCTCCGCCTTCTTTTCATCCTCTTTTGCTTCCTGCGCCTTTTCCTCACGTGCCTTTTCGATCCGCTCCGCCTGCTTGTCGGATGCTTCTCTTAAAGCAGCAAAGATCTCCATCTTGCCATCACTGCCAAAGCTGATGCCGATCCTGTCGATCTGCGTGTCCGAATCTTCCTCGGCAAGTTGATCTGCGATATCCTGCATGGTCTTTACCGCCTCGTCGATACGGTTAAAGTTCTCGTTGGCATATTCTTCATCCGCAGCCATTTTCTCCAGCTCATCGCTCGTAAAAAGCACCGAATACTCCTTGGTGCCGCGTGCCAGCATGGCCTGCGCTTCCTCTTCCGTGGAAAAATCTCCCACCATAATATCCATGTTGCCGTATTTTTCGCGGATCTTTGCAAGCAATGCCTTGGCCTCATCCGACAGTTTGCTCTCCGCGGACGTACCGGTTACGGCTTTTTCCTCAGACGGCTGGTATACAGCCGCTCTCTCTGCTTTGCCCTTCTCTTTTTCATGTGCAAAAAAAGGATCCTGTTTCTTTTGTACGGAATCCTCGTAGAGCTTTTGCACCTGCTCAAATGCATTAATTTTCATCATAGCGGTATCCTCCTTGATGTTTGCCGGGAAATTCCGTTTTCCCCTATTCTTTTATCCAAAAAAACGAAACTACTGCTTCTTATCTTCTATATCGAAAAGGTAACATAAAAAAATAACCCCTATTTTTAAATATTTACGGATTTTTTTGGATTTTTCATTCCGTTTTGTTATGGTCAGGATTGAAAAATTGTTATAGAATGATTTTTATAAAGAAAACGCTTACGAAAAGGAATCCTTTATGTACGATCTGAAACTCAAACAAATGGAATGCTTCCTTGAGGTTGCGGAAAGCTTGAATATCACGGCCAGCGCCAAGAAACTTTTCATCTCCCAGCCTCTGGCAAGCAAGTGGATCAAAAGCCTGGAAAACGAACTGGACCTTCCCCTGTTTATCCGGGACGGCAATACGCTCATTCTTACCAAAGAGGGCGAGTATCTGCGCAAGCGCTGGATCCCGGTATTTAAAGAACTGCGGGATTCCGTGGAAGATGCCCACTCCATCAGCGGCCGCATCGAAGGCACCATCCGGCTCGGCTGTCCGGAATCCTACCTCCCCGGTATTTACCTGCAGGAGATCCTCGATGCTTACCGTGAGAAAAACCCCGGCGTGCATTTTCAGATCACATCCCACGGTCTCCGTGAGGTGGCGGATCTTCTCATTGCCGAAAAACTCGATGTGGCGTTACATACTACCCTCGACCTCAAGGACAATACGGATTTTCTGTGGATCCCCTTAAAAAAGATGCATTTTTGCATTGCCCTCGGGAAGAATCATCCCCTCGCGCAAAAGCCGGATCTTACCATCGAGGATCTCAAAGATGAAATCTTTTGCATCCTCAATCAAAAGGAGAGCCCCACGTCTGTGGAAAGAATACGCAAGCAGTGTAAAAAGGCGGGATTCTATCCCAAGGAGATCCATGAGGTAGAGAATTTCTCTTCGCTGGCCATGAGCCTGATCTACGAAAATCGGGTGTCCGTGCTGCCCGAGGAATGCATCGCCAATTTCCGAAATGACCTGGCGATCTTTGACACCGACGAGGTCACGACCACGGAATATATCGCCCTGCTTCGCAGAGCCGAGCACACGGGTGATCCCGCGAAGAGGTTTGCGGAATTTGTATCTAATTATGTGAAAGAGAGCCCGCTGCTGTAGGGCGGATCGCAAAGAATGATGAAGGCCTACAACGCGCGCTTCGTGAATAAAAAACCTCCGGGGACGAAATCGGTTTCGTCTCCGGAGGTTTTTTATTACACGAAGCACTTCACGCGATGGCATCGCCTGCGCGTTGTACGGCCAAAAGCCCGTTTGCCGCAATTCAAACGATCCACCCTCTGCGCACCACCGGCCTTCCCCTACGGGCTCTCTTTCACATTCCCCCCAAAAAACAGCAGGGCGAAATCTCTTTCGCCCTGCTGTAACTTCACTTCTTATCTAATCTCAGCATTATCCCCTGCCGTAGGATTGCTTCAGTTCGTCATATTCACGACTGATCTCCTGCACAAGGTTATTGTCTCCCTCCGGATTGTCCGGATGAAAGATCTTAAGCAGATCCCGATAACGACGCTTCAAGCCCTGTTCGCTATCCACACCGGTAAACATGATCCGACAATCACCGCCGATGGAACCGTACGTTCTGTTCTCAAATTCGCACAAATGATTGTAGAATTCCTTCTGCTTCTCCACCTGCTTGCGCTCTTCGGCAACCTTTGCGGTCTGCTCCTCCAAGAGCTTCCACTTCATATCAAAAAGCCGGCCCTGCTGCTCCATGGCACGTTCCTTGGCTTCCATCTTGTGTGTAAACTCTCGCTCTTGCGCCTCCATCTTGCGTTCAAAATCACGTTTCTCACGCTCAAATATCTTCTGTTGTTCCTTAAAATCCGCTAAAGCCTTCTCAAGCTGCTTCTTTTTCCGTTCAAACTCTACCGTTTCCTTAAGGAAGCTTTCCATAGAGACATCATTCTCTTTTGTAAGATCCTTTTGTCCCATACAAATCCCCTTTCAGACGAAATACCGATCAAAAGCAACATGTTGTGCGGGGTTGCAGAAAACCCCACACTTGCCATTATAGCTCATTTTGTGTGTTTCGTAAAGGGTTTTAACGATATTTTGTGGTTAGGAACGGTTGGGTCACTTCTTTCCCTTCTTGCCGAATTTATGTTTCTTGCCGTCTTCGTTTTCCTCTGTCGGCTTTACATCATCATTGGCATGCAGACTGTTTCCCGTCAGTTCGTCAAAATGACGCAACGCCTCCTTGGCCTCACCGCTTAAATGCTCCGGCACCTGTACGACCAGGGTTACATACTGATCGCCGCGGATATTTTTATTGCGAAGCGTGGGCACGCCCTTGCCGCGCAGACAGATCCTGGTATCGGTCTGGGTTCCCGGCTTTACGGTATAGATCACATCGCCGTCGATGGTGGTGATCCGGATATCGCCGCCAAGCGCCGCCTGTGCATAGGTGATCGGCGCCGTCGAGAAAAGGTTGGTTCCCTGGCGCTGCAGGATCGGATGATCCGATACCCGTACTTCCACCAAAAGATCGCCTCTCGGGCCGCCGTTCTCGCCGGGTTCGCCCTTGCCCTGGATGCGCACTGCCTGCCCGTCGTCGATACCGGCCGGGATCTCCACCTTTAAACGCTTCTTGCTGGAAATATATCCGTTGCCATAGCAATTCGTACACTTTTCGCGAATGATCTTGCCCTTGCCGCGGCATTCCGGACAGGTCTGCACATTTTGTACCATGCCGAAAAGGGACTGCTGCGAGTAAACCACCTGGCCCTTGCCGCCGCACTTCGTACAGGTCTCCGGATTGCTTCCGGGCTTGGCGCCGCTGCCGTGGCAGGTCGGGCACTCATCCTTTAACACCAGCTCAATCTCTTTGGAGCAGCCAAAAACCGCCTCTTCAAAAGAGATCCTCGTGGATGTCCGGATACTTGCCCCTTTACGCGGACTATTGGAGGACCGGCGGCCACCGCCACCGAATCCTCCAAAGAAATCGCCGAAAAGATCTGAAAAAATATCCGTAAAATCCATGCCGGAGAAATCGAACCCGCCGGCACCGCCTGCGCCGCCCTCAAACGCCGCATGACCGAATTGATCATACTGACGGCGCTTTTCGGGATCGCTGAGGATCGCGTACGCCTCCGAGGCTTCCTTAAACTTCTTTTCCGCCTCCGCGTCGCCCGGGTTCATATCCGGATGATATTTTTTGGCAAGGGATCGATAGGCTTTCTTTAACTCCGCATCATCGGCCGTCTTGGAAACGCCTAAGACCTCGTAATAATCTCTCTTTTCTGCCATGATCTAATTACACTTCCTTGTAATCTGCATCTACAACGTCTCCGTCAAAAGCATCGCCGTCAAAGCCCGCTCCGTCAGTGCCGCCTGCAGCACCGCCCATATCCGGACCTGCACCGCCTGCCTGGTTCTGCTCATACATCTTGGCAAATACCTTCTGTGCACTCTCCATCAGCTTCTCCTTGGCAGCCTTCATATCCGCTACCTGGGACTCGCTCATTTCCTCGGCATTGGGGTTCGCCTCGATCATATCCTTTAAGGTCTTGATGCTTGCTTCCACCTCAGCCTTGTCTGCTGCGTCGATCTTGTCGCCGACTTCCGCGAGAGCCTTTTCCGTCTGGAATACAAAGGAATCCGCATCATTTCTGGTATCAACGGCTTCCTTACGCGCCTTATCCTGTGCTTCGAATTCCGCTGCTTCCTTCACTGCCTTCTCGATATCCTCATCGGACATGGAGCTTCCGGCCGTGATAGTGATATGCTGCTCCTTGCCGGTACCCATATCCTTGGCGGATACGTTTACGATACCGTTGGCATCGATATCAAAGGTAACCTCGATCTGCGGTACACCGCGCATTGCAGGCGGGATACCGTCTAATCTGAACTGGCCGAGTGACTTGTTATCCTTCGCAAATTTACGCTCACCCTGTACCACGTTGATATCCACTGCCGTCTGGTTATCCGCTGCCGTGGAGAAGATCTGGCTCTTCTTCGTGGGGATGGTGGTGTTTCTCTCGATCAATCTGGTTGCAATACCGCCCATGGTCTCAATGGAAAGAGAAAGGGGCGTAACATCAAGAAGAAGGATCTCACCTGCGCCGGCATCGCCTGCCAGCTTACCGCCCTGAATGGAAGCACCGATCGCTACGCACTCATCGGGGTTCAAGTTCTTGCTGGGCTCCTTGCCGGTCAGCTGTTTTACCTTTTCCTGTACTGCCGGAATACGGGTGGAACCGCCGACCAAAAGGACCTGTCCGAGATCGGAAGCATTCAGTCCCGCATCCTTTAATGCATTCTGTACCGGCACCGTCGTACGCTCTACCAGATCATGCGTCAGCTCGTCGAACTTCGCTCTGGTAAGGTTCATATCAAAATGCTTCGGGCCGTCAGCCGTTGCTGTGATAAACGGAAGGTTGATATTGGTGGTGGTTGCGGAGGAAAGCTCCTTCTTTGCCTTCTCGGCAGCTTCCTTTAATCTCTGCAATGCCATCTTATCCGTGGAGAGATCCACACCTTCTGCCTTCTTGAACTCTGCAAGCATCCAATCCGTGATCTTCTGGTCAAAGTCATCACCGCCAAGACGGTTATCACCGCTGGTTGCAAGTACTTCGATGACGCCGTCGCCGATCTCGATGATGGACACATCAAACGTACCGCCGCCAAGGTCATAGACCATGATCTTCTGCTCACGCTCATTGTCCAAACCGTAAGCCAATGCTGCCGCCGTAGGCTCGTTGATAATACGCTTTACATCAAGACCTGCGATCTTGCCGGCATCCTTGGTTGCCTGACGCTGTGCATCGTTGAAGTATGCCGGAACGGTGATGACCGCTTCCGTTACCTTCTCGCCAAGATAGCTTTCCGCATCTGCCTTTAACTTTTGCAGGATCATCGCGGAGATCTCCTGCGGGGAATACTTCTTGTCATCGATCTGCTTCTTCACGTCCGTACCCATCTCTCTCTTGATGGAAGAAATGGTCTTTTCCGCATTGGTCACTGCCTGACGCTTTGCCGGCTCACCTACGAGACGCTCTCCGTTTTTTGAAAAAGCCACGATGGACGGGGTGGTTCTTGCGCCTTCGGTATTGGCGATGACCACCGGCTTACCGCCTTCCATAACTGCTACGCAGCTGTT
>CAJOPA010000061.1 GCA_905236235.1 uncultured Eubacterium sp. | reverse complement strand
GATCGCTGAAGTACAGATATATGAAGATAAGAAAGAAACCGGACAGTGGCTGAAGTCCATAAAATTCAAGCTTCCGATAGTTGAAGATAGCGTTGACATTAGTTTGGACAATCAAAATCGTGTCGAGACGGTTCTTGCCGCAGAATCCGCGATCCAAAAGCGACTTGCCGAATTTAACGCATCCACTTCCGAGCCTTATCGGCTCTCCGTATCCATGGGGCATGCGCTTTTTTCCAATGAGGAAAGCAACGAAGATTTCCTGCGCAAGATCGACGCCGCCATGTATCACAACAAAGAAATCTCTCACAACTCCAGCCGTTCATAATTGCCAAAATGCACTTTGGTGTATTTTGCAAGCAACTCTTTATCGCCGATGCTTTGCGCAAAAGCATCCACACCGGCGCCGGCCCCTAAGGGAATCTCTTCCACGCCCAGGATTCCCGCCATCTTATCCATTTCATCAAGAAACATTTTTCTCGCGATCACGGATGCAGCGCCCACGGCCATGCATTTGTTTTCCGCCTTTGTCATAAATGTAATGCCACCCACAGACGGGGTCGCAACGAGTTCCCGTATCAAGGGCGCTTCCTCTCCGGCATATCTTAGTACGCTGTCGGCTTTTTTTCGGATCTCTGCGAGATAGCCTTCATACAGCTCTTTCGGCGCAAATTGATCCACCACGATGCACATCTGCTCTTTTTCTTCGTCAAAATCTTTCAGGACTCTTTCCCGCAACCGATACAGACAAACATTGTGCAACATGGTCTTCATGGCATTGGCATTGATGCCTTCTCCATGCAGACGATTGTAGACCGGATTTTGTAAAACCACGCATTCATACGGCACAACCCGCATGACTTCCCCTGCGATCTCCCGGATCTTTTTGTCCGTGATCTTTTTGGAATCCCTGACCCCCAGCTCACGAAGCTCCTCAAATTGATCCTCGCGCACAAAAGCCGCAGCAACCACAACAGGGCCAAAAAAATCCCCCGTTCCCACCTCGTCGGATCCTATCGCTGTCCGATCCGTAAACTCCGCGGTCTGTGCAGACTGCCGCGCGTCCGCTGTCGTTCCGGCACCTGCCCCGGCACCTGCGTTCGCGCCGGCTCCCACGCTCTCCGGGGATCGTCCCAAAACTTCTGCGATGCGCGCCGCCTCTTCTTCGGTCTGCTTTCCCTGCAACACCACTTTACCGGAGGTATAGCAAGTCACCACTGCGCGCTCCGTTTTTGCCTGAAAAAGTGCATACTCCGGACATGTTTCCCTGCACGCGCTCCGATAATATGCCTTTAACAGTGCCTGTTCCCGTGCATCGATCTCAAATACCGTCGTCATGACTCCTCCTCCAACAAGGCCTGATACACATCCCGCTTGCTGATCCCTCTGTCGGCCGCCACCTTTTTCATGGCTTCCTTTTTGTCTGTCCCCTGTTTCGTGTAGTATTGCACATGATCAAAAATCGACATTTCAAGCCACTTCTCTCTGGCGCTTTCCTCGATCGCTTCCCTGGAGATCCCCTCCAAGACCAGCACGTATTCACCGCGCGGCTCTTCACTCTCATAACGAGCCACGGCTTTTTCAAGCGTCGTCGGCGTCACTGTCTCAAATTTTTTGGTAAGCTCTCTGCACAATGTGATCCTGCGATCTCCGAGCGTCTCGTGCAAAAGTTGAAGCGTTTGCCGCAAATGATGCGGAGCTTCGTACAGTACGATCGTCCTGGTCTCCCCTACAAGCTCCTGTAATACGGCTTCACGTTCTTTTTTATCGTGCGGAAGAAAACCTTCGAATGCAAATCTTCTTGTCGAAAGCCCCGAAAGGATCAGGCCCGTGATACAAGCCGCCGGTCCGGGACAAGCCGTCACCTCGATACCTTCCTCCTGACAAAACCGCACCAACACCTCGCCCGGATCGGAGATACCGGGCGTTCCCGCATCCGTGATGAGCGCCACGGTCTTTCCTTCCCGCATCTGCGCGATCAGCGCATTGGCCTTATCGTATTTATTGTATTCATGATAACTGGTAAGCGGCGTATGAATGTCAAAATGCTGCAAAAGGTGCAGACTGTTGCGCGTATCCTCCGCGGCGATCACATCCGCTTCTTTTAAAATCCGCAGCACCCTGAGGGAGATATCCTCCAAATTGCCGATGGGCGTGGCGCACAGGTAAAGTTTTCCTTCGTTCATGAATTCTCACCTCCCGGAGTTTGATCCGAAGCACCCTCTGCATCATAAATCCAATAGATCTCTTCGTTATAATTACCGTCCTCATCATAAATGATCAGTGGCTTTTCCACCTTCATGCGGGCCCGACCGCCGCGCACGCCCTCGATCAGGACCATGTTCGGTTCCTTGGTGATCTTCGGATAAACGAGGCGCATCCGCTTGGGTTCGAGTTTGTATTTGCGCATGACTTCCATGATCTCCGGCAGTCGAAACGGTCGGTGCACCATGAAAAATTTGCCTCCCGGCACAAGAAGTGCCGCCGCCTCCCGTACCACATCCCCAAGGTTGCAAAGCACCTCATGCCGCGCGATCGCCAATTCCGGGCGGGGGTTTTTGAGGCCGTGCCTGTCATTCATGTAGGGTGGATTGGACAATACCACATCAAAAGAAGATGCTCCGAATACTTTCGAGGCATCTTTGAGATTTCCTGTTTGAATCCGGATCTTATCCTCGAGGTCATTGAGCCGGACACTCCTTGCCGCCATGTCCGCACTCTCCTCCTGCACCTCCAGTCCCACAAAAGAAGCCGCCTGCGTCCTTGCCGCAAGCAAAATGGGAATGACGCCCGTGCCTGTTCCGAGATCCATCACTCTCGCGTTTTCTTTTATATCCGCAAATCCGCACAAAAGCACCGCATCCATACCAAAACAGAATCTCTGCGGATCCTGTATGATACGATATCCGTTTCGCTGCAGATCGTCCAGCCGTTCTCCGTCCTTAAGCTTCACCTTCATTAAGCTTTGAACTTCCTCCCTTATCCTCCAGCTGCTGCAATTCCTTGTATTCCTCATCGGAAATCTTGGCGTTTTTCTTTTTGTGCGGCTTGAATTTGATCTCTTCTACCGGATATTCGACGATTTCTTTCTCGTCATCCTTTTCGATGAGTACCCGCACCGTCTGCCGGAAAATATTGACGCTGGCAACCTTGCCCTTTTGCTTGTCCGGGGTCTCTACGATGTCGCCGTTATTGGGCAGCGTGGCATTTAAGTATTCATAGGTCTCCTGCTCATGCTTTAAGCAACACATGAGTCTTCCGCAATTGCCGGAGATCTTGGTGGGATTTAAGGAAAGATTTTGCTCCTTTGCCATCTTAATGGACACCGGAATAAAATCCGTCAGATGCGTGCTGCAGCAAAGTGGTCTGCCGCAGATGCCGATGCCACCCAAAAGCTTAGTCTCGTCGCGCACGCCGATCTGGCGCAGCTCGATCCTGGTCCGGAAAACATAGGCCAGGTCCTTGACCAGCTCTCGAAAATCCACACGCCCGTCTGCCGTAAAGTAGAAAAGAAGTTTACTGTTGTCAAACGTGTACTCCGCCTCGACGAGCTTCATTTCCAAGCCGCGTTTTGCGATCTTTTCCTGACAGATCTTGTAGGCTTCCTTTTCCTTTTTGTGGTTTTCCTCGATCTTCGCAAGATCCTCTTCGGTCGCTTTTCGCATGATCTGTTTTAGAGACGTGAATTTCTCTCCCAGCTCTTTATCAACCGGTCCCAATACGACCGTACCGCATTCCACGCCGCGGATCGTCTCCACGATCACGTTGTCATATTTATGAATATCCTGCCCCGCCGGGTCAAAATAATACACTTTGCCTCCCTTGCGGAACTGAACTCCTACAATCGTCTTCATTGTGTCTTCTCCTTTATGGTCGCAAGCAACTCCTCCATGCAAAGCTGTTTGTTAATATTCACACCCACGCGTACCCGCATGGTCTCTGTCATCCGCAGGATCTCGTCAAGCGCCGTATAGGCATAGCGCCCGGCCTGCCTGCGCAGGATCGGCTTTTCCTGTCCAAAGACTGCACCGGCCGTATCCCCGGAAGCCTTTATGAGGAGCACGTCGCGAAACCATGCATAAAAAATATCCAGGATCTCATCCGTGTCATCGTTTACGGAAAAGATCTGCTCCATCCGCTTGCTCTGCTCATAAAATCCAAGCGTATCGATCTGCTTTAGGAGGGAAACGATCTGTTCGCGACTGTCCTTAAACTGTTCGGAAGCCGCAAGCTTTTGGGCCCTTCCCAAAACGCCCTGTGCAAATGCCGTGCAGGCATCAACGTCCTCCTTAGATAATCCTCGCTTTTGCAGACTCTCGCGGATCTGCGCGTCCTCTAGCGGCCGCAGAGGCAGCCTGATACAGCGGGACCGAATGGTGGGAAGAAGCGTATCCGCATTTTGCGCAAGCAACAGGATCAAGCCGTATGCCGGCGGTTCCTCCAATGTCTTTAACAGCGCATTCTGCGATTGCGCATTCAGCTCGTCCGCCCGGTCAAGGATATAGATCTTACGCTCGGACTCGTAAGGTTTTACGACGATATCCGCATTCAGCCGCTGCCGGATATCCTCCACCTTATAGGTTTTTCCTTCGGGTTGCAAAAAAATAACATCCGGGTGACTGTTAGCAGCCAGTTTTCGACAAGACAGGCAACGACCGCAGGCGTTACCTGTTTTTTCTTCACATAAAAGCGCAGCGGCAAAAGCCTTTGCCAGCGTCTTTTTGCCAGAACCCTCCGGTCCTTCTATGATATAAGCATGAGACACATGTTGATGCTTCACGGCATTTTTTAATTGCGTGATCTCCCATGTATGTCCCACGATCTCCTCAAACCCGGCCATATATCCTCCTAGGTCAATATATCCAACAAAAGACCGCGGATCTCGCCGATCCGTCCGAGGATCGCCAAATGATCTTTTTCATCTTTCATCAATTCCTGGGCCAATTCGTCCAGATTTTCATCAATGAGCCGAATGATACCGTATACACGATGCCGTCCCCGGCGGTCAAGAAAGTTTTCTCTGGAAAATTTATGGGAGCGATACACGACCTCGTTAAGGAAATCCTTAACAAGCTCCCGGTATTTCTTCATGTCCCTGACATCCATATGGCGGGACAACAGATCTCCCTGCACCGTGATGTCCTGCAAGAGCGTGTTGATCTTTCCCTGCAGCTCGGCTTCCTCAATATTGCTGGCCAATATAAATTTAAAGGTACCGTCTACCTCCGTCGTTTGCTTTGTCTCCGGGACCGGTGTGGTTTGATTTACCTGATTTACCTTAATATCCATATCGTCACCTGCCTGCTACAAGCATACCACAAAACCATCGCCTTCGCAAAAACCGACTCCTCTTTTGCGCTTTTCTCAATCCTTCGCAAAGGTTTGCATATAGGTCTGCAGCTCTTCGCAGAGCCTGCGCAGATCTTCATTTACAAAACGCTTCTCAATGGAAAGCCTTTTTAGCTCCTCCGGTGCAAAATCCTTTTCGTCCGCCAGAAACCGCCGGCACATCTCCGCGTACTTCGGCTCCTTTTGCCTGCGTTCCCGCATCAGCGCCCGCTCCAGGCGCACGCCGTCGTCCGTCTCGATATACAGGGGCACCACGTTTTCCGCCCCGAAATAATCCCGCAGTTTTTCATAGGCCTCTAAGGTAGCGATCAGCAGATAATCGCTTTCCTCAAGGCAGATCTGTCCGTCATCCGCCGTGAAATACTTCCAGATCCCATGCACGGTGTCGTAACTTCTGAGTTCAATGATCTTGCCGGCCTCTTCCATCTCCCGTGCCCGGTCTTCCGTTACAAAAAAGTATTCTTTTCCGTCCCTCTCTCCGTCACGGATCGGCCGCGTGGTATAGGGAATGACCTCCCTGTATGCGCCTCTGCACTTTTGCATGAGAAGTTTATATACGCTGTCTTTTCCGGAAGAGCTCTTCCCTATCAGCACAAATAATCTGCCCATCCTGTTTCCTCTCTATCGCACCACGGCAATCTTTTCGTTTTGCAGACCTTCCGATCCGTAAAGCTTAAGCTCCCGCGCCTGTACTTCCCGTAATCTTTGCAGGATCCCGGCCGTGATCTCCTCACCGGGCACCAAGATGGGGATCCCCGGCGGATAAACATAAACAAAATCGGCTGCGATCCGTCCCTCGGCCTTTGCAAAATCCACGACTTCCGACGGCGCTTCCTTTGCCTGCCCCATCAGCATCCTTTGCGCCGTATCTCCCAAAAGCGCCACGGTCTGCGCCGACGTCTTTCTCCGCCCCGGCTGCCCATATTTTTCATAAATACCAAGCACCGCCGTCTGCAGACGGCTGTAGGCTTCCGGCGGATCCGTGATCCCGGTCATGGCAAGCACATAATCCTCCGCCGCCATTTCCATTTCAAGCTGCGCCTCTTCATAAAGAATATGACACATCCTGCTTCCCGACATGCCTTCCGGCGTAAAGATCACCAGCTTGGAAGGATCTTTTCCGTACACCGTATCTCCCGGCTCCCATCCGTGCAGGATCTGCCGGGTCTCATCAAGCTTCGCCTTCCATGCATGAAACTCCTCCTGCGGCGTTTCCCTCATTTCGGAGATGCATCGATCCATGCTTCCCATCAGTACATAGGAAGGACTGCTGGATTGAAAAACTCGCATATAAAATGCCGTTTTTTTCATGAGCTTCGGGGATTGCACATGCAATAACGCTGTCTGCGTCAGGGAAGGAAGCATCTTGTGAAGGCTCTGCGAAACACAATCCGCTCCGAGCCGTACGGCGCTTGTGCCAAATTCCCGCGCCTGCGCCAATCCCAAATGTGCGCCATGCGCCTCGTCCACCATCAGCATGGCGCCATGGGCATGAACGATATCCGCGATGGCCTTCGCGTCGGAAAGAACCCCTTCATACGTCGGGGATGTCAGGATCACGGCACAGATCCCGGGATGTTGAAGAAGCGCCGCTTCAATATCCTCCGGTCGCATACTCCCGTAGATCCCGCCCGCAAGCACCGGCGGAAAAAGATAATGCACCCGCGCGTTTCTGAGAAGCGCCGCATGGTATACACTCTTATGGCAATTGCGCGCCATAAGAACCTCGCCCTCCTCCGGTACGCAGGCAAAAAATCCCGCAAGGTTTGCCGCCGTCGATCCGTTCACACTGTAGTACGTCTTACCCGCGCCGAAAACTTCTGCCGCCTCCGTCTCTGCCCGCAAAAGAATACCTTCCGCATGATGCAGATCATCAAACCCGGTAATCTCCGTAATATCATACGCATACGGATCCTGTCCTTTCATCTGCCGCTTGTGTCCCGGCATATGAAAAGGATATGCTCCGTTTTGGGCATAAGCCATTAAGGCGTTGTATAATTCCATACTTACTTCTTTCTCTTGCGGAAACTCATCTTGCAGTTTTCCTTCTTTGTCGCAGGCTTTTTGGCCTTGGAAGAGTTTCTCGTCATTTTATGACGGATGATATAAAAATTGGTATACAAATACCGCAAAATCACCGCAAGCAGGATCACCGCAACAATGATGCCGATGATTTCCAGGACCGTATAGATATTGATATATACCTCCTGCTTTTCTTCCGTCTCGGCGTCTGCGCCTCCTTCGCCGGCCGCATCCTGCGCGGATCCGCCGCTTCCGATCACATCGTCCAAAAGCGCATACTCCGTATCTTCATCCGTGATCAGCGTCAGATCGGCACTTCCCACCTCTCTGTCCGCATAGGTATAGTGAATGGTCGCCACCACATCCGAATCCGGATCCTCATTGTAGGTGATATAGGATTCCGTCGCCGAAAAGTCCACGTTGACCGGCAGGATCACATAGGCGTTTTCATCCACGGAGATCTTGCTGCTTTCCGTGGAAAACAGCGTAGCATTGGTATCAAAGAAACTCTCCGGATTTTCGTCAAACATAGTCTCGTTTTCAGAGATATTCCAGTACTGATAATTGTCAAAATAGTATTCAAAAAGCGCTTCCGTATCGGTATAATACGTTCCGTATGCGGAATTCATGATCACGCATACAAGCTTTAAGCCGTTCTTTTCGGCATAACTTACCAACGTATATTGCGCTTCGTCCGTATAGCCCGTCTTGCCGCCGGTACAGTATTCGTACAGATAATCCGTCGTCTTCCAGGATCCGATCATGGCATGCTTCGTGGGAAATCCCGTGCTCTCATCATGCTTGTTGGTCGGCGGGATCTCATAATACTTTGTCCCGGCGATGACGCGAAACATCTCATTTCTGTAAGCTTCCGCCGCGATCAGTGCCATATCGTAAGCGCAGGTCCAATGATCATCATCATGCAGTCCGTTGGGATTGGAAAAATGCGTATTCACGCAGCCAAGCTCCTCCGCCTTTGCATTCATCAGATCCGCAAAAGAATCGATATCTCCGGCGATATGCTCTCCCACGGCCCAAGCCACCTCGTTGGCGGAAGCCAGCATGATCGCATACAGGCACTGCTCCATGGTCAGCTCTTCTCCCACGTCTCTTGCGATGTGGGAAGACCCGTTGCTCTCATTCTCATAGACCGCCTCTTCGGAAAACGTTACGATCTCGTCCAAGTCGCACATTTCCAGTGCCAAAAGCACCGTCATGATCTTTGTGATACTTGCGGGGTAATGCATCTCGGTTCCCCCGTCATCAAACAACACCGTGCCTGTGGTGATATCGATCACGCAAGCTGTTCCCTGCGTAATGGAAATATCACTGGGCCAGTCCTGTGCCGCCTGCGCCGGTGTTGCAAAAATACCTATAGATAAAACAAGCGCCAAAAGCGCCGCCCATCCTTTTTTCCATGAAGTCATACGTCCAAACCTCCGCATTCTATCTTACTTGATTTGCCCCTGTTTATCAACTGTTTTGACGTTTTGCCCTTTCCTTTTTCCACATTTTTATGTAAAATATCACCTATGAGACTGAAAAATATTCCTAATGCAAAAGATGCTGTAAATGCCAGCCCCTTTTGCATCAAAAATCCTACAGAACAAAAAGGCTCCTGGCGTGATCTTTTCCAAAATGACCATCCGCTCGCGCTTGAGGTCGGCATGGGCAAGGGGCAATTTCTTATGACGCTTGCCGAGACGTTTCCCGAGATCAATTACCTCGGTATGGAACGCTATACCAGCGTCATCTACCGCGCATTGCAAAAATACGAGGTGCATCCGCTTGACAACCTGCGTTTCCTTTGCGAGGACGCTGCGGAGCTGTTAAACTTTTTTGCGCCCGGGGAAGTAAGCACGATCTATTTGAATTTTTCCGACCCCTGGCCAAAGGATCGTCATGCCAAGCGCCGCCTGACCTATCGTGCCTATTGGGACCGCTATCGGCAGATCCTTGCAAAGGACGGTCGCGTAGAGTTTAAAACGGACAATGTCGGTCTGTTTGATTTTTCCCTCGAAGAGGCTGCTGCCGCACATTGGGAGATCGAGGCATTTACCAAAGATCTTCATCACGATCCGTTGTTAAACGAAGGAAATATCATGACGGAATATGAGGAAAGATTTTCCGCAAAAGGCAATCCGATCTGCAAATTGATCGCTCGTCCGAGATAAAAGAAAAAGACCGCCGTAAAGCGGTCTTTTTTGATGCGCGATCAGGGGTTCGAACCCTGGACACCCTGATTAAGAGTCAGGTGCTCTGCCAGCTGAGCTAATCGCGCGCAATCAACGCAAGATGTATTATAATCGATAGCTCAGCCAAATGCAACAGTTTTTTTTATTTATTTTTACATCTGATATCCGATCTCAAATGCCTGCAGATTTTTCTCCCGCGTTTTGGGCGGAACCAGGCTCTCTACGACCTTTAACCAGTCCTCCTTCGGGAAGTCCATGTGCTTTGCCGCAGCGCCCAAAACGATCACGTTAAAGGACTTGGGAGAGCCAATCTCCTTGGCTTTCTCCACTGCCGGCACGACCAAAGTCTTTCTTGCGGACTGAATCGTCTCAAGGATGCCTTCCGGATATTCTGCCTGTCCGGTCACGACGGTGATGGGATCGATCCGATGGTCATTTACGATCACCACCCCGTCCTTTTTTACGTAATGCAGGTAGCGCATAGCCTCCAATCGCTCAAATGCGATCAGGATATCCACATCGCCCTCTTCCACGATGGGCTCTGCAACCTTTTCACCATAACGTACATAGGTAACCACGCTTCCTCCGCGCTGCGCCATGCCGTGTACCTCGGAAAGTTTTACGTCATATCCGGCAAGAATGGCCATCTGCCCGAGAATACGACTTGTCAGCAACGTTCCCTGTCCGCCGACGCCGACGATCATAATATTCGTTACAGCCATTTATCTCGCCTCCTTCTTGATCGCATCAAATTTGCAAAGTCTCTTGCACAGTCCGCATCCGTTACACATGGTCTCGTCAATGCGAATCGTGCCGTCTTCCTGCTTGGTGATCGCAGGACAGCCCGGCTTTAAACATGCGCCGCACTTCTTACATTTGTCCGGCTCTGCAATGCAGACGTTCGGGAACGAAACACCCTTTAACAGTGCGCACGGCGACTGCGTGATGATCACGGAGACTTCCTCGACCTCCGCTTCTTCCCGAATGGTTTTCTCCAGTTCGTCAATCTCAAAGGAGTTTACGACCTTCACCCGCTTAACCCCAAGCGCATGGCAAAGCTCTACGAGATCCACCGCGTTGGTGGGCTCGCCCTTTAAGGTCTTGCCCGTCGCAGCATGATCCTGATGGCCCGTCATACCCGTCGTGGAATTATCCAAAATGATTACGGTGCCTGTGGCCTTGTTATAAACCATATTCATCAGAGAATTCACTCCGGTATGTAAAAACGTGGAGTCTCCGATCACAGCTACCCATTTCTTGATATATTCTCTGCCTTTGGCCTTTTCCATACCGTGCAAAGACGAAATGGAAGAGCCCATACAGATCGTGGTGTCGATCACGCTTAGCGGTGCGAGCGCGCCCAAAGTGTAGCAACCGATATCGCCGGCCGCATGGATCTTCATCTTGCTCAATACACTGAAAACGCTGCGATGCGGACATCCGGGACAGAGGATGGGCGGTCTTGCCGGAACCTCCTTGGCGCTTTCCGTTGCCACTTCCTGCTTTAACAGCACTTTGCGCAACATATTGGCGCTGTATTCACCCTGCACCGTAAACAGCTCTTTGCCTTCTGCGCGAATGCCCCAGGATTTTACCTGCTCCTCGATCACGGGCTCCAGCTCTTCAAAAATGATCAGTCGATCGACCTTGGAGGCAAATTCCTCGATCATTTTTCTCGGAAGCGGGTTTACCAGTCCCAGCTTTAATACGGATGCATCCGGGAATACCTCACGCACATACTGATAAGCGATACCTGCCGTGATAAATCCGATCTTGGTATCTCCCATCTCCATGCGGTTGATCATAAAGTCCGGGGCATCCTCAGCCATGGCCTTTAAACGCTCTTCCACATGCACGTGTCTGCCGATCGCCATCGCGGGCATCATAACATGCTTGCGGATATCCTTGGTATACTCCGCATCCACCGGCTCAAAACGTTCTTCGAGCTCTACTACTCCCTGCGAATGGGACAGACGTGTCGTCGTCCGCAGGATGATCGGGGTGTCGTATTTTTCACTCAGATCAAAGGCGTACTTCATGTACTCCTTCGCCTCTGCGCTGTCGGAAGGCTCGATCACCGGTACCATGGACGCACGACCGATCATTCTCGTGTCCTGTTCATTCTGCGAACTGTACATACCCGGATCGTCCGCCACCACGAGGACCATACCTGCATTCACGCCGATATACGCCATCGTATAGAGCGGATCGCTGGCCACGTTCAAGCCCACGTGCTTCATACAGGCCATGGAACGTACACCGCTGATCGCCGCTCCGGCAGCCACCTCAACAGCCACCTTCTCATTGGGTGCCCATTCCGCATACACTTCTTCATACTTCGCAAGGTTCTCGCTGATCTCCGTGCTGGGGGTTCCGGGATAAGCGGCCGATACCTTGACGCCTGCCTCAAATGCTCCCCGGGCAATGGCTTCATTGCCCAACATGATTTTTTTCTCTGCCATTTCCTGTTTCCTTTCCGTTCGTCAGGATTCGCTGTGCGCTCTTGCGCCACTGTGATAGATTATACCACAAATATTGCAAAAGTTCTCACGAATGCAAAAAGAGATGCATCTCCCTTCTTACTTTTCGGAAAGATGCATCTCTGCTCTTTTAAAAAACTATCCGTTCCCGCGCATCACATACTTGCCAAGAGCGCCGCGATTTCATCCGGCGTCATCACATGCCCGGGGTCATCACTGGGCACAAACGGCGCTGCTGCCGGCTCGGGTTCCGGTGCCGGCTCGGGATCTG
>CAJOPA010000060.1 GCA_905236235.1 uncultured Eubacterium sp. | reverse complement strand
GCATTGCGGATGCCAAAATTTTTCCTATCCTTTAGACTCTGGGTCAGGCCGTCATCATGATAGCAGACCGCGCCGCCTTCAATGGTATGAAAGACCTTGGTCGCATGGAAACTGAACATGGAAGCCTCACCAAAATTGGCAACGCCCTCTCCGCGATATGTCACACCGAACGCGTGCGCCGCGTCATAGATGACTTTGAGCCCGTGCTTTTTGGCAATGGCATCGATCCTGTCCACATCGCAGATATTCCCATAGACATGCACCGGCAGGATCGCCACGGTCTTATCCGTGATAAGCGCCTCGATCCGGTCGGGATCCATGGTATAGTCCTCCCTGCGCACATCGCAAAAGATCGGCACCAGGCCGTTGCGCACGATGGCATGGGTGGTGGACACAAAGGTAAAGGGGGTGGTGATCACCTCCGACCCTTCGGGAAAATCCATGGCAGCAAGCACGTTTTCGAGCGCCAGATGCCCGTTGGTATACAGCATCACGTGCGGTACTTTAAGATAATCCTTAAGTCCTTCCGTCAGCCGTTCGTGTTTTTCTCCCATGTTGGTGAGCCATCGCGTCTCCCACAGATCGCGGATCTCTGCGCAATATTCCTCAAAATCCGGCATGGAAGAACGCGTGACGTTGATATGTTCTCTTCTTTTTTCCATAGTGTCTGCCCTTGATTTATGTAAACCTTAGTATTTGTTTTATGTAAACTACTTTTCGCAGGAGTCTTTCCGAAGAAGCCGTTGTTTTATGTAAACCACGACCGGATCCGCACCGACAATCTGCTCTTTGGGTCCAACCGCCGAAACTCCGGCTTATACTCCTTTAGGATCGTCTTGTACTGCTTTTCTAAGATCAGCCGAAAGACCGTCTGCCTGCGGATCTCTTCCTCAAAGACCTCCCGGTATTCCTCCCCGCAGTACGTCTCCGCCCGCTTTAAAAAACCGATGAGATCGTCAAGTTGCGCATGATAGGTCTCCCGGTCCTTGCCGTAGGTGCGCTCGGAAAAGGACCCCTTGGAAAAATATCGGTACACACCGGTTGTCTGCGGCAGATACCAAAATCCGCCGGTGGCCGCAAAATACACGGCACGGCTCAAATCCCCAAAGGTGTCCGCCACCAGTTCCTTCGGCAGGGCGAAACTGTCCTTTCGCACCAGAAGGGAGGACGTCTGAAACCCATCCTCCGGCAGATGCTGCACCAGCCCCCGCATGGAAAGCGCATGCGCCTTCACGCTCGTGTTGACACGTCGTACCACGGTGTTGCTCCTGCAATCCAGCACCTCCGTATTGGTCACGCACGCCCTGACCTCGGGATGTTCCTCAAGAAACGCCACCTGGTCCGCGAGCTTGTGCGGATCCGTCCAGTAATCGTCGCCCTCGCAAAGTGCGATATACCGCCCCTTTGCCAAGGGAAGAAGGATATCCTCATAAATGCTCTGCACCTTATGATACTGATTTTCTTCCTGAAAGAGCACGCGCACCCGGTCGGGGTATCGATCGACATATTCCTTAAGGATCGCCGCCGTCCCGTCGGTGGACGCGTCTTCGTTGATCAGGATCTCATAGGCAAAGGGCGCCTCCTGCATCAAAAAGCCTTCCAGAGCATCCCGGATATAGTCCTCGTGATTGTAGGCCATGCACAAAATGCTGACCGTGATTTTTTCCTGTGGTTCCATAAGTGTTCCCCGTATGTGTCATCCCCGCCGGGATAACCGATGATGCAATCCTTTTTTTAAAATAGCCGCTGCCAGTCCTCTGCCGCTGCCGTTTTTAAGGATCTGCGCGATCCTCCTGTCCTGCGGATTTAAAACGGAAAGATCCGTATCGGCGATCCACCCGGAGCATCCATATTTTTCTTCCAGGGCATCATACATCCTGCCGATCATAAAAGGCCCTATCGCCCCCATCGGGGCCGCACTCTCCACACCATGCATCAACAAAAAGAGCATGTAGTAGGAAAGCGCCTGTGCTTCCTTTGGCAATCCCCGCCGATCCACGATCCGGCGCAGATGCGTATGCAGAGCATCCATCCGCACAAAATACAGACTATCATAGCCATGGGACATACTCTGCGGCACAATGCGATAATGGTAGGGCGTATGGTCCCCCAAGATCACGATCCTGTCGGCGTGAAGCAAGGTCGGTACCGTCACCGCCACATCCTCGCCCATGCGGATCTGCGCATCCGCATCCTTAAGGAAAGGAGCAATCCTGTCTTTTTTAAAAATCTTATTCCAATAGGCCGGTGCCATGGAGGTCGCATAGAACGTGCCGTTAAAAAGAAGCGTCTCCTTGACCTTGGCAAGCGCCTCGCCTTCATACACACCCCCGGGCAGAGGATCCCTGTAGATCTCCTGTCTGCCGTCCGGATATTCCCTGACAAACCCGCAGGCAACCACGTCCGCATCCTTATCCGCAGCCTCCTGCATCATCACGGCATACATATCCGCATCGATCCAATCGTCGGCATCCACATAGGTCACCCAAGGCGCCGCCGCAAGATCCGTCCCGGCCCGTCTGGCCGCGATGGAACCGGCGTTTTCCTGTACGATCACCCGGACGCGATCGTCTTTTTGGGCATAGGTCCGCGCGATCTCGGCCGTCGCGTCCTTTGACCCGTCATCCACCACGATCAGTTCGAGCGCTCGAAAGGTCTGTCCCAATATACTTTCCATACATTCCGCGATGGTCGCCTCCGACTGATAGGCCGCCACCACCACGGAAAGTGCAGGCTGATTCTGTGTCATTTCCTTTTCTCCACAAGCTGCGCATACAACGCTCTGTATTGTGCGGCCGTCTCTTTCATACCGAAATGCTCGGCTGCATATGTACGGATCTTCTCACTGTCAAAGCTCCGGTACCCTTCTGTCTCCGACAGCATCTTTTGAATCCCTTCGCAAAGCGCCCCCGTGCTCCCCTTATCCGCTACCATGGCTGTCTGCGGAGTTGTCAAGGAGTCCGCCCCGCCCGAACGGGTCACCACCAGGGGTTTTCCAAAGAGCATCGCCTCCTCCACGGACACACCGCTGCATTCGTAGATGCTTGCGGAGATCATAAAATCCATCTGCTCCATCACCCGGTACACCTCTGCCCGGGGAACCTGCCCGTAGAAACGGCAATCCTCCTCGATCCCGAGGTCTTTTGCCATCTCCTCATAGTAGGACTGATACTCTCCACCGCCCACGATATGCAGGAAAAAAGGCGTTCCCGCTTCTTTGCAATCCTTTAATGCCGGCAAAAGGTATTGATAACCTTTAACCTCTTTGTCATAAAAGGAAGCCACGATGGCCGCGTTGGCTACACCTGCCACCCGCAGATCGCCCGTATCCGCCGCCGCGGCGATTTTTGCCGGGTCTTCCACGCCGTTGTAGATAAGCTCCAACCGCGCCTTGGGGAAGTGCTGCCCGATTTTTTGCATGCTGTCCTCAGAAACGCATACCACCCGGTCCGCATGCTTATAAGCATACCCGTAAAGCACACGATTAAGCCACTTATCAAGGTCCATGATCTCCAGAGGATTATGCTCCGTCACCACCAAAGGCAGCCCCGCATAACGCGCCATAAGCACGCCCACGACACCGGCACCCGCGCCCACATGGGCATGGATGATATCCGGATGAAACTCCTCCATGATGCGATCCATATCTTTTTTGTAATGCTTTAAGATCCCGAATTTGCCTTCCTTTTTACGGCGATAGGTCAAAAGCCCCCTTTCCTCCTGCACCATGAACCCCTCTGGGATCGTCAGATCATAAGGAAAATAGATCGCCGCTTCGGCCTCCGGTTTTAAAGCCATGGTCTGCTCGTAATGAAACACCCCTGCCCGCATGACCTCGGCATCATATGCACTGTACCACGTGGGTATCACCAAAACATTCATGTACGTCCTCCGACCGCGCCCCTTTATCCTTCAAACGCATTGACGGCATCGATCACATAGCGGATCTCCTCCTGCGTCATGCCATAATACATCGGCAGGGAAAGCTCTGTCTTAGAGATCTCCTCAGCAAGCGGAAGGCTCCCCTCCGGGATCTCCAGGAAGCTGTAAGCTCCCTGCATATGCATGGGAATGGGATAATGACGATTCGTATGGATCCCCTTCTCCTCCAAAAAGGCCGCAAGCGCATCCCTCTTTTCGCATCGTACGGCATAGATATGAAAAACATGCTTGGCATCCGCCATCACCGTGGGCTTTGCCACCAAAGGATTCGTGATCTCCGCCGTATATTGCTCTGCCGTCCGGATCCTGTCCGCGTTCCATTTATCAAGCTGCGACAGTTTTACCGACAGAAACGCCGCCTGCATCTCATCCAGACGGGAGTTATTGCCCATGTAGATATGATGGTATTTGTAATCGGAACCGTAATTGCCCAGCGCCCGCACCTTTTCGGCAAGATGCGCATCATTGGTCACCACGGCACCCGCATCGCCCAGGGCCCCGAGGTTTTTGCCGGGATAAAAACTAAATCCCGCCGCATCTCCGAGATTGCCGGTGCGCTTACCTTTGTACTCCGCACCATGGGCCTGCGCCGCATCCTCCACGACCTTTAAACGGTATTTCTCTGCGATGGCAAGGATCTCGTCCATCTTGGCCGGCTGGCCGTAGAGATGCACCGCCATGATCGCTTTGGTGCGATCCGTGATCTTTTCCTCGATCTTTTTCGGATCGATGTTGTACGTATGAAGCTCCGGCTCCACAAAGATCGGCATGGCACCCGTATAGGATACCGCCAGCGCCGTAGCGATATAGGTGTTGGACGGAACGATGACCTCGTCTCCCCGTCCGATCCCGTAAGCTTTAAGGATCAGCATCAGTGCATCAAGGCCGTTGCCGCAACCAACGCAGTATTTGGCGCCGCAATACGCCGCAAACGCCTCTTCAAATGCCGTATCCTCGCTGCCGCCAATAAACCACGAGGAGTCCATAACGCGCCGATAGGCCGCATCCATTTCCTCCCGGATCTCGTTGTGCATATTGGTAAATTCCGAAAACGGAATATTCATTTTCTCATTCATGCTGATTCTCCTTATCCTTTACCTCCTTGCTCACGTCGACAAGAGGCTGATTTAATATACCGATCCGGTCAAGCAATCTGCTTGCGGGAGTCATGATCTTTCTGCACATAATATCAAAGAAAGCGCATCCGACAAAGGTGACCGTCACCGTCAGGATCCAGTGTGCGAGCATCAAAGGAATGCTTCCCGCTGCCGCTTCCGGAATGTGGAACTTAAGCCATCCCCACCCCAACACAAACCACTGGGTAGAGATCAGATACACGCCAAAAGTTCCCAACGCCAGAAAATTGATCCACCTGCTCTTTAAAGACAGCTTCCTGAAAAAATTAAAAAGGAAAAAGCTTTCCAGGATCACAAACATACAGCTGTATTCCCAAACTGTCGTATTGATCAGACTGCCAAGAAAGATCACCAGCGCGCAGAGCAGATAAAACAAAAGATCCCACCCTTTGCCATACTGCATGCCTCCGTATTTTCCGATATAGGCACCGATGAAATACAAAAGGACAAAATTTACAATGCTGTAGCCCGCCTCGGCCCCACCTATGGAAACCGTACTGACACCGGTCACCGGGATCCCCAGCCATGCCTGTCCCCAGTCAAGGACCGTCGACCAGACGGAAAAGAGCACAAAGGTGATCACCAAAAGTCTCTGCATCTGTTTTTGGCTAAGCTCCCTGACTACCACATTAAGGAAGGGGGAGATCAAAATCAGTGTCACATAGAGGATCACATACCAGTTGTTGGGTATGCATTTGGTAAAGACGGCATACGGATCAAGGAAGCTTAATCCCACCCGGATCTCTCCCAGGTAAAACAGCAGATTGTAGCCGATGACCGTAAGCAACAGTCCTACCGGTTTTCTAAGGCTTACCTTGGTCCGCCGATAGCCAAAATAACCCGCCAAGAGCACGAAACCGTTCACGCTTAAGATCGCCAAGCTCTCCACAAAATACAGCACCGTCAGATTCGCGCCGCTTGCGCCGGCAAAGGCCTTGCCCATGTCCCAGCTGTTGTAATGCACCGTCAATACGCAAAGCATCAAAACACAGCGAAACAATTCCATATTTGATTGTCGCGTTTCTCTATCCCCGGTCATTAATCCCGTCCTGTGGTTTACATAATCCTTAATCATACTGCAACATGCGATCCATGTCCGCATGCAAGCTTGCCAGATATTCCAACATCTCTTCCTTTAATCCCGGGGTGCGCAGCGCAAATTCCACATTCGCTTCCAAAAAACCGATCTTGGAACCCACATCATAACGTTTTCCCTTAAAATCATAGGCATACATTTCCTGATC
>CAJOPA010000059.1 GCA_905236235.1 uncultured Eubacterium sp. | reverse complement strand
TTTTTGTGGCAAGAAGTTTTTTCGGAAGAAAGCGCAACGCATTGGTTCCTTCTTTGCAATCCCGACGCATCCGCAAAATGGTTTGCTTACGCGCGAACATCGCGGTGCAACTGTCCTGACTCGGACGGACAGCTTTCATCGCGAAAGGCCGGACGCGCTTTGTGCAAACCAAGATTTTATGGCTTATTTCCAAGGCGGCCCATGTCCGTTATGGGATCAATAAAGAAGAACGAAAAAAGAATGCGCCTTCTTCCGAAAAAACTTCTTGACACAAAAATCCCGTTTTGATAAACTATAAAATGCACTATTGTGGTGTTATATGCCCAAAAACTCGAGATTTGCATGGATTTTTGGGGGTTTTCGCCGCAATCATGCATAGAAAAAAACGAGAGGTGAAGCGTCAAATGGAGAAGAACAGGATACGACCGGTGGAATCTGGGAAGGGTATTCGCATGAGTTACTCGAGACAAAAAGAAGTCTTAGAGATGCCGAACCTGATCGAAGTTCAGAAGAACTCCTATCAGTGGTTTCTAAGCGATGGTCTCAAAGAAGTGTTCGCGGATATTTCCCCTATCGCAGATTACAGCGGTCATTTAAGTTTGGAATTTGTGGATTTTACCTTGTGTGAGGATGATGTGAAATATACCATTCCCGAATGCAAGGAACGTGATGCCACATACGCAGCTCCTTTGAAAGTAAAGGTTCGTTTGTTTAACCGTGACAACGGGGAGATCAACGAGCATGATATTTTCATGGGCGATCTGCCGTTAATGACGGAGACCGGTACTTTTGTGATCAACGGTGCGGAGCGTGTTATCGTCAGCCAGTTGGTACGTTCCCCGGGCATCTATTACACCATCAGTCACGACAAGACGGGCAAGCCTCTTTTTAACTGCACCGTGATCCCCAACCGTGGTGCATGGCTGGAGTATGAGACCGACCAGAGCGATGTATTTTATGTACGTGTGGACCGTACCCGTAAGGTACCCATCACGGTACTGATCCGTGCGCTCGGCATCGGCAGTAATGCGGAGATCCTCGAGCTGTTCGGTGATGAGCCCAAGATCCTTGCCAGCCTTTCCAAGGACCCCTCGATCGCTCCGGAGACCGGAGACGGTTCCTATGAGAGAGGTCTTCTTGAGTTATATAAAAAGATCAGACCGGGCGAGCCGCTTTCTATCGAGAGCGCGGAGAGTCTGATCAACAGTATGTTCTTTGACGCGAAACGTTATGATCTGGCAAAAGTCGGACGTTATAAATTCAACAAAAAATTATCCTTCCGCAACCGTCTTTCCGGCCACACGCTGGCAGAGGATGTTGTGGATATCACCACGGGTGAGGTAGTGGCAGAGGCAGGCACGGTGGTAAGCCGTGATCTTGCGGATGTCATCCAGGACTCCGGTACGCCGTTTGTCTATGTACAGACCGAGGAGCGCGTGGTGAAGCTTCTTTCCAATATGATGGTACACATGGAGCACTTCGTGGACGTGGATCCTGCGGAGTTTGGTATTCATGAGCGTGTATACTATCCGGTATTGGAACGCATCATGGAAGAAAATGACAACATGGAAGACTTAAAGGAAGCCATTCGTCAGAATATCACGGAGCTCATTCCGAAGCATATCACGAAGGAAGATATCCTTGCTTCCATCAGTTATAATATTCATCTTGAGTACGGCATTGGCAATTCCGATGATATCGATCATTTGGGCAACCGTCGTATCCGTGCCGTGGGTGAGCTTTTGCAGAACCAGTATCGCGTGGGTCTTTCCAGACTCGAGCGTGTGGTCAGAGAGCGTATGACCACCCAGGATCAGGAAACGATCACACCGCAGAGCCTGATCAATATTAAACCCGTGACCTCGGCGGTAAAGGAGTTCTTCGGATCCTCCCAGCTGTCTCAGTTCATGGATCAGAATAACCCGTTGGGTGAATTGACGCACAAGCGTCGTCTTTCTGCCCTCGGCCCCGGCGGTCTTTCCAGAGACCGTGCCGGATTTGAGGTGCGAGATGTACATTATTCCCATTACGGAAGAATGTGCCCCATTGAGACCCCGGAAGGTCCCAACATCGGTCTGATCAACTCCCTTGCTTCCTATGCAAGGATCAATGAATACGGATTTGTGGAGGCACCTTACCGCAAGATCGACAAGACCGATCCGGCCAACCCTGTGGTTACCGATGAGGTTGTCTACATGACAGCGGATGAGGAAGACAATTACCATGTAGCCCAGGCCAATGAAGAATTGGACGAGGTAGGACATTTTGTACGTAATAACGTATCCGGACGTTTCCGTGATGAGACTTCCGAGTACGAAAAGACCATGTTTGATTATATGGACGTATCCCCGAAGATGGTATTCTCGGTGGCTACGGCCCTGATCCCGTTCCTTGAGAACGACGATGCAAACCGTGCCCTTATGGGTTCCAACATGCAGCGTCAGGCTGTGCCGCTCATGACGACGGAAGCTCCGGTAGTCGGCACCGGTATGGAGCCGAAGACCGCGGTTGACTCCGGTGTGTGCGTGGTTGCCAAAAAAGACGGTACCATTGAGCATGTGGTTTCCGATGAGATCGTGATCAAATATGATGACGGTGAGCGCGAGACCATCACGCTTTCCAAATTTACGCGAAGCAACCAGAGCAACTGCTACAACCAGAGACCGATCGTGGACAAAGGGGAGCATGTAAAGGCCGGCGACGTTCTTGCAGACGGCCCCTCCACTTCCGGTGGTGAGCTTGCCCTCGGTAAGAACCCGCTCATCGGTTTCATGACCTGGGAAGGTTACAACTACGAGGACGCCGTTCTTTTGAGCGAGCGTCTTGTACAGGAGGATGTGTATACCTCCATTCATATTGAAGAATACGAGTCTGAAGCAAGGGATACCAAGCTCGGACCGGAAGAGATCACCCGTGACGTACCGGGTGTCGGCGATGATGCATTAAAGGATCTGGACGAGACGGGCGTGATCCGTATCGGCGCAGAGGTTCGTGCCGGCGACATTCTGGTCGGCAAGGTAACTCCCAAGGGAGAGACCGAGCTGACGGCAGAGGAGCGTCTGCTTCGTGCCATCTTTGGTGAGAAGGCACGCGAGGTACGTGATACTTCCTTAAAGGTACCGCACGGCGAATATGGTATCGTTGTGGCAGCCAAGACATTCTCAAGAGAAAACGGAGACGATCTGGCGCCGGGCGTAAACCAGGCTGTTCGTATTTACATTGCACAGAAGAGAAAGATTTCCGTGGGCGATAAGATGGCAGGTCGTCACGGTAACAAGGGTGTCGTTTCCCGCGTGCTTCCGGTGGAGGATATGCCTTTCCTTCCCAACGGCCGTCCGCTGGATATCGTATTAAACCCCTTGGGCGTACCTTCCCGTATGAATATCGGACAGGTCCTGGAGATCCATCTTTCCCTGGCTGCCAAGGCATTGGGTATCAATATCGCAACGCCGGTATTTGACGGAGCCAATGAGCGTGACATCATGGATACGCTTGATCTGGCCAATGATTATGTAAACCTCTCCTGGGAGGAGTTTGAAGCAAAGCACAAGGAAGAGTTGCTGCCGGAGGTGATGCAGTATCTTTCCGATAACCGTGATCACAGAGAACTGTGGAAGGGCGTTCCCATCACCAGAGACGGTAAGGTTCGCCTGCGTGACGGACGTACCGGTGAGTATTTCGACGGTGCCGTTACCATCGGACACATGCATTACTTAAAGCTCCACCACTTGGTTGATGATAAGATCCACGCACGTTCCACCGGACCGTACTCCCTGGTAACGCAGCAGCCTCTGGGCGGTAAAGCGCAGTTCGGCGGACAGCGTTTCGGTGAGATGGAGGTATGGGCACTCGAGGCATATGGCGCATCCTACACGCTGCAGGAGATCCTGACCGTGAAGTCGGATGATGTGGTAGGTCGTGTAAAGACATACGAAGCCATCATCAAGGGCGAGAACATCCCGGATCCGGGTATCCCCGAGTCCTTCAAGGTATTGATGAAGGAATTGCAGTCCCTTGGTCTGGACGTGAAGGTGCTTGATGAGGAGCGCAAGGAAGTGAAACTCATCGAAACCAGTGAATACGGCAATACTTCCTATAATTCCGTAATGGGCAGTGACCGCGACAATACCGCAAGCGACAGCGAGTGGAGAAACGCGGGATTCTCCCAGAGAGATGCCGAGGAGGGTGACTCCAATCTGGATGATTATGACCGCGCGGCAGAAGATATGGATGACGAGTATGATGATGATTATTCCGACGGCATGGGAGATGTTTACGAGGAGGAATCCTTTGACGAATCCTATGGCGATGGCAATTATGAAGAATAGGAAAGGGGCATCAATTCATGGCTGAAGCAAATCATAGAAATGCACCGGTGGAGCAGGTGACGTTCGATGCGATTCGGATCGGACTGGCTTCTCCGGAAAAAATCGAAGAGTGGTCCCATGGTGAGGTAACCAAGCCCGAGACCATCAATTACCGCACGTTAAAGCCCGAAAAGGATGGACTTTTCTGCGAAAAGATTTTCGGACCCAGCAAGGACTGGGAGTGCCATTGCGGTAAATACAAAAAGATCCGTTTCAAAGGTATCGTCTGCGATCGTTGCGGCGTAGAGATCACCAAGGCCAGCGTACGTCGTGAGCGTATGGGCCATATCAAACTTGCGGCGCCGGTTTCCCATATCTGGTATTTCAAGGGAATCCCCAGCCGGATGGGACTGATCCTGGATCTGTCCCCGAGAACCCTGGAGAAGGTGCTGTACTTTGCATCCTACATTGTATTGGATCCGGGTTCTTCCAATCTGAATTATAAGCAGGTCCTGACCGAGACCGAGTACCAGGAAGCAAGAGAAGCTTACGGCACGGATTTCCGCGTGGGAATGGGTGCGGAAGCTGTCCTGGAACTGTTAAAGGCCATCGACCTGGACAAGGAAGCAGAGGAGTTAAACGCAGAGCTTACCGATGCTTCCGGGCAGAAGCGAGCAAGGATCATCAAGCGTCTGGAGGTTGTCGAGGCCTTCCGTGAGTCCGGCAACAAGCCGGAGTGGATGATCATGACCAATATCCCGGTCATCCCGCCTGATCTTCGCCCGATGGTACAGCTTGACGGCGGACGTTTCGCCACGTCGGATCTAAACGATCTTTACAGAAGGATCATCAACAGAAATAACCGTTTAAGCCGCTTGCTTGATCTCGGCGCACCGGATATCATCGTGCGCAACGAGAAGCGTATGCTGCAGGAGGCTGTGGACGCTTTGATCGATAACGGCCGTCGCGGCCGTGCGGTAACGGGCCCCGGCAACCGTGCGCTTAAGTCCCTGTCGGATATGTTAAAGGGTAAGTCCGGACGTTTCCGTCAGAACCTTCTCGGTAAGCGTGTGGATTATTCCGGACGTTCCGTTATCGTGGTGGGACCGGAGCTTAAGATCTATCAGTGCGGTCTTCCCAAGGAGATGGCGATCGAGCTGTTTAAGCCTTTCGTTATGAAGGAGCTGGTAAAGAACGGTTCCGCACACAATATCAAGAGTGCCAAGAAGATGGTAGAGCGTATGGAATCCCAGGTATGGGATGTACTCGAGGATGTTATCAAAGAGCATCCGGTGATGTTAAACCGTGCTCCGACGTTGCATCGTCTCGGTATTCAGGCGTTTGAGCCCATCCTTGTGGAAGGTAAGGCGATCAAGCTGCATCCGTTGGTTTGTACCGCGTACAACGCCGACTTTGACGGTGACCAGATGGCCGTGCATCTTCCGCTTTCCGTGGAGGCGCAGGCAGAGTGCAGATTCCTGCTTTTGTCTCCCAACAACCTCTTAAAACCGTCCGACGGCGGTGTGGTTGCGGTGCCTTCGCAGGATATGGTCCTTGGTATTTATTACCTGACCATGGGTAAAATGGTGGATTATTCCGATGATGCCGAGCTTGATGCAAGCATCACCAAGATCTATAAATCCGAAGACGAGATCCGTGCGGACCTCGGCTCGGCAAAGAAAAAGGCAAAGATCACCACTTCCGATATGATCAAGTATCAGGTGGATGAAGAGACCGGCCGATATGTCATTTGTACGCCCAAGGATATCATGGGTCATTACTTCGGCAGCGTCGGCCAGGCGATCCTTGCTTATGAAAACGGAGATATCACCTTACATCAAAAGATCCATCTTTTGAAAAAGGGCGAGCTTGACGGCAAGGAGGTTTCCTGCATCCTTGAGACCACCCTCGGACGTGTGCTCTTTAACGAGATCATCCCGCAGGATATCGGTTTTGTGGACCGCAGCGAGGAGACCTTAAAAGAAGACGCCAAGAAGAACAAGTGGAACAAGAAGCGTACGGAAGAGGAGCGGATCTACCGTCACCTCTGCCTGGAAGTGGATTTCCACGTTGCCAAGAAGGGCTTAAAGCAGATCCTTGAAAAGGTAATGAACAATCATGGCGCCACCATCACGGCGGAAGTGCTCGACGACATCAAGTCTATGGGTTACAAGTATTCTACCAAGGCGGCCATGACGGTATCCATCTCCGATATGATCGTGCCGGAAGTAAAACAGCAGATGATCGAGGATACCCAGAATACGGTAGACAGGATCAACCGCAACTACAAGCGCGGTCTTGTAACGGATGAAGAGCGTTACAAGGAAGTTATCGCCACCTGGGAAGAGACCGATAAGGAACTGACGAGCATCCTGTTAAAGGGACTCGATAAATACAACAACATCCGTATGATGGCGGACTCCGGAGCCCGTGGTTCCGACAAGCAGATCAAGCAGCTTGCCGGCATGCGTGGTTTGATGGCAGATACGACGGGACGTACCATCGAGCTTCCCATCAAGTCCAATTTCCGTGAAGGTCTGGACGTATTGGAGTACTTCATCTCCGCCCATGGTGCAAGAAAAGGTCTTTCCGATACGGCACTTCGTACGGCAGACTCCGGTTACCTGACGAGACGTCTGGTAGACGTATCTCAGGAGCTGATCATTCGTGAGAGTGACTGCGCCGAGAACCGTGACGAGATCCCGGGCATGGTTGTGGAAGCCTTCATGAACGGCAAGGAAGTCATCGAGGAATTGCAGGATCGTATCACGGGACGTTACAGCTGTGAGGACATCATGGATGCCTCCGGCAATGTCATCGTAAAAGCCAACCATATGATCACGCCGCGTCGTGCCGAGGAGATCATGAAGAAGGGTGTGGATGCCGAGGGCAATCCGATCACCAAGGTAAAGATCCGTACGATCTTGACCTGCCGTTCCCACAACGGTATCTGCTCCAAGTGCTACGGTGCCAACATGGCGACCGGTCAGGCGGTACAGGTCGGCGAGGCGGTCGGCATCATTGCCGCACAGTCCATCGGTGAGCCGGGTACGCAGCTGACCATGAGAACGTTCCATACCGGTGGTGTGGCCGGTGGCGATATCACCCAGGGTCTTCCCCGTGTCGAGGAGCTTTTTGAGGCGAGAACCCCGAAGGGACTTGCCATCATCTCCGATATCGACGGTACGGTGACCATCAGTGAGACCAAGAAGAAACGTGAGATCATTGTCCGCAATGAGGAGACCATGGAGGAGAAGACGTATCTGATCCCCTACAGCTCCCGCATCAAGGTAGTGGACGGTGCACAGATCACCGCCGGCGACGAGCTGACGGAAGGTAGCGTGAACCCCCACGATATCCTGCGGATCAAGGGTGTCCGTGCGGTACAGGATTATATGCTCCGCGAAGTACAGCGCGTATATCGTTTGCAGGGTGTAGAGATCAACGACAAGCATATCGAGGTCATTGTACGTCAGATGCTTCGTAAGATCCGGATCGAGACCAACGGTGACACGGAATTCCTGCCGGGTACCATGGTAGACCTGCTTGATTTTGAAGATACCAACGAAGAGCTGGTAGCACAGGGCAAGACCCCGGCCGAGGGTACCCCCATCGTATTGGGTATCACCAAGGCATCGCTTGCGACCAATTCCTTCCTGTCGGCAGCCTCCTTCCAGGAGACGACGAAGGTCCTGACGGATGCAGCGATCCACGGCAAGATCGATCCGCTCATCGGTCTGAAGGAAAATGTCATCATCGGTAAGCTGATCCCCGCAGGTACGGGTATGAAGCGTTATCGTAATGTCAACCTGAACACGGATTACGAGACGGACCTTTTTGAGCAGGCTTTTGTCGGAGAGACGGATGCGGATGAGAACGCCGAGGCAGGTGTCGAGGCAGTGATCGAAGCCGAAGCGGCAGAGGTTGCAGAAACGGCAGTAGAAGAAGTCCTTGAGACACAGGGTGCTGAATAAAAAAACATATCGCGAGGCGGCTGTTTGATGCAGCCGCTTCGTTTACTTTTTGCAAAAAAAGATTGACAGCGCCGAGGCATATCGCTATAATAATTTAGCGTGCATTTATAGGCGCTTTTTTAAACTATAAAAACAGGAGGTGAAAAGAATGCCGACATTTAACCAGCTCGTAAGAAAAGGAAGACAGACCTCTGCAAAGAAGTCTACCGCTCCGGCGCTGCAGGTAGGTTACAATTCTCTTCATAAAAAGAATACGAATGTTTCTTCTCCGCAGAAGAGAGGCGTATGTACCGCTGTTAAGACCGCAACCCCGAAGAAGCCGAACTCTGCACTTCGTAAGATTGCTAGAGTACGTCTTTCCAACGGAATCGAAGTAACAAGCTACATTCCGGGCGAAGGTCACAATCTGCAGGAGCACAGCGTTGTTCTTATTCGAGGCGGTCGTGTGAAGGATCTTCCCGGTACCCGTTACCATGTGATCCGCGGAACACTCGATACTGCCGGAGTTGCGAACAGAAAGCAGGCACGTTCCAAGTACGGAGCGAAGAGACCGAAGGCTGCAAAATAATTCGCAACGATCATCAGTAACTCAATGGGACGATCGAAGTTAAGTGTTGGAAATATTTTCACATTCTTTTCTATAAAGAAGAAACAAATCTTTCCGGCATGAAACACATTGAAAGAAACATGTGAGTACCTGTGAATTAATCCAAACCAATGATTAAGGAGGGAAGTAACGTGCCACGTAAAGGACATACTCAAAAGAGAGACGTGTTAGCGGATCCGATCTACAATGACAAGATTGTGACCAAGCTGATCAACAATATCATGCTTGATGGCAAGAAGGGTGTAGCACAGAAGATCGTATACGGCGCTTTCGAGAAGGTAGAGGCTAAGGCAGAGAAGCCGGCTCTTGAGGTATTTGAAGAGGCTCTCGGCAATATCATGCCTGTACTGGAGGTAAAGGCAAGACGTATCGGTGGTGCCACCTATCAGGTGCCGATCGAGGTTCGTCCGGACAGACGTCAGGCATTGGCGCTTCGCTGGCTGACCACCTATTCCCGCGCAAGAGGCGAGAAGACGATGGAAGACAGACTGGCCAATGAGATCCTGGATGCTGCTAACAATACAGGTGCATCTGTAAAGAGAAAAGAAGATATGCACAAGATGGCAGAGGCAAACAAGGCGTTTGCACATTACAGATTTTAATCTGGCTGCCGAAGCTTTTTGACCAAGTAAGGAGGAAAAACCTTGGCTGGAAGAGAATATCCGTTGGAAAGGACCAGGAATATCGGGATCATGGCTCATATCGATGCTGGTAAGACCACATTGACGGAGCGTATCCTGTATTATACCGGTGTCAATTATAAAATCGGTGATACCCATGAAGGTACTGCGACCATGGACTGGATGGAGCAGGAGCAGGAAAGAGGTATTACCATCACTTCCGCGGCGACGACCTGCCATTGGACCGAGCAGGAAAACTGCAAGCCCAAGAAGGGTGCCGAAGAGCATCGTATCAATATCATCGACACACCGGGCCACGTTGACTTCACTGTCGAAGTAGAACGTTCGCTCCGCGTGCTTGACGGTGCGGTAGGCGTTTTCTGTGCAAAGGGCGGTGTTGAGCCCCAGTCCGAGAACGTATGGCGTCAGGCGGATACCTACAACGTACCGAGAATGGCTTTCATCAACAAGATGGACATTCTGGGTGCAAACTTCTACGGAGCTGTTGATCAGATCCGTGAGCGTTTGGGCAAAAATGCGATCATTCTGCAGTTGCCCATCGGCAAGGAAGACGATTTTAAGGGCATCATCGATCTGTTCGAGATGAAGGCTTACATCTACAATGATGATAAGGGTGAGGACATCACCATCACCGATATCCCGGACGACATGAAGGATGATGCGGAGCTTTATCATACGGAGCTTGTAGAGAAGATCTGCGAGCTGGATGATGATCTCATGATGCAGTACCTTGAGGGCGAGGAGCCTGCAGTGGATGA
>CAJOPA010000058.1 GCA_905236235.1 uncultured Eubacterium sp. | reverse complement strand
TGCCTCCGTCTCCGGATGCTCGATCGCGTATAAAAGCGTCTCCTCCTGATCCACCAGTTCCTTGATCGCTTGGATCTTGGTGGAGCTAAGCGGAATGGCATCCATGGAGATATGCACCTGAGAGAAAAGATAGGATGCGTAATAATCCTGGCTGATCTTTAAACAATCGATCACAACTAGCTTTGGCGTTGTCTCAAGCAGCGCATTTTCAAACACCCAGTAGGTCGTTGGCATCTTATTGCCATGGCCCGCCATGTTATAGGACACGATCCCGTAGTCCTCCCACAGCTCCATGGGATACACCGCATTAATGACATGGCTCGTTCCCAAAAAAAGCACATCAAAATCCTCTTCCTGCGCATAGAAGTCTTCATATTTGATCCTCGCTCCCTTTAACTCAAAAAGAGAGGTCAGATACCAAAGGCTTCCCGCAAGAAGTGCCAGTGTGATGATCGCAAATAACAGATTTTGCAAAGCTTTTTTCATAAAAACACCCGCCCGCTAAAACTGGAAATAGATAAAGTTCGCAGCCATATACCTGGGTCCCCAGATGCCAAAGATCAGGATAAAGCATACCGCAAATACAAAGGTCAGGCACTGGAACCACAGATCCTGCTTTAAGATCCCGTCCGAGATCTTGATGCCTTTGAGTTTACATAAGTCAGCAACAAAGAGCACCCCGATGCAAAAAAGCACCAGCGTCATATTCTTTTGATTTAAGCCGCAAGTATAAATGGATCCGTCCAAAAAGATCCAGAAATTGTTGACCGAGAAAAGATTGTGAAACAGTAGCGCCGCATCCGCCAGGGAATGCGAACGAAACAGGATCCACCCAAAATCGATCAGGATAAACGTCGTCACGATCCGCAGGATCCTGTGCGTAAAGTTCTCCGGATTTAAGTGCAGGACCTTGATCAGCCACTTGCGGATCGGCATCAAAAGATCGCCGATCACCTGGTAGATGCCGTTTAATGCGCCCCAGAGGACAAAGTTCATATTCGCACCGTGCCACAGACCGCTTAAGGAGAAAACGACCACGCGATTGATGTGCTTGCGGATCTTGCCTTTCCGACTGCCGCCCAAGGGGATATACAGATAGTCCTTAAACCAGGACGTCAGGGAAATATGCCAGTCGCGCCAAAACTGCGCAACGGACTCCTTTAAAAACGGCGCATTAAAGTTTTCCATAAGCTCGATCCCAAGGATCCGCGAAGCGCCCTTGGCGATGATGGAATACCCGTAAAAATCACAATAGATCTGAATGCCGAAAAGCGTCATGGCCGCAAAAACATACCATCCCTGATAGCCCGCGTCCGGGAAAAAGACGGTGTCCACAAAGATCCCGATCCGATCCGCCATCACGATCTTTAAGAAAAATCCCCAAAGCATCAAAAGAATACCGCTCTTGGCACGTTCAAAATCAAAAGTCTGCTTGGTATTTAACTGCTTTAACAGATTGCGGGAACGCTCGATGGGGCCCGCCACCAGCTGTGGGAAAAAGGAGACAAACAAAGCGTAGCGCAAAAAGTTGCGCTCTGCCCAGATGTCGTCCCGATAGACGTCAATGGTATACCCCACCGCCTGAAACGTGAAAAACGAGATACCCACGGGAAGCATGATGTCAAAGTGCGGCACCACGATCTGCACGCCAAAGGCCGACAGGAGCTGAGAAAAGGTGACCAACAGGAAATTCGTATATTTAAAGTAAGCCAATACGCCAAAGTTTATAACCAACGATACGATCATCACCAGCCGCATCAGGTTCTTTTTACGGCGCACGTCTTTTTCTTCCGAAGCTTCCCTGCGCTTGATCTTTTCAAGGACCAGACCACAGGCGTACGTGACCCCCGTGGAAAAGAGGATAAGTAGCGCAAATCTCGCATCCCAGCACATGTAAAAATAGTAGCTGGCCGCAAGCAGCCACACCGTCCTAATCTTGTGCGGCAGGATGAAATACGCCAGGATCACGATGGGCAGAAAGATCAAAAATTGTGCGGAATTAAACAGCATAGTTCGCGTCGCCTCCTCCCAATTTTTCTGTCCATGCCAAGACCTTGTTCTCTACCGCCTTTTCAAAAGCACCGTAGCGGATCAGCTTTTTTAAGCCCTCCATGGCAATGGAAAATGCCAAAGAGACCGCCACCATGAAAAGCAGGATCAGATAATCCTTACCCAGGCCGTAGGTAAAATCCACCAGCCACTTGGAGCGCACAAAGGTATGCATCAGGAACATATTCATGGAATACTTCCCGAGGAAACGAAATACCTGGTTTACATAAGGTATCCTCGTATACGTCAGATAACTAAAGATCACAAACGAAGCGCCGGAAAGCGGATGAAACAAAAACCGATAGTTGTAATAGATCGTTTCATTCATGGCACCCTCCGCAAAGACATACGTCAGAACCCCGAAAAGCACGATCTTGATCGCATCATCAAGCACGCGGTGCTTAAACGGGGATGCCTCGCGGATCCGCTCCAATACGTTATTTTCGGCAAAATACATCGCCATGGGTATGAGCGGCAGATGACGACACATCACGGTCCCGTACATCCCGATCTCGATGGGAAGCACCATCACAAGCACCGTCAACATCACGCCGTGCATCTTGGAAATCCTGTAAAACAAGGGATACAAGAGCACGATCAAAAGCGCAAAGGACATATACCACCAGGTCCCGCAAATGGTCGGCGAATCAAAGAGTCCCACCAGGCAGAAAAGATCCTGTAAAAAATACATCCACCCCAGCGTCGGCGTATAGTTATGATACCAATGATTGCCAAGCGCGTAAGTCACCGCAATACAGACGATGGCCACGGGCCAAAACTCCATATAAAGCTTTAACAGGCGATGTACCAGAAACTGCCGCGCCGAAGTCCGTGTGGCAAAGGGATCCCTGCCTTCGACCGCGCGGGTAATGCCGAAAACGGAAAGAAATACAAAGATCGCCACGCAAATATCGGCAAGCACCGCCAGATGCATGCCGTTTGGAAAAAGAAATTCCACCGCGTAACCGTTTAACCTCTCCTCGGAAGAAAAACAATGATATATGATGAGCAAGATGATCGCCGCGCCCTTCACCGCGTTCGTATCATCCTTTGAAAAACGTAACATATCAAACCCCTAACACACAATTAAAAGCGGGACGCGCCCGTCTTTATACATCTTACTTCTCCCGGCGCGATCCCGCAAGGTTAAAAATCAATACAATTCGTCCTTTATTTGTCAAATGGCCGCTCCGGATCGATGGCATAGAGCACCGTGTCCCCGTAAAAGTAAGTATAATGGCGCACATAAAGATCATAGAACGGATATTTTTGGTGGATATATTCCACGATGGAGAGCATCTCTTCATCCGAATGATAGATACTGATGGCAAGCCGGGGATGATCCCGCGAGATCACCTCATCCGCTCCCTTTAAGCTCTCCGTCTCCGCGCCTTCCACATCCATCTTGATGTAGGTGATGCGGCGCTTGCCGGCCACACGATCGATGGTATCCGTCTCGATGGTGTCCTCTCCGTCATCCTCGATCCTGCAGGCCTCCTCGGTATTGGCACGAAAATGCAAAACATCCGCGCTGCTCCAGGTCCCTTTATGGATCGCCAGTACCTTGGAGGATGAAAAATGATGGCTGTTTAGATAACGCAAAAGCATTTTATAATTATAATCATCCGGCTCAAAAGCGATGATGTGCCGATAGGACTCCGGATCCGGCAGATGCCTTACAAAAGCCGCCACGGTATCGCCTTTATAAGCGCCGCAGTCCACAAAGCCTTCCCCGGTGCCGAAATGAATGATATCCTTGTCAAAATACTGATCCCGATCCACGATCCCACGCATGTATTTGCGATGATGGGTGGAACGGTAGGCGAGGATATTACGGTAGACCTTGCGGCTCTTTTCGTCCGCAAACCACGACGCGATCCGCTCCATCCGTTCGGTGTTTAACTTATAAAAAACCGCCGTCTCATCATAGGACGTATGAAATACCCTGGTCTCCAAAAAATCCAGACAGGTATTAAAAAAGTCAGTCCCGCAAAACCAGCGGATGAACTTGATCAGTGGTTCCAGCGCTTTGATCTGTGTTAATTTTCTCCAGATGCGCATCAAAAAATCTCTCATGTTTCCTTATCCTTCTCTTTTTCCAAAATCATATGTAAAGCACATGCCTAGTGCAGATACATCCATTGCATCACGCGCCCCGGCTCATCCACGATACCCTTTTCCGTGATAATGGCCGTAATCTGCTCCGCCGGCGTGATATCAAACGCCGGATTGTAGACGGAGATTCCCTCCGGCGCCATGGGTTCCTTGTACCACATCTT
>CAJOPA010000057.1 GCA_905236235.1 uncultured Eubacterium sp. | reverse complement strand
CAACCGCATCCTCCGCAAGCGCAAGGGCCGACACCGTAAAACCCGCTTCCTTCATCCGGCGCACGTCCTCCGCTTCGATATACGTCCAGTCGGTCTGAAACACCGTCCCCATGCTGACCCGGGCCGCTCTCCGGTACAAAGGATCCGCGCAGCCTTTCGTAAGAAACACCGCATCGGCTCCCAATGCGGCCGCCGAACGAAAAATGGCACCGACATTCGTGGGATTCTCAATATCATCCAGGATCACGATACGCTCTGCCTTTTTGATCAGATCCCCGGGATCCGGCATCGGTTTTCTGCGCATGGCGCAAAGCATCCCACCGGTTAAGGAATACCCCGTGATCTCCTTCATTTGCGACTGTGGGGCAACATAGACGGGGATCTCCCCGGACGGATTGGACGACTCGGACAGATCGGACGGATCGGGCGCCTCGCTTACGTACTGCGCAAGAAGCGCCTCTGCCTTCTCCTCCATCTTTTCTTCCACAAAAAAGGAGATCGGCCGGTAGCCGGCCGCAAGCGCTCTGCGGATCACCTTCTCGCTCTCGCAGATAAAGATGCCCTCACGCGGCTCGTCATAACGCTTTAACTGCTTTTCGTTTAAGCTCACATAGATCGCGATCTCCGGCATCTCACCGAGCACACCTCTTACGCTCTTCATCCTTCTTTTCTCCTTCCGACCGGTTTGCAAAGTATTGGCAAAAACACGATCGTGTCACATGTGATAAGTATAAATGCTAACCCCCTTTGCATTCAAGTCTCAAATCCAAGTCTTCCGACGGATGATCTGCGGCCGGAGAGGATCCCTGCCAAAAGCAATGGCTGCGCCGAAGCACAGCCATGCATCTTTTTTATGATTTACGTTTTCTTATAAGCAACGACCCTATCGCAAGCAATGCCGCAAAAAGGGCAATGCCAAGCGGAAAGATCCTGCTCGGATCACCGGTGGACGGCGACAGGAGGTTCAGCAATTGGAAGACTTTTCCCTCATCGGTGGTATCCTCCGCATCCTCTGCACTGCCGAGATCTTCCCCGACGAAGGATGCCGCCATCACGAACGTTACGCCGACATCGATCGGTACCGGCACCGCGATCAGCTCGATCTCCACGGCGGTGGGTTCATTGTCCTCATTGACCTCGGTGATCTTTACGATACCTTCGATCTCATAGGTCGAATCACTGCCTCCCACCGTTTGCGTAAGATAGGTGTAAAACCGGTTGTCTTCATCCAATTGAAGCCTCAGATCGGAAGAAGTATCCTCCTCTGTTTGCACGGTGATCGTTCCCGCCACGCCGCTCTCCAATGCGTTGAGGTCGATCACATATCCCTCATCCGCCACGGCATAGATCTTATTTTTATCTACATATCTGGTCTCTCCGTTTTCACCGGCTCCGTCGGAATTACTCCGAAACGTTCCGCCGTCGACCTTGACCATACCGCCGCTGCCGTCAGCCGTGATATTGATCGCCGCCAAGGTGGAGCGGAAGGATACGATGACCTCGTTGATATACTGCAGATTCTCGTCTTGCGTCAAGCGAAGCACGATCGCGCCTTCGCTGTTTTCATAGATGCCAAAATCCGGATAGACCGCCCGCAGCTCATCATAGCAGGAAGCATTGGGATCGGTCACAAGATTTCCTTCTCCGTCGATATATCCGTTTACGGTGATCGTATGTACCTCCGACGAGTCTACGCCCGCCTCCGGGTCATCATAGCACCTGTACTCTATGGTAAAGGAATCTCCGTAGGTCCAGTTTTCATCGTTCTTCCAGTATACGGCAGTCACGCCCGTAACAATGCCATCCTCTTCATATTCCGTCGGAAGGGACGTGTCTTCATCCACGCTTTCGGTGATGACACCTACGGTACCGCCCGCGTTTCGGACATATTCCTGATTGGTTCTGTGTTCCACACTGTGGTTTAACGTATCGTTTTTGATCCCGGTATACTGTACGGCGGAATTTACCAGATCATATCGGTCATCCTCCGCATCCGTCGCAAAACGGATCGCATCACTGTAGGTGCCGTTTTCCTCATACTGCGCCGGCGTCGTCTGCACCTCTTCCACGGTATAATACACATGGTTCGGCAGTGTGAGCACCGCCATCTCGTTCGTTTTTAACGTGATGGTTCCGTCCGTCGCGGTGTCCGTCCGAAGCAGTGCGCCCCGGGTATCGGTATCCGGATCGTAAGCATATACGCTGTATCCGTCCTTAAAAGTTCTGCCAAGCGCATCTTCCCGGGTGCCAAAGTTTACTTCCAGCTCAAACTCCGCCGAAGCGGGTCCGCCGTCATTGACCACGGTGATCTCGAGATTTGCCCCGCATTGGAATGCCTCCGCCGAATTCGTGATGGTCTCCTCGTAGGCGATGCATTCCCCTTCCTGGTTTTCGGCACCGGCAATACCGGCAACAAGCAGTATGCTTAAGAAGCGTTTTACTCCATTCTTTCTCATTACCGAAACACCCTGCTATTATACTAAAAAATATCGACTTCTATTGATATTTTTTGTTCTTTTTCCCGTGTGTTCCTTGTTAAAATTTTATTGAGTTATGTAAACAAAACAAGGAGCAACAGAATCTTCATAATACGCGTGTTTTCGGGCTTTGTCAAGAGTAAAACCCTCTGTTTTACCAGCGAAAAACCTCCTTTTTAAAGGCTCTTTATATCCTTATCACTGTGCATCACTTTCCGCGACAAAGGAAACAGTATCCGTGATGCTTGCACCCCCCTGCAGATCCGCATAAACATATACGACCGCATAGGCCGTCTGCCCGTTTGCGGACGCGTTTAAATCCTCACAAAGCAGCGCATAATTCATCCCGGCAACCACCTGCGTTGCAAGAAGCGCAACGGCCCGGTAATCTTCCGATGCCTTTGTAAGCGCATCCATCGCCTCGTCGGTCACTACCGGAGACGCCGGTGCCGCCCATCCGCCGTCAAGATCGGTGGTCTCGGCATTGGCATCGCTTTGCAAAATCTCCGTGATCTCAGCATTTCCCTGCAGATCTTCATAAATGGTAAGGATCACATAGGTTGCCTGCGCATCCGAATTCAGTGCCTCTTCCTTACAAAGGACGGTGTGATTCATCCCGGCAACCACCTGGCTTTTCAGATAAGCCACGGGTGTATAGGTGACACCGTCGGCGTCCGCTGCCGCTTTCTCTACGATCGCCCGGATCTCCTCGGTGATCTCCGGAGAATCCGCGCTGTCCCATCCGCCGACGATCTCCTCATCATCCGCTGCCGTACCGGTAGTATCCCCTGCCTTGCCGCAAGCCGCAAGAGATAATACACAAACTGCCGTAAGCGTCATAAAAACCCATTTTTTCATCCTACATCCTCCCTTTTTCTCAGACCACAAAAATCCTATTCCGCCATCTCACCCGATCCGGGACCGCTGATGGCTTTTTCCTTCCATTTGCCGCTTGCATAACGACCCACCGCCAAGATCAGGGAATACCCCCAACTGATCGGCACCGAGAGCCACACGCCCGCGCCTTCAAATCCCCACAGATAGGCCATGCAATACGCGATCACGCAACGGATGATCAACCCGGAAAAAGAATTAAACGTCGTAAAATTCACATCGCCTGCGCCCTGGATCACACCGTTGATGATCATATAGGTACAGAAGAGCAAAAAGCAGAACGAGCAAAAATGCAAATACCCGTAGCCGGCCCACATCGCCTCCTTTGTAACGCCAAAGAGCGCGATCAAAGGCGTGGTGAAGATAAACGTCATCGTGCCGAGTGCAAGACACACACACAGACCGATCACGAGCGTATTTTTCAATCCTTCCGAGACGCGCTTCCACTCCCCGGCGCCGACATTCTGACCGGCAAACATGCTCATACCCGCGTTAAACGCAAAGACCGGGATCAACACGATATTTTCTATCCTGATCGCTGCGGCATAGCCCGCAGTCATGTCAAAACTGTTGACCAGACGTTGCACCACGATCTGTCCGATATAGATCGCACATTGCTGGATCACGATCGGTACACCGAATTGCATCGCAAGCGCTCCCATCTCGCCGTCATAACGCAGTGTCGCCCACTCAAGCCTAAGCAAAACATACTTCTTTTGCATATAGATAAAACTCGTCACTGCCGCAAGTACATGCGCTATGACCGTTGCGATCGCCGCACCGGCGATCCCCATGTGAAGCGCGATCACAAAGAAAAGATCCAAAACGATATTGCAGATCGCAGCCACCAACAGAAAATACAGGCCCGCCTTGGAATCCCCGACGGAACGCAGCAGATTGGTCACCGTATTATAGACAAACTGAAACAACAGGGAAATACAATAGATCCTGAAATAAAGCACGGCAAGTTCGTAAAGCTCACCGCTTACATTGAGCACATACCGAAAGAACACGCCGGCATATGCCTCTGCCAGAATCGTCACGAGAATCCCCAAAAGAATATTAAGTATAAAGGACGACGCCACCGCACGTTTGATCTCGGCATGCTTTTGGGCCCCAAAAAACTGCGATACCACGATCGAGCATCCGGTCGTCATCCCCATCGCGATCCCGGTAAAAAGTCCCACGGCGGGAACATTGGTACCTATAGCCGCGAGCGCGAGCTCTCCCACATAATTACCCACGATGATGCTGTCCACCATCGCATAAAACTGCTGCAAAAAAATACTGAGCATGATCGGTATGGTAAACATGATGATCTGCTTGCGGATCGGCCCGCTCGTCATGGAGTTTTCCATCGTGTTCTTCCCCCTTTTACTTCATAATTTACTTGACACGATTTTCTTCATTATAAACCATTTCGCTTTGTTCGCAAATGCAAGTCTCTCCCAAAACAAAAAAAGGCACCTACCCAAACCGGGTAAGTGCCTCTTATGATTACAATATATCCATTGCTGCGCAGAAGCCTTCGTAGGTGGCCATCTTTACGGTCCGTGCCATTCTGGCATCTCCCGTGGTCACATACCAGGGGATGACGCCGCGGAATTTCTCCGTGATATCGGAATTGGAACGGCTGCCGCAGGCATAGAGCACAAGGTCTGCCTCGACCTTAACCTCCTTGCCGTCTGCGTCCGTATAGATCACGCCGTCCTTAGTGATCTCCTTCGTCTTGACATTATTATGAAGCTTCATGCCGATCTTATCCATTCTGGGGAAGAGCGCCGCCTTTTGCGAGGGGAAGCTGTCCTTCATCATCATGGGAAGTGCCTCCAGTACCGTTACGTCCGCACCCCATTCACTGGCAAAGAAGTACCCTGTCTCGCAACCGATCGCGCCGCCGCCGATGATGATCACCTTTTTGCCCTTGACCTCGTCAGGATGCGTGTATCCGTAGAGCGCATGCTGCGCATTCTCCTCAATGCCTGTGATCGGCGGCACGAAGGGATGGGATCCCACCGCGCAGATCACCGCATCGGGTGCCGCCTTTTCGATATAGGCTTCATCCACTTCGGTGTTAAGCTTCACCTCCACGCCAAGTCTCTTGCAGCGTGCGATCACGGAATCGCGATAACGAAGCAGGGATTCCTTGTGGGTATCGATCTCCGTAAACCACAACTGACCACCCAGCTTATCGCCTTTCTCCACCAGGGTCACCTTGTGACCGCGCTCTGCTGCCGTTGCTGCGGCGTAGAGTCCGGAAATACCGCCT
>CAJOPA010000056.1 GCA_905236235.1 uncultured Eubacterium sp. | reverse complement strand
TCGAGCTTCATCTCGTTATTGGCGGTCTTAAGCTCCGAGATCGTGTGCTCCAGCGCCTCGGACAATTCATTCATATGATAACCCAACTGGTTGATCTCATAATTGTTATGACGGTCCTCGCTGTATTTTGCGGTAAAATCCAATTCCGTCATGCGCTTGGACAGATCGGTCAATTCCATGATGGGGTGCGTCAACCGTCTGGTGATCAGATAGACCAGGATCGACCCCACGATCGCTGCCACCACGCAGATATAGATCATAAACTGCCTGGAAATATCGGCACTTTCCTCGATGGAGGAAAGCGGGATCTGCATCAGGATGGAATTGCCGTCATCGAGCGTTCCGAACAGGATAAGGTAACCGCCGTCCCTGTGCTTATCCGAAGTCTTCTCGAGCGTGTAATTGTCCTTTTGTGTCAGGATCTCCACATCTTCCCAGCCGCCGAACCACACCTCGGTAAAACGTTTCTGCAGGATATCGGTCTCCGCTCCCGTGGAAAATAAGATCTGATAATCCGAGGTCATGATCACCATGGTGATATTGCTCTTGGCGCACACATTGGTCAGATCCTCACTGATATTGGCCAGTCCGTCTGCCCCGCCTTCCGCTGTGGCGTCATTGACGAAGTCAAGTGTCTCCACCAACCGGTTTTGCTTATTGCGCTGGTAGACATGCTCTAAGAAAAGGTAATTGGCAAGGACACTGACGAACATCACCACGATCAGGAGTATGGCAAAGATCATCGTATATTGTCTGGTAATGGTTTTTTTCATCGTAATCTCTATACCTCGAATTTATAACCCATTCCCCAAATCGTCTTGATGTAATCTCCCTTTTCACCCATCTTGCTGCGAAGCTTTTTGACATGGGTATCGATGGTGCGGGCATCACCGAAATAATCGTAATTCCACACCGCATTTAAGATCTTCTCCCTGGATAATGCAATGCCGGCATTTTCCACAAAATACGTCAAAAGCTCAAATTCCTTAAAGCTAAGGTCAATCTTTTTGCCATCCACTTCCACTTCGTGCGCCATCTTATCGATGGTGATCCCGCCGACGGCCACCTTGTCCTCACCGCCTTCCGCACCACTGCGGCGAAGCAGCGCCTGCACTCTGGCCACAAGGATCTTGGGAGAAAACGGCTTGGCGATAAATTCGTCAACGCCGAGATCAAAACTCTGCAATTCATCGTTCTCCGCGTTCTTTGCAGTTAACATAATAATAGGAACTTGCGAATATTCGCGGATCATCTTGCATGTCGTCCACCCGTCCATCTTTGGCATCATCACATCCAGGATGATGAGAGAGATGTCGTTATTTTCAAAGAAAACATCCAGCGCCTTCTCGCCGTCCTCGGCTTCGAGCACCTGATAATTCTGCTTGGTCAGAAAATCCGAGACAAGCTTGCGCATTCTTGCTTCGTCATCCACCACCAGAACTTTAATTTTGTCCATTGTAAGCCTCCTCTCTGGCATCAAGCTCCGCTTCCCGTGCTTCAAGCGCATTCTGCCAGTCCTCATATTTATCGATCAAGGCATTTTCGTAATTGATGATATTTACGTTATTGCTTGTGGAAACAATGAAAAACATGCCAATGACAAGCGCCACCAGGACAATATTGAGTATCACGGAAAAACGGATACGATTGTCCTTTGTGCGGTTTTCTTTGGCATGCTCCTTTTGCAGGCGGTCGCGTTCCTTCTCGGTGATATTCTCCGGAACCACCGGATAGACATCCACCGGCCGGATCTCGTACTCCGCAAGCTCCGGCAAGTTCCTGAGGTCCTCGGAAAGATCCCGCTCAAACATCAGTCCCACCGGAGTGGAAAACACCTGCTCATCCAACATTTTATGGTACAGCTCCAGGACTTTCTCCGGATCCTGTCCGGCAATCTTTTCTTTTAAGTATTCTACGCCTTCGGCTTCCTTCTGCGCATCGCGCGCATCCTGTAAAGTGTGAAAGGCAAATCCGTCAATCACAAATGTTCTGTCCTGGGCCATGATCCCTGCTCATCCTATACGCGTAAATCAATATTCTGTCCGAGCTCGGGGGTAACGGACTGCTCCATCATCTTCACGAGACTCTCACCCATGATCTCCTGGGTGTCAAGATTTTTGTCAAGGACCAC
>CAJOPA010000055.1 GCA_905236235.1 uncultured Eubacterium sp. | reverse complement strand
TTAAAATCCAGATAGGTCAGATCGTTTGCCTCGGCATAAGCACACAGGGTATTATACTTCTTTACCGTAGCGGAAGTCGAGGGGGTTTTGATCAAAATCAACTCGATCCCCTCTTCTTTGCATAATGCCACGATCTTATCCAGATATTCCTCCATCAGAGGAAGCATCTCCTCCGTCTCCGTGCTGTCTCCCGCGGCAAAGGGCGCGTAGGTCTCACTGCCCGCGGCTTTATAAAGCGGATCGTAACCTTTCAGCTCACAATGTCCCGCCAGGGAAGTAAAAGGGAAGTCATCCTCCACCAGATCCATCCAACGGCTGTGATAGCGAATGTTCGGAAAAATATAGCTCATCAGGGACTGGGCCTCGTCAATGGCGCAGATATCGCGCACCGCTTCCCATTTGACCTGCGACCAGCGCATGCTGTCCAAAGCCTTTCGAGTGCTGGCCTCGGCGGAATTAAGCACCTCCGTATGCTTGTAGGTAAACAAAAAGTAAGTATCGAGCACCACGCACTCCGGTGATTGATAGCGCAAAGCTTCCTTGAGCCACCAGTAGGTGAGCACCAGGTTTTGCTGCTCACTGGCCAGATTGTAACTGCGCATGCCGTACAGATCATAGAGCACCTGAGGATTGATCTGCGTCATCGTGTGGCTGCTTCCCATAAAAAGGATATCCACCGAGTCCTCTTCCATGTCATAAAACCCGGTCAGACCCGTGGTTGTGGGCCAGTTATTATCGTAATAATACTTCGGTATCAACAGATGATTGACCGCCACCACGCAAAGTATGGTCAGGATCGCAAGACAAAGGGCGCGGATGCCGAATCTGATATGTTTTTTCATCCTAAAACCCTCCGTAAATAAAGTCCTGCGCGTCAAAACCGAAACCGTAGGTGCCGAATACCATCACCACAAGAACGCCGACGATAAAGATCCCGTATCTGACAAGAAGCTTCCGCTCTCCGATCCAGGCTACCCCCGAAAATCCCTGCTCCTGCTTTTGATGGATCTTGTGCACAAACAGCAGGGCAAATACCAAAACGCCCCACTCCTTCCAGGCCAGTCCCAGTTCAAAGATCCGGCCGTCAAAAAAGATCCAGGGGTTCCATACCGTAAACATGCTCCTTATCATGGAAAGCCCCGTGGCAAGGGAGGAGGCGCGAAACAGGATCCAGGCAAGCATCACCCAGAAAAACGTACCGATCCGCTTTAACAGGAGATAGGTGTGGGACTCTTTGGCGATCCCGCAGGCATCGTAGACTTTGGTTTTAAAACCGGATAAGAGATCTCCCGTCAGCTGATAAAGTCCATGCAAAAGTCCCCAGACAAAAAACTGCATCCCCGCGCCGTGCCAGAGTCCACTCACAGCAAAGGTTAACATAATATTTACGTTTTTCCGGACCTTTCCTTTGCGGTTTCCGCCCAAAGGAATATAGATGTAGTCCCGAAGCCACCCGCTTAACGTCTGATGCCATCTGCGCCAAAAATCCTTGATGGACACCGCAAAATACGGCCTTGCAAAGTTATCCTCCAGGGATACGCCAAAAAGCTCCGCCACGCCCTGCGCCAGCGTCGTACAGGCCAAGAAATCCGTATACAGTTGCAGGGAATAAAGGATCCCGGCGATCCAGACAAAGGAGCCGCCGTAGGCTTCGGAGTGATCAAAGATCCGATTGACCACCACCGCTGCCTTGTCCGCGATCACAAGTTTTAAAAAGAAGCCCCACAAAATGCGATAGACACCCGCGCGAAATCTCTCCTCATCAAACGCATGCCCTTCGTAGAGCTGAAACGCCAGACGATCATAGCGGGGAATGGGACCTTGCACCACCTGCGGAAAAAACGTGGCAAATAACAGGAACCGGAAGGGATTTTCTTCCGCTTTGATCTTTTCCATATAGACATCCGCCAGGTAGGAAACCAGCTGCATGGTATAAAAGGAGATCCCCATGGGGACGAGGATGGAAAACGCACTGCCCGAAAACTGCCCGATCCAGTATAAAAGGGTGGTTTTCCCAAGGATCCAGGGCAGGATCACGAGACCTATGCCCGCAAAGAGTACGACTTTTGTACGATAACTTGAAAGAAACAGTCCAAATCCGTAAGCGACCGCCACGGTCAGCGCAAAGATCCACCAGCCCGTAGCGAAGAAGTATCCGTAAAAGAAAAGATTTGAAGCCAAAAGCGCCACCCAGCGAAACCGCTGCGGCAGCACATAATAGATCACGCAGGTGACCAAAACCAGTATATAATATGGCAATGACAGATAGGTCATATCCTTCCCCCCGCCAACAATCTCCTTCTTCGTGATCGTGCAGTACGATCACACAGCACCGTACCTTTACTGTGCCACGTATTGCACCGCCGTATCCACGCGGTTAAAATTACGCTCGTCGATCAGCTGCCCCGTGGCATGGTTGTATACCTTGATGCGGATCGCCGCTTCCGTCTCACTCGTAAAGGATAACATTTTTTGCTGCAATTGAACATCCTCCACATCGCCCACCGACGCATAGGACGTTACATCCTCTCCGCCGCAGGTAACCGCAAAGACCGTCTTTCCGCTCTTGATCTCCGAATATGACACCCCGATATTTAACAAAAGTCTGCGATAGATCAGATCGTCCGCAAGGCTTGCATCCTCAATACTGATGAGTGCATCATAGGAATCATCGGACAAAAGCATGAGATACCGGTCTAAGGATGTTTGCGATAAAAGCAGTCCTTCCATATACTCCCGGTATTCCGTAAAATCCTCGTTCCAGAAAGCATACGCCTCATCCTCTCTGCGATCCGGCAGGTCATAATGCTCCGAGATATACTCTCCGAGATACGCCGTGATCTTATGCGCTCCGGAGGGGTTTAAATGGGAATCCTCGTCATACATATCCGTATAGTAATTGACCACATCCATCTCCAGGAAGTTTACATAATTTACCCCGTACTCCTCTGCGATATCCGCAATGGTATACGCCTCCCGTTGCTCCGTCATGGAGGCGGGAAACGGCAGGTACGTCAGCAATACTTCGATCCCGGCTTCCTGACATTCCTCGATGATCTTTTTTAAATATTCCACACCCCGGACATTGACATCAACCCTTTCGGAGGGTGACACTTCCGTGACACTCCTTGGCTGGGTAACGGCCACCCTCGCCTCTGCTCCCTTCTCCGGCGAGCTTTCGATCTCAAAATCCGTCCGGTTTAACTCTTCCCAGCGTGCATGATACACGGAAAAATCCCAAAGCAGCGAGATCTCCTCCCTTGCCTCCGTCTCCGGATGCTCGATCGCGTATAAAAGCGTCTCCTCCTGATCCACCAGTTCCTTGATCGCTTGGATCTTGGTGGAGCT
>CAJOPA010000054.1 GCA_905236235.1 uncultured Eubacterium sp. | reverse complement strand
TGCGCTTTTAAGATCAAAGAATATTTAAAGAAACGGGAACAGAAAGCATAACAACCCAAAACGGAGTAACCTATGAAAGAAAAGCCTTTTCAGCATGTCTATATCGTGGGAAGCAAGGGGATCCCTGCGGCTTACGGCGGCTTTGAGACCTTTGTTGAGGCGCTCGTGACCGGCAAGCAGACGAAGGAGATCCGCTACCACGTGGCGTGCATGGACAATGAAACCTTTGAGGACGGGTTGACCTTCCCGGGGGTTTGCCTTTTTCACGTGCGAGTCCCCGCGATCGGCGCGGCCCGGGCGGTGCTCTATGATCTAAGAGCGCTTGATTATTGTATCAACGATATTAAGGAAAATCGGTTAATAAACCCCATCATCTATGTGTTGGCATGTCGGGTGGGACCTTTTATCGCGCCTTATAAAAGAGAGATCGAAGAACTCGGGGGCAAGCTTTATGTAAACCCGGACGGACAGGAGTACAAGCGGGCAAAGTGGAACCGCGCGATCCGCGTCTACTGGAAGCATTCGGAAAAGGGCATGGTGAGGAATGCGGATCTTTTGATCTGCGATTCCGTGACCATTGAGGATATCCTGCGCAAAACCTATGCGCAGTTTCATCCGCGCACGATCTATCTGTCCTACGGCGCGCACGTGGAGGGCGCAGGAGAAAACGCGCAGCCCGTAGGAGAGGGCATGGAGTCTGCAGGAGAGCGCATGAAATCGGCGCGAAAGAGAATGGTGCCGGCAGGAGAGGATGTCGAGACGAAGCTGTCTGAGTGGTATGCAACCCATGGCATCACGAAGGGCGACTACTACCTCATCGTCGGACGTTTCGTGCCGGAAAACAACTACGAGACGATGCTGCGGGAGTATATTGCTTCCGGCAGCAAGCGGGATCTGGTGATCATCACGAATGTGGAGAAGAACGGGTTCTATAGGGCGCTTGCGGCATCCACGCTTTTTGCGGAGCATCCCGGCGTCAAATTCGTGGGGACGGTCTACGATCAGGCGCTTCTTGCCGCGATCCGCAGGCATGCGTATGCTTACCTGCACGGACACGAAGTGGGCGGGACGAATCCTTCCCTTTTGGAGGCGCTTGCCGCAACGGATATGAATCTCCTGATGGACGTGGGATTTAATCGCGAGGTCGCGGATGAGGCGGCGTGGTATTTTACCAAAGAGCAGGGTAACCTTGCGGAGCTTATCAGGAAGGCGGACGCTTGTACGCCGGAGGAGCGGCAGGCGATGGGCGAGGCCGCGAGAGCGCGGATCAAGGGAGCTTTTTCCTGGGAAAAGATCATCGCGGATTATGAGCGGCTGTTTTATAACGGAAGTATTACAGAGGAGATGGTCTCCGTCTGCATGACGACCTATAACGGTGCGCGTTTTGTGCGTGAGCAGATCGACAGCATCCTGGGGCAGCTCGGCGATGCGGATGAGCTTGTGATCTCGGATGACGGATCGACGGACGGGACTTGGGAGATCCTTGCGGAGGTAGCGGATCGGGATGCGAGAGTCCGGATCCTGCACGGGCCGGGCAGGGGCGTGATCGCCAATTTTAACCATGTGCTCGCACAGAGTGCGGTGGCTCACGGCCGCAGGAAGGGCGTGATCTTCCTTGCGGATCAGGACGACGTGTGGTATCCGGATAAGGTGAGAAGGGTTTTGAAGCATCTGCACGAGACGGATGCGGACCTCGTACTGCATGATGTGCGGGTGACGGATGAGAATCTTGAAGCGACCATCTATCCGAGCTTTTTTGCTTACCGGAGGTCGAAGACGGGCTTTACGGCCAACCTCATCAAAAACAGCTATATGGGCTGCGCCATGGCTTTTCGCGGGGAGATCCTTGAGGATGTCTTGCCGGCACCGGAGACGCTTCCCATGCATGACTGGTGGATCGGTACGCGCGCGGCAAGAGCCGGCAAGGGCGCGGTGCTGCTGCCTGAGGTCCTGATGGATTACCGACGGCATGCGGATACCGCCTCGGACTTTGGGCATAATACGCTTGGCGTGATGATCCGTAACCGCTGGCAGTTTTTAAAGGAGCATTACAGGAGGGATCGCAGAAAAAACTGAAAGATTCCGGGAAAATCCCTTTACCTTGACAAATCCCACCTGCGGTGATAATATTTTTTGATGTTGTAATCCTATAACTTGGACGTGTTTTGAAAAAGTGGAATACGGGAAAGGAAAAAAAGTGAGTACATCATCTGCAAAAAAGAAAAAGAAAAAGCAAAAAACCAAACTGATCGTTTTTATTATAGAGATCATTGTTCTTTTGGCTCTGGTTGTGGCTCTGTTCCTCCTCCTTAAATGGTGGAAGGTGGAGCATACGGAGGTCAGCGATGCCAAGATCAATTCCGAGGTCTATGAGAAAAAGAAGGAATTGGGACTGACGGGCTATACGAATATCGCACTGTTCGGTATCGATAACCGCGGCAGCGGCAGCTACACCGGCAGCCGCAGCGACTGTATCATGGTGGCTTCCATCAACAATGATACGCAGGAGGTTAAGATCGTATCCTTCTATCGTGATACCTATACCCTGCGTCCGGACGGCACCTACGGCAAGATGAACGGCGGTTACGGACAGCTCGGACCCGAGGGCGGTATCCAGACGCTCAATACGAACTTTGACCTGGATATTGAGGATTATATCGCCGTCGATTTTGCGGCGCTCATTGATGCGGTCAACCTTGTGGGCGGCGTGGAGATTGACTTAAGCTATGATGAGATCTGGGCCGGCTACGGTTCCTATTACAATTACAATTTCTATATCAATGAGTTAAACGGACTCTACGGATTGACCTCTTCGGAGATCTGGGAGCCGGGGACCTACCTTCTTGACGGCGTGCAGGCTACGGCATACTGCAGGATCCGTTCCACGGTGGGCGATGACTTTACGCGTTCGGCAAGACATCGTGAGGTCCTGGTACAGCTCATTGAAAAGGCGCAGGCATTGTCCCTGACCAAGGTAAACGAGCTGGTTGATGAGATCCTGCCCAGCATTTCCACCTCCTTAAGCGAGAAGGAACTGCTGTCGTTAATCGCGGATGTCTTTGATTATGAGCTTGTAAGTACCGCAGGTTTCCCCTTCTCACTGCATTCGGCTACCATCAACAGCGCCAGCGTCATGGTACCGTGTACGCTTGAGAGCAGTGTCAAGGATCTGTATGAATACCTCTACGGTATTGAGGATTATGAGCCTTCCACGACCGTAAAGGGCATCAGTGACTACATCATCAACGATACCGGCTATGATGAAGATGATGATGAGAATTACAGTTACGGTATCGACGACGAAGACGGACCTTCGGCATAAAATAAGACGGATCCCCCGCGT
>CAJOPA010000053.1 GCA_905236235.1 uncultured Eubacterium sp. | reverse complement strand
CTTACACCGGCGGCGAGGAGATCGACATCACCAAGCTTGATGATGCAGGTACCCGCGTAGCTACCGTATCCAGTAGCGCAGTTGCAGCAGGTGAGACCGTAAACACCTCCGTAACGAGTGCAAACTTCGGTTTCATGTTCCATCACAATGCTTCTTCCGGAACTAACGTACTTAACATCTTAAACGGTACCACGGTTTCCACGGAGAACGCAGTATTCCTGATCAAGAAGATCAGCTCCGAGATCAACATCGACAGCGCTGAGGTTTCCTCTGCTGACGGCGTGATCCTTCAGATCATCGACAATGATGATGATATGATCGGTGCATACATGGATGATGTATTCGGTATGCCGACCTTCAACATGAGCTTCGAGGAGCCGGACGGCTGGTCCTCCACCTGGGGCGTAGACTATGTTGACAGCGGTTGGACCCATGACTTTAACGTAACCAACGCTACCTTAAACGGCAGCCTGTACAACGGTTCCGGTTACACCTCCAACGGTGGTGCTACCTTAAACGTAAATCTTGGCGAGAATGCAGTACTCAACGGCGGCATCTCCGCAACCGAGTACCAGCATGATTACAAGTCCTTTACCTATCGTACCGAGGCTGAAGGCTACAATGCAACCACGGCTGCAGAAGCAGCTGCAAAGCTTGGTCATGTAACCAACCAGGTTTACAGCAACGGCGTGAACATCGTCAATGTAACTCTTACCGACAATGCGGTATGGACCGTAACCGAGGAGTGCTATGTTGACAGCCTGACCATCGGTGCAGACGCTACCGTAAATGCTACCGCAACGGATGCAAACGGCAACGAAGTAACCCTTGAGGCAGGTAAGACCTATACTTCCCTGACCTTAAACGCTGCTGAATAAGCTGTTCGTTTACCTTAAAAATGAAAGGCTCCCGCTTCGGGACAGCCACATAAGAAAGTTTTTTAGTTGAGTTCGGTGCAGTTCAGAAATGGACTGCACCGAACTCATTTATGTTGAAGAAACAATGCTTTGCTTTTCGCGTATTTCTTCCATCAGGCCGATCATTTTCTGACGATATAATTCAAAAAGACATGTAAAACATATTGACGAGTTAGCTACGGCTAACTATAATGTTAAAAGTGTCTATGTGGGACGATGACTGGCAGCTTGAGATGCTCGATCATGTTTTTTCTTATGAAAAAGCCAGATATTATGCAAATACGATCGCTATGTTCTTTACAGAGGGCTGGCGTAAGTTCCTGGGATTTTAACGATTCTTTTTCAGCAATATAAATACAGGAGGTTATCCAAATGAAGAAAAAAAGCACGATCTCCTGGGTGATGGAGTTTGCCGGACGGCGCAAGGGATTTTTTATCGGCAGTGTGCTGCTGGCGATCCTTGGTGTTGCGGCATCTTTCATCCCCTATCTACTGATCGCAGGCGTTGTGGAGAAGTTGATATCCGGAGGCGCAGACTGGTCGTATTACCTGAGACAGGTGCTGATCATGGCAGCGTGCTGGATCGTAAGAGTGGCGCTTCACTCTTCGTCCACCACATTGTCCCATGTGGCGACATTTACGGTGCTGGGCGGGATCAGAAAGCAGCTGACAGCGAAGCTCTCAAAGATACCGCTCGGTTCTGTCCTGGATGATCACAGCGGTACCTATAAGAACATTATCGTAGAGCGTGTGGATTCCATGGAAACGACCATGGCGCATATCATACCTGAATTTACGGCCAACATCCTGCTGCCGTTAGTCATGTTTATCTATCTTTTGACGATCGACTGGCGCATGGGACTGGCGAAAACACGCTTTGTCCGGAACCAGAAAAATCCGATGATTCGTTCATTCCACGGGCGAACCACTCGCCAATCCCATCGCTTGTGGGATGATCCGCATCATAACGATCCTACCAGTCCCGGAGCTGCTTCTGTAGTTTTTTGTACGGCGCGGGTGAGCGATGGATATCGGCAGGCGGAAATGGTATAATCAAAAAAATACAGGGGAGGGATCGTTATGAAAGAAAACGGATTTGACAATCCGGAGGACAAGGAAGCCTCCGGGAAATTATCGGAAGCGGAAAAGAAGCGGCTGGCGGAGTTTGAAAACCTTTCCGAAAAACTGGTCGCGGAAGGCTATGAGAGACACGATCTGACCATCAGTATCATCAAGGCCAATGTCTTTGCGGTGGTGCTTTTGATCCCGCTCTTTATCGTGGGGATCGGGTTGTTTTATTACAATCATCATGGCCTGGGAAAGGGATTTTCCCCGTGGGAGATCATAATCCTGTTTCTATTTCTCTTGGTTTTGATCGTGGTGCATGAGCTCATCCACGGGATCAGCTGGGCGATCTTTGCCGAGCATCATTGGAAAGACATTGATTTTGGGATCATGCGGCAGTATTTGACACCCTATTGCACCTGTAAGTCGCCGCTTACAAAGGGGCAGTATATCTTTGGGGGGTTGATGCCGTTATTGCTTTTGGGCGTGGTCCCCATGATCGTGGGAATCGTAAGCGGCGTGTTGTCCGTTTTGTTTGGAGGAATCATCATGGCGGATGCGGCAGCGGGAGACATCATGATCGTGTGGGAGATCCTGCGCTATCGCAGTACGGCGGATAAGATCATTTATATGGATCATCCGACGCAGGCCGGCGGTGTTGTATTTGAAAAATAGGATTCGGAAAAAAGAAGTGCGCGGGAGCAAATTCCGCGCATTTCTTTTTTTTTAAAAAAAGGTGTTGACATCCTACGACAGACGTAGTATATTTACTCCATCAGATAAAGTACTTCGACAGACGTAGTACGACAGACAAAGGAGTGAGGTTATGGTTGCGATCAGCAGCGATGTCATTCGCGGATACAATGACACCATGATCCTGAGTATCCTCCGACGGGAACCTTCCTACGGATATGAGATCTCCAAGCAGATCAAGTGCATCTCCGACGGGAAATACATCATCAAGGAGACGACGTTGTACTCCGCCTTTACACGGATGGAGAAAAACGGTTACATCGAATCCTTTGTGGCGGACCCGGACCCGGAAGGCAACGGCAAGAAACGCACCTACTACAGGGTGACGCCGGACGGCGAGGCATATTATCAGGAAAAATGTGAGGAGTGGCAACTGACCAAAGAGGTCATTGAACATTTCATTGAAGAAAGCGAACAGGGAGAAGAAAATGGAAACGATTAAGAATTATCTGGAAGCAATGTTTGCAAATCTTCCAAATACAGCGGAAGTGAGGAAAGCAAAGGATGAATTATTCTCCATGATGGAGGATAAATACAATGAGCTCATCGCGGAGGGCGAGACGGAGAACGCCGCCATCGGCACGGTTATCTCGGAATTTGGCAATCTGGATGAGTTGGCGGAAGATCTCGGACTGACCGAAGAGGTAGAGGAAGCGCAGAAGAGACAGCAGGAAGAGCCGAGACAGTTTGTCAGCATGAGCGGGATCCTGGAATTTTTGGATTACACCCGAAAAAGAGCACTGTATGTTGCCATCGGCGTATTGCTCTGCATCGTCAGCGTGTGCTTTACCATTATCGGCGAGGAGCTGTTGTACAACGAAACCTATGGTGTGGTCGGCATGTTTGGCTGTATCATTGTGGCGGTCGCGCTCTTTATTTACAGCGGTTCCATGGGAAAAGACTACGTCTACCTGACAAAGGAAGCCTGCCGGATCGATCTGGCGACTGCGGACATGGTGCGCCAAAAGAGCAGGGAGTTTCGTTCCACAAGGACCTGGATGTTGACGGTAGGCGTCGTGCTCTGCGCCTTCTGCTGGGTGCCGAGTGCTGCCGCTTCCGACAGCGATATCATGCCGGTGACATTGTTTGGCCTGGTGGGACTGGGCGTATTCCTCATGGTTTACAGCGGGATCATCGTGAGAGGATATGAAGCGATCATGAATGTGAACGACAGAAAAACGGTCAGCGGCCATTATGCTGACGAAGAGACGGTACACTATGTAAGCAGATTTGCGGAAGCGATCATGAGTGTGTATTGGCTCACGATCACCTGTATCTACCTTATGGTAAGCTTCCTTACCTTTGAATGGGGGCTGACCTGGATCATCTGGCCGGTAGCGGCGATCCTGCATGTACTTTTAAAATCGGTTTTGACAACAGAGGAATAGGAGGAGATTATGAAAAAAGCATATATCGTTATTTTGTGCCTGGTGACCATCGTGGTCATTCTGGTGGGAGTGGGCAGATGGTTTGGACCTTCCTTCGGTATATTTGGCAGCTGGCAAAAAGGGGAAACGGTCTCGGAGGAGATAGTACTGACGGACAGTATCACGGGGATCTCCATGAACATGAATCTGGGCGATGTCGATATCGAGTCCGGAGAAGCGCTTAAGGTCTCCTATACTTTTCCTGAGGAACTGGTACCGGAGGTAACGGTGGAGAACGGCATCTTAACGATTGAACAGTCGGCCAAGAATATCCAATCCACTTTGGGAAATGATAGGTGTAAAATGACAGTGACCATACCGGAAGGGACGGAGCTTACCTCGATCGATGTGACCATGGACGCCGGCGATCTGGATGTGGACGAATTGACCGCAGATACGCTTTCCGTGACGATGAGTGCGGGGGATCTGGATGTGGACGAATTGACCGCAGATACGCTTTCCGTGATGATGAGTGCGGGGGATCTGACGGTTTCGGACAGCATGATCGGAACCGTCAATGCGGAGAATGACTTTGGAAATGTCACACTCGACGTTACGGCGGATAAGGTTTCTGCTTCGGTGGATGCGGGCGATATCGAGATTAAGACCAATGCATTGACGATCGTTGCGGACTGCGACTTGGGCAACATCGACATCATTACGGAAAAAGATGCATCTCTCGTGGACATCCGCGCGACCTGTGATCTCGGAGAGGTGGAAGTAAACGGAGAAAAGTGGTAAACAAGCACAAACATACGTTCGAAATGATTAGACAGTAAGGCATAAGGGTGATATACTACAAGGTAGTGTACCACCCTTTTTTAGAAGGATCGTTGAAAAGAGGATCTGCATCCATGGAATTTCGATTACATTCCGATTACAAACCCACCGGGGATCAGCCGCAGGCGATCCGCGATCTCGTGGAAGGATTTCAAAAAGGCAATCGTTTTCAGACCTTACTCGGCGTGACCGGATCCGGCAAGACCTTTACCATGGCCAATGTGATCGCGGCGTTAAATAAGCCGACGCTCATCATCAGCCATAATAAGACGCTTGCGGGGCAGCTTTACGGCGAGATGAAGGAGTTTTTTCCGGAGAACGCGGTGGAGTATTTTGTATCCTACTATGATTATTACCAGCCGGAGGCGTATGTGCCTTCGTCGGATACTTATATTGAAAAAGATTCCGCGGTCAACGACGAGATCGACAAGCTCCGGCTGTCGGCCACGGCGGCGCTTTCCGAGCGGCGGGACGTGGTGGTGGTCTCTTCCGTATCCTGCATCTACGGGATCGGCAGTCCCGAGAGCTATGAGAATATGATGGTTTCCCTGCGACCCGGCATGGTGAAGGAGCGGGATGATGTGATCCGTGCGCTTATTGATATCCAGTATGACAGGAATGAGATGGATATCCGTCGCGGTACGTTTCGCGTCAAGGGGGATACCCTGGAGATCTATCCGGCGGATGAGGACTATGGCGTACGGGTGGAGTTTTTTGATGATGAGATTGAGCGAATCCGCCGCTTCGATCCTTTGACGGGAGAGATCACCGCGGATCTCGAGCACCTGGCGGTCTTTCCGGCTTCCCACTACGTGGTGCCGCAGGCGCAGATCCTGCGGGCATCGGAGACAATCTTGGAGGAGTTAAAGGAGCGGGTTGCCTGGTTTAAGAAAAAGGACAAACTCCTCGAGGCGCAGCGGATCGCGGAGCGCACCAATTTTGACGTGGAGATGTTAAAGGAGACCGGTTTTTGCAGTGGGATCGAGAATTATTCCCGGCACTTAAACGGTCTTGCGCCCGGGGCCATGCCCTATACTTTGATGGATTATTTTCCGGAAGACTTTTTGATCATCGTGGATGAGTCCCATATGACGATTCCGCAGGTGGGCGGGATGTATGCCGGGGACCGTTCCCGCAAGACGACGTTGGTGGATTACGGATTCCGTCTGCCGTCCGCGTTGGACAACAGGCCCCTTCGTTTCGACGAATTTGAGGGCAAGATCCATCAGATGCTTTTTGTATCCGCGACCCCTTCCAAGTATGAGGAGGAGCATGAAGAGTTGCGGACGGAGCAGGTGATCCGGCCGACGGGACTGCTCGATCCTGAGATCAGTGTTCGCCCCGTGGAGGGACAGATTGACGACCTGCTTGCGGAGGTTAAAAAGGAGACCGCCGCGCATCACAAGATACTGATCACGACGCTGACCAAGAAGATGGCGGAGGACCTGACGGACTATATGCGTGAGGTCGGCGTGCGGGTCAAATACCTGCATTCCGATATCGATACCTTAGAGCGCGCGGAGATCATCCGCGATCTGCGCCTGGATGTTTTTGACGTATTGGTGGGGATCAATCTCCTGCGGGAGGGCCTGGATATCCCGGAGATCACGCTGGTGGCGATCCTGGATGCGGACAAGGAAGGCTTCCTGCGGTCGGAGACTTCCCTGATTCAGACGATCGGCCGTGCGGCGCGCAATACGGAAGGCCACGTGATCATGTATGCGGATACCGTGACGGATTCCATGCGCCGCGCCATCACGGAGACGGAGCGCAGAAGGGCCATCCAAAAGGCTTACAACGAAGTGCATGGCATCACACCGCAGTCCATCCAAAAGGCGGTCCGAGAGGTGATCAGCATCTCCAAAAAAGTGGCGCAGGAAACGCTTCGTTTCGCCAAGGATCCGGAATCCATGGATCGGAAAGAATTGCAGAAAACCGCCGCAGAGGTGGAGAAGCGCATGAAGAAGGCTGCGGCGGAGCTGGATTTCGAGACAGCCGCCGAATTGCGTGACCGGATGATCGAATTAAAGACCATGCTGCAGAGCATGAAAGAATAAAACTCGAAAGAAAAGGAGAAACCCTGTGGGAAATCTGAGAGAATATATCAAGATCCGCAAGGCGGCAGAGCATAATCTGAAGTCGATCGACGTGGATATCCCGAGAAACGAACTGGTCGTATTGACCGGCCTGTCCGGTTCCGGCAAGTCGTCTCTGGCATTTGATACCATTTATGCGGAGGGGCAGCGGCGCTATATGGAGTCCCTGTCCTCCTATGCCAGACAGTTTTTGGGCCAGATGGAAAAGCCCAATGTGGAGAGTATCGAAGGCTTGTCGCCGGCCATTTCCATCGATCAGAAGACGACCAGTAAGAATCCGCGTTCCACCGTGGGTACGGTGACGGAGATCTATGATTATCTGCGCCTTTTGTATGCGCGGATCGGTGTCCCGCATTGCCCGGAATGCGGTCGTGAGATCCATCGCCAGACCGTGGATCAGATGGTGGATCGTCTGCTGGCGCTTCCCGAGGGGACCAGGATCGAGCTGTTGGCTCCCGTCGTGCGCGGACGGAAGGGCGAGCATGCCAAGGTCCTCGAACGCGCGAAGCGCAGCGGCTATGTGCGCGTGGTCATCGACGGCAATCTGTACGAGCTCGATGAAGAGATCACGCTGGATAAAAATATCAAGCACAATATCGAGATCGTGGTGGATCGTCTGAAGGTACGGGAAGGCATTGAAAAGCGTCTGACGGATTCCATTGAGGCGGTGCTTGCACTCTCCGACGGTCTGCTCATGGTATCGACCGGCGAGGGAGAGATCCTGCGCATGAGTCAGAATTTTGCCTGCCCGGATTGTAGGATCAGCATCGAGGATCTGGAGCCGCGTAGCTTTTCCTTTAACAATCCTTTCGGAGCCTGCCCCGTATGCTACGGTATCGGTTACAAGATGGAGTTTGATCCGGAGCTCATGATCCCGGACGAGAGCCTGAGCTTGAATCAGGGTGCGATCCAGGTTATGGGATGGCAGTCCTCCAACGATCATAAGAGCTTTACCTATGCGCTTTTAAAGGCGATGGCACAGGATTATGGATTTTCTCTGGATACGCCTTATGAAAAGCTCTCCAAGAAGGTAAGGGACCTGATCCTGCACGGAACGGGTTCCCATAAGGTGATGGTGCATTATGAGGGACAGCGTGGCGTGGGGGATTACCCGATCGCCTTTGAGGGACTGCTTCGCAATGTGGCACGCAGGTATCGTGAGACGGCCTCCGAGATCACCAAGGCGGAGTATGAATCCTTTATGCGGATCACGCCCTGTGAGGCCTGCGGCGGCAGGAGGTTAAAGCCCGAGTCGCTCGCCGTGACCGTGGGCGATAAGAATATCGCGGAGTTGACGGATCTGTCCGTAAAGAAATGCCTGGACTATATCGCGACTCTGCAGTTAACGAAGCAACAGCAGCTCATCGGCAATCAGATCTTAAAAGAGATCTCTGCCAGGGTCGGTTTTTTAAATGACGTGGGATTGGATTACCTCACGTTGTCCCGGGCCACGGGGACACTTTCCGGCGGCGAAGCCCAGCGGATCCGCTTGGCGACCCAGATCGGTTCGGGCCTGGTGGGCGTGGCTTATATTCTGGATGAGCCGAGCATCGGTCTGCATCAGCGGGACAATGACAAGTTGCTTATGACCTTAAAGCATCTGCGCGACTTGGGCAACAGCGTCCTGGTCGTGGAGCATGATGCGGAGACAATGTTGGAAGCGGATTGCATCGTGGATATCGGCCCCGGCGCCGGGGAGCACGGCGGCGAAGTGGTCTGCGTGGGAACGGCCGAGGAGATCATGGCCTGCCCGGATTCTTTGACGGGGGCGTATCTTTCCGGCCGCGTCAAGATCCCGGTCCCTGAGGTGCGGCAAAAGCCCACGGGATGGATCGAGGTCCGCGGTGCGCAGGAGAACAATCTCAAAAATATCAACGTCAAATTCCCGCTGGGGATCATGACTTGTGTCACCGGCGTTTCGGGTTCCGGCAAGAGCTCGCTGGTCAATGAGATCCTCTATAAGCATCTGGCAAAGAGCTTAAACCGCGCCAGAACCGTGGCCGGCAAGCACAAGACGATCAAGGGGCTGGAGCAGCTGGATAAGGTGATCGCCATCGACCAGAGCCCCATCGGCAGGACGCCGCGTTCCAATCCGGCGACGTATACCGGAGTCTTTGATATGATCCGGGATCTTTTTGCGGCGACGCCCGATGCGAAGGCAAGAGGATACAAGAAGGGACGTTTCAGTTTCAATGTCAAAGGCGGCCGTTGCGAAGCCTGCGCCGGCGACGGTATTTTAAAGATCGAGATGCATTTTCTGCCGGATGTCTATGTGCCCTGTGAGGTTTGCGGCGGCAAACGTTACAACCGGGAGACCCTGGAGGTACACTACAAGGGCAAGACGATCTATGACGTGCTGGACATGACGGTGGAGGAGGCCGTGGTCTTTTTTGAAAACGTGCCCTCCATCAAGCGCAAGCTCGATACATTGATGGACGTGGGACTTTCCTATATCCGGCTGGGGCAGCCTTCGACCCAGCTTTCCGGCGGTGAGGCGCAGCGCGTCAAGCTTGCCACGGAGCTGTCCCGCAGGAGTACGGGTAAGACGATCTACATCCTGGATGAGCCCACCACCGGTCTGCATTTTGCGGATGTACACAAACTCATCGACATCCTGCATCGCCTGACGGAAGGCGGCAATACGGTGGTCGTGATCGAGCACAATCTGGATGTGATCAAGACGGCGGACTATATCATTGATATGGGACCGGAAGGCGGCGACGGCGGAGGTACCGTGGTCTGCACCGGTACGCCGGAGGAAGTGGCGAAGGTGAAGGAGTCCTACACGGGGATCTACGTCGCAAAGGCTTTGTGCGACTGGAAATAAACCTCGTACGACAAATCGTTTACAAGCAGGAGAAAGCAATCTATGGAATTTCGACCATGTATTGATATTCATAACGGCAAGGTGAAGCAGATCGTAGGGTCTACTCTGCGTGACGACGGTGCGGCACCGCAGGAAAATTTTGTTTCCGAAAAAAGCGCGGCGGAGTATGCGGCATTGTATGCACGGGACGGCCTAAAAGGCGGCCATATCGTGTTGCTCAACAAAGCCGGTACGCCGGAGTATGCGGCCTCTGAGGCGGCGGCGCTTGCGGCACTTAAGGCGTATCCCGGAGGGATGCAGATCGGCGGGGGGATCCGACCGGACAATGCCAAGGCATTTTTGGATGCGGGGGCTTCCCATGTGATCGTGACCTCCTATATCTTTTCCGGCGGCAAGATCCTGTGGGATCACTTAAAGACCATGGAGGAGACCGTGGGACGCAAGCACCTGGTGCTGGACGTCAGTTGCAAGGCCGAGGGCGGTATCTACTACATCGTGACGGATCGCTGGCAGAAACGGACCGACGTGGAAGTCAATGCACAGACGCTGGAGATGCTGGCGCCGTATTGCGATGAATTTTTGATCCATGCGGCGGATGTGGAGGGCAAGCAGGCGGGGATCGATGCCGTGCTCGTGCGGCAACTGGCGCAATACCGGGGATGCCCCGTGACCTATGCGGGTGGCGTGGGCAGCGTGGAGGATATTGCCAAGATCCGCCGGCTCGGCAACGGACAGATCCATGTAACGATCGGCAGCGCTCTGGATATTTTTGGCGGAAAACTTCCCTATCGTGACGTGATCGCGGCTTGCGTGGACGAGAGCGTATGATATAATAGAACGCGTGTAAAAACGGTACATTCTCTCGGTAAGGAGTGCCGGCAGCAGTAAGGAAATTACCATGATTTTTGGCAAAAAGGATCCGCAAAAAGAGATTTTAAAAGTATATGATGAACTCTGCGATAATCTCGCCGGTATTAAATATGAGCTGGGACGGGCGATCACCATTGAGAGCCGGATCCGTCATCGTCTGGAAAACAACACCGACGATGCGGGAAAGGTCGGCCTGGCTTTAAAAAATGCGAGGGAGGAGAAAGTTGCGGAGGCAGAGAAGGATACGGTCTTGCTGGAGCGCAAGCTTCTTGCCCTCGGGCGGGAGCGCACCGCTTTGGAGGAGGATTATGCCACGGTGCATGAGCGTACGGAGAATATGCGCAAAGCCTATGATGAACTGCTGGAGAGCATCCGCGAACTGCAGCGCAGATACAAGGATACCAATCTCGCGGTTTCCGAGGCAAAGATCATGGAGATATCCAATCGCTCCTATGAGAAAAAGCGTGATTTTGATGCGGTTTATCAGGAGTTTGAGGACGAGACCTATCATAAACTTTTTCAGACCATCGCAGAGCGGGAACTGGATTCCAAGCGTGTCTGTGATGCGTTGACGGAGAAGTATCTTTCCTGATAATTTTTAAAACAGCAGATTCGGAATATTGTATTATGTCAACCAACAGCAAAGAAACGAAAGTTAAGAAAGAAAAGAATCCAAACAGAATGCGTCCCTGGTATTACATCCTGATGGTCATTCTGGCGATTGCATTTTTATATAATTTTGGCTCCACGGCCGATACGGACGGGATGGGGACCTATTATCAGGAACGTTATGAGGAGATCGTTGCGGAGGCGGAGGCGCAGATGGAAAACCTGTATGTCTGCGAACCTTCGGATCCTTTTTCGAGATCCAATGCCGTGATCGATGAGGCAGGCGTACTTACCGTAAAGGACCGCAACCGCTTGCTGGAATATATGCAGAGCATTTATGATACGAACGGCGTGCTGATGCATCTGGTCTATGTGTCGGAGGAGACAAGTTCCACGCTTTCCATGGATGAGAGAGAGGTCTATACGGAGACCTTGTTTAACGAGATCGCCGCGCAGACTTCGGATGAGGGGGCGACCTCCCATCTCGTTGTGGTTTTTGCGGATCGCGATGCGGCAAACAGCTCCTATCATATGATCGGCGGATCGGAAGCGCGCAAGTCGCTGGCGCCGTTTCTTTCGGGGAATGATTACAAACTCGAATATGCTTTGAAATATATGGATGATGACGGCACGGATTCCGCCTATGCATCGGAATACGCTTCGGAGTATATGGCGGATTATTATGAAGAGCTTGCCACGGCGATGGCCGATCCGGAAGCGTACTTTTACGATTCGGCGGATTACTACGCCAAGCATGCAAAGGAATATGTGGCGCAGCAGAGAAAAGGCACGATAGGTAGCGTCGTATGCGGCGTCGGCTTCGTGGGCATGCTTGTCTATCCCGCATTCCGCAGGAGGTTTGCGCGCGGGCAGTGGCAGGCGCAGACGGCGGGGGATGCAGAGAAGGAAACGTCGGGCTCCTTCGGATTTTTGCGTCGTCGCAAGGAGAAACAGCTTGACAATCTGCAGGATCGGGAGGAGTTTTTGAGACGCTCCCTGGAGTCTTTCGAGGACCCCGGAGCACTCTCGGCGGCGGAGGACGTGGATCAGGAAGAGAATCCCTTCCATGATCTTGTGGAAAAATACGGCGGCTTTGAAGGACAGGAAGAACTACAGGAGGCGGACGCGAAGGAAGGCACGGACATTGACGGGGCGCTTTCCGATCTTAAGGCGGTACAGATAAAAAAGAGCGATGATGAATCCTAATGAAATCCTCCGGATCCACGGAACGGAGTATAAAGAAAATACCAAACGGCTGCTTGCCGCGGCGGGACTGGCGGAGCTGATCGACCGCAAAAACGGTGATGCGGAAGGTTTTGACCGTGCGCAGATCTGCATCGGTATCAAGCCCAATCTTGTCTCTCCCACGCCTGCGTCTTTCGGGGCGACGACCCATCCCGAGGTTGTGGCGGGGATCGTGGAATATCTTAAGGAACACGGGTTTTCCCGTATTTTGATCGCGGAAGGTTCCTGGATCGGCGATAAAACGTCCGATGCGTATGAGTATTGCGGCTATCGTGAGCTTTGCGAGACGTACGGCGTGACGTTCGTGGACACGCAGACGGATGGGAGCCATACCGTCTCTTGCGGCGATCTGTCCTTAAACATTTGCGACGTGGTCGGCAAAATAGATTTTATGATCAATGTGCCTGTCTTAAAAGGTCACGGACAGACCAAGATCACCTGTGCCCTCAAAAACATGAAGGGCCTTATTCCCAATGATGAAAAAAGAAGATTTCACGCCATGGGTCTGCACAAGCCCATCGGGTATCTTGCGAAGGCGATACCGCAGGATTTTATCGTCGTGGATCATATCTGCGGCGATCTGCAAAGTGAGGACGGGGGCAATCCCGTGGAGACGAACTGCATCATGGCTGCGCGCGATCCGGTATTGACGGATGCGTATGTGTGCAGTCTTTTCGGCCTGACGCCGCAGGATGTGCCCTATGTAGGCTATGCCCATGCGCAGGGCTGTGGCAGTCTTGCCCTGGAGGAACTCGAGGTAAAGGATCTTAATGCGCCGATCCACAACGGCGCATTGCCTTATCGTGACAGAATGTTGGATATCCGCACGGATGTGGAGGAGGCGGAGTCCTGCTCGGCGTGCTATGCGGCCCTGGCACCGGCCCTACTTCGGTTAAAGGAAGAAGGTGTACTTTCCCGGTTACATACCCGGATCGCCATCGGTCAGGGACATGAGGGGATGCAGGGAACAGTGGGCATTGGGAAGTGCACGCGGGGCTATATGTATTCCGTTCCCGGATGTCCTCCGAAGGAGGATGAGATCTATCGCCTGCTGAAGGAATGGATCTTATCCGGGAAAATCTAAAAATGTTCTAAATTTTATACATTTTCGCCGGATATTGCTTTCGAAATATCTGGAAATATGGGATTTTTCATGAAAAACCGGCAGGAAGATCAGACAAAAACACAATAAAGAAAGCGGTCCTTCCTTTGAAGGGCCGCTTTTTTTCATCGCAGACGGACTTGATTTATAATGTAAAGGATTCCGGTAAAAGGTCTCCCAAGGTGAATGTTTTTGGCTTGTCCGGACCGTCCCGCAGGATGATGAGGAAGGTCTTGGGATCGCAAAATTCCGCCATGACCTGACGACAGATGCCGCAGGGCGGACAGGGCGATGCGGAAGCCTCACCTTTAGGAGCGCCGGTGATCGCAATGGCTTTAAAGTCCTTCGCACCTTCGGAAACGGCTTTGAAAAAGGCGGTTCGTTCGGCACAGACCGTTGCCCCGTAGGAGCCGTTTTCGATATTGCAGCCACCGTAGACGGATCCGTCTTCACATAAAAGCGCTGCGCCGACCGCAAAGCGGCTGTAGGGAGCATAGGCGTGGGAACGCATTTCTTCGGCTTCTTCCAAAAGAGCCATCATTTCAATCTCATTCATAAAAACCCCTCCTTATCATTTTATAACCCTGCTTACATTATAGTAAGAAACGAGGAGAATGAAAAGAGCGGGTTAAAAAGTGAGATTCATATCCACCGGGGTATCGATGCCGTCCACTGTACCGGACTCGCTGTACTGCCATACGCTGTAGGCGTAGGGATAGTAAAACTCATCGGCATAGGCCGCGAACCATTTGTCATATTCCTCCAGACGGTCCAGCTCCAGATAGAGCACGGCCATCTCGGTATTGAAATAGATCATGGGTTTGTAGCCGGCGGCTTTCACGGTCTCGCAAAAAAGGATGGCCAGGTCGGTGCGCTCCTCTACGGAGAGAGCATCCATGCGCGCATCTTCTCCGGCAACGCGTTCCACGTCAAAAACGATGGCGCAGTCTTTGCTGTAGGGCGCCACGGCCTCGATGGCGGCCTCGGCTTCCTCGATGACTTCCGCCTCGGTGATTGCCTGACTGAAAACATACACGCCGGTAAAGATCCCGTTTTCGACGGCACCTTGGATATTGGTATCTGCAGAGGTATCTACGCAGAGTTTACCGGTACCGTAGCCGCGGTAGACCGCTCGGATAAAGGCGGACGTCACACCGTCGGCAGCGACCTTGTCCCAGTCGATCTCGCCCTGGTAGGAGGAGACGTCGATCGTCTTTTGGGAAGTCACCGTATTGTTTTCCACATAGGTATATTCGCCGGTGGTGCTGTCGATCTTAAGGTTTGCTTCGCTATAATCATGCATCGCCAGGCTTGTATCGATATCCACGAAATAGTACTTGTTGTTCGAGGTGATCACCAGCTTGTCCGGAAAGAAGGGACGCAAGGATGACAGCGAGGAGGTGCTGCCCGTAAAGGAGGCTTCGATCTCGGAGAGCATCTCCTTTTTTCCGAGGAGGTAGGCCTCCCTTGCGGTAAATCCCTCCAGATCGATCTTGTCAAAAACAGAGGAACTCTCGGTGTCGCCCGAGGATTCTCCTTGGGAAAGCACCGCAGTCAGCGTGTCGATCTTTTGATTCACGACATGCAGTCGGACGGACAGGAGGATGCATAAGACAAGAAAGACCACCCAGATCGCGCCGGTGATAAAGATGATCGCAGGGTTGCTGCGACGGGTGGTTTTTGCTGTGTGTTTTTTTGTATTTTCTGATTCCATAACGGCTCCTTACCTTGTATTTCATATAAAAAGATACTGTAAGGAGCATAACAAATTGCGGGGTGGAAAGCAATGGAGGGTGGGATGGAAGTAAAATATAAAAAAGACAAAATATATTGACAGCAGGATTACCGCAATGCTATATTGAACGCAAGGACGTGAATGCATATTCACGAGATACGATTTCATTTTACATTCATTTCAAAACATGTGTAGGAGGGAGAAACATGGCTTACAACGGATATGCAATTGATGAGTATTTGGATGCGGCAGAGGTGACAAAGCAACTGGATGCTTTGATCAAGAAACCGGTCTACTCCATTAAGCCCGAGAAGCTTCGGGAGTATGAGACGGAGTATTTTGATAAGAAATGCGCCAAGTCCAAGGAGATGATCACGGAGGCAAAGAATATCATCCCCGGCGGCGTGCAGCATAATCTTGCTTTCAACTACCCCTTCCCCATCGTGATCGAGAAGGCGGAGGGCGCCAAGCTTTATGACATCGACGGCAACTGGTATTACGATCTGCTGCAGGCGGGTGGACCGACCATCATCGGCAGCAACGACCCCGTGGTGCGGGATCACGTGATCGAGCTGTTAAATACCTGCGGACCTTCCACGGGACTTTTCCATGAATACGAATATAAGATCGCAAAGAAGATCTCCGAGATGGTACCTTCCGTGGAAAAATTCCGTATGCTCGGTTCCGGAACCGAGGCCTGCATGTGCGCGGCACGTATCGCACGTTTAAAGACCGGCAAGAAGAATATCTTAAAGATGGGCGGTGGCTATCACGGATGGTCCGACCAGCTGGCTTACGGTATGCGTGTGCCCGGGACGAAGGGCCTCATGAGCAACGGTGTGCCCAATTTTGTATTTAAGCATACCAACGAATATTTCCCCAATGATATCAATGATTTGGAGAAGAAGCTGCACTGGTCCAATCGCCACGGCGGCACGGCGGCGATCTATGTGGAGCCGGTGGGACCGGAGAGCGGTACCCGACCGGTTTCCAAGGAGTTTATCCAGGCGACGGCAAGACTGGCAAAGCAGTACGGCGCGCTTCTTATTTTCGACGAAGTTGTGACGGGCTTCAGGATCGGCCCCGGCGGTGCGCAGGGGTATTTCGGCGTAGATCCCGACCTGACCATTTTCGGCAAGATCGTTGCCGGCGGCTATCCGGGAGCAGGCGGTGTCGGCGGACACGCAGACTGCATGGCACATCTGGGCGCAGGTCTGGATTCCTCCGGCAAGAAGGTTAAGAAAGCCATGTGCGGCGGTACGCTCGCGGCAACGCCCATTTCCTGCGTGGCCGGATATTATACGCTTTGTGAGATCGAAAAGAGAAATGCCTGCGAGGTTGCAGGTCGGATGGGCGATCGTCTGACCAAGGGGTTGCAGGAGCTTATTAAGAAATATAACCTTCCCTTCGTGGCCTTCAACCAGGGATCCATCTGCCATCTGGACAATGCCGGGACGATGCATTTTTGCGTCAACTGGAAGAAGCCGTGGACGATCCCGGAGGTATTAAAGGAGACAAGCATCCGTCAGAGAGAGATGGAGCACATCGGTGCGGCATACATGGCGGAAGGGATCGTAACGCTGGCAGGCTCCAGACTGTATACCAGCGCAGCCTACACGGAAGAAATGATCGACGACATATTGGCACGTTTCGAGAGAGTTTTTGCCAACTGTGAAGAATTAAAGATCGAGCAGGCATGATCGGCGGGACGACGGAAAGGCGGTTATTCATGGTATATACGGAAGAAGAAGCAAGAAAACGCGTGGTCGCCGCAGGCAGGCAATTGCTTGCGGAGGCCCTGGTGGCCCGGACGTGGGGCAATATCAGTGCCAGGATCTCGGAAGACGAATTTATCATCACGCCCAGCGGACGTGCGTACGAAACTCTGCGCGAGGAGGATCTGGTCAAGTGCAGGATCGCGGATTGCAGCTACGAAGGCGAGATCAAGCCCTCCAGCGAGAAGTGGATCCATGCGGATGCTTATCGTATGCGTCCCGAGGCCAATTTTCTGATCCATACCCATCAGCTCTATGCCACGGCGGTCAGCGTGACGGGGGAGAACTATCCCTCCGTTCCCTGCGCGGCCTACGGCATGCCCTCCACCAAAAAGCTCAGGAAAGCCGTGGCGGAGTGCGTGGCGGCGCATCCCGAAGAGCGGCGTTTTCTCATGCGGATGCATGGCGCATTTGTGCTTGGCAGAGATGAGGAGGATGCGTTCACACTGGTAAGACAGCTGGAAATGGATTGCAAAGAGATCTATTTTTCCCGCGTGATCGTACCGCCGCAGGAGGAAGGTGCCATGTTTGATCCGGTAAAGCTATATACGGCTTCGCACAGCCGTTTGCAGGCACCCATCGACGACTTGGCGCAGATCGCAGGCGCCGTGATCGAGGTGCTTCCTGCCGGATCGCAGGAAAGCACGGTGGCAGGTGCCCTGCGAGGGAAAAATGCGGTCCTTTTTGATGATGGAAGTATGCGGGTGACCGGAGAGGATGAGGAAGCCGTGCGCATGATCCTGGTGAAGGGCTGCACGGCGGCACTTTTTGGTGGAGAAAGCGCGCATTTGGGCGCTTTGGATGCGCGGTTGCAACGGTTCATCTATGTGAAAAAATATTCCAAGCAGAAAGGTGCCTGATGCTTAAGAAATTTACGCAGGAAAAATTGGACGAGATCCTGGAGGTCGGGATTAAGGAATTTGCGAAAAACGGCCCTGAAAGAGCCAACATGAGCAGGATCGCAAAAGAGGCCGGGATCAGTGTCGGTGTTTTATATAAGTATTACAAAGACAAGGATGATTTTTTTGCAGCGTGCCTGACGAGGAGCCTCAGTGTGCTGGAAGGCTTTCTTACGGAAGTGTTTGCCGAGGAGCGCAAGCCCCTGGAATATGCGAAAATGCTTTTGGAAGGAGCGGCAGGTTACGCGCAAAAAAATGCCGATTACGTGCGTATGTATCATCAGATCACCGTGACGGGAGACGAGAAGGCGGCGGTGCTTCTTGCGGATGAAGTGGAGCGGATGACCAGCCGGCTTTATACGAGTGTGATCCGTAAGGAGATGGAAAAAGGCGCCTTCCGGCAGGATATGGAACCGGAATTGTTTGCTTTTTTCTTTGACAACCTGATGATGATGATGCAGTTTTCCTTTTGCTGTCCTTACTATCGGGAGAGATACCGGATGTATCGCGGCAAGGATATTCATGAGGAAGAAGTACTGTTAAAAGAGCAGTTGGCAAGATTTTTGGAATCTGCCTTTACGTTTGCCCGGGAAGATGTAAAGCACGGGCAGACCTAAAAACGAGATCATAAAGCAGGGGGAAAGAAGATGCATTATGTTTTATCCTATGATATCGGAACGACAGGCGTAAAGACCTGTCTTTTTGGCGTTGATCGGGAGATCAGGCTGTTAAAGGGCGTCAGCAAAGGCTATGGGCTTTATATCCTGCCGGACGGCGGCGCGGAGCAGGACGAAGAGGAATGGTGGGACGCCATGTGTGAATCCACAAAGGAACTCTTTGCCGAATGCGATGTGCGCCCGGAGGAGGTGGAAGGGATCTCCTTCTGCTCCCAGATGCAGGGAATGGTACTGGTGGACCGCGAAGGAAAGCCCGTGCATCGCCCCATGAGTTATATGGATCAGCGCGCAACGGAGGAGATCCGTGAGATCATGTCCTACGGATTGCAGATCGCCGGCGCCAATATTAAAAAACTGATCCCGAGCCTCATCATCACCGGCGCGGTCTCCGGCAGTGTGAAGGACCCGGTCTGGAAGTATCAGTGGATCAAAAAGCATGAACCGGAAGCCTTTGCCCGTGCCTACAAGTGGCTGGACGTCAAGGAGTATCTTTTGTGGCGCTGCACCGGGGAGTTCGTCATGACCAGGGACAGTGCCTTTGCCACGCTTTTGTATGATACCCGCAAAGGGCGGGAAGGATTCAGCAAAAAGATGTGCAGGATGCTTGAAGTGACGTGGGAGCATCTTCCGCGGATCGTGGAATCCACGGACAAGGTGGGCGGTCTGACAACAAAGGCTGCGGAGGAACTCGGCCTTCGGTCGGGGACGCCGGTTTTTGGCGGCGGCGGGGATTCCTCCCTGATCGGCGTGGGTGCCGGTGCGGTAGACGTGGGGGATACCCATATCTACAGCGGCACCTCCGGATGGGTAACGACTGTGACGGATCGTCGGATGGTGGACACGTCCGCCATGATCGCGGCCATTGTGGGCGTAGAGCCGGGACGTTTTAACTACTTTGCCGAGATGGAGACCGCCGGGAAATGCCTGGAGTGGGTCAAGGACCACCTTGCCCTCGACGAGATCGGTATCTATCTCGAAAAGAAACATGTGGCGGAGAGCATGGAGGGCGTCTTTACCAGCCTGTACGAATATATGACCGAAGTGGTGCGCAAAGTCCCTGCCGGAGCGGGCGGCGTGATCTTTACGCCGTGGCTGCACGGCAATCGCTGTCCTTTTGAGGATCCCTATTCCGCGGGTATGTTTTTTAATATCCGACTGGAAACGGGCAAGAGCGAGATGATCCGTGCGGTTTTGGAAGGCGTATGCTACCATTTGCGCTGGATGCTGGAGTGTCAGGACAAGAAGCTTGCGACGTCGAACCCGATTCGCTTTGTGGGCGGTGGCGCCTTATCCCCCGTGACCTGCCAGATCTTGGCGGATGTGACCGGACGCAGGATCGAGACGGTGCCGTCTCCGCAAAACGTGGGCTCCGTGGGCGCGGCCGTAGTTACCTCCCTGGGATTGGGGTTCATCGAAGATTTCTCCCGGGTCAAATCCTATATCCCCGTGGATGCGGTCTACGAACCGGACGGGCAGACCTATCTTTTATATGAGAAATACTACGGCGTCTTTCGGCAATTGTACAAAGCAAACAAGAAATTTTTCGGAACCATAAACGGTTCACAAATCCATGCGGAGGTGTTGAAGGATCATGAATAAAGAATTTTTAAGAACGGTAAAATTTTTCCTGTTCAGCATATCGGCCGGCGTGATCGAGATCCTGGCTTTTACGCTGATGAACGAGATCTTTTCTCTGCCCTATTGGCCATGCTATCTGACGGCGCTGGTATTGTCCGTGCTCTGGAATTTTACTTTAAACCGACGCTATACCTTCCAAAGCGCGAACAATGTCCCCAAGGCGATGCTCCTTGTGGCGTTGTTTTACTGTGTATTCACCCCGACATCCACCATATTCGGATCCTATCTGGCTGACACTCTGGGATGGAACGAATACTTGGTGACGGTGATTAATATGTGTTGTAATTTTGTGACGGAGTACCTGTACGACAGATTCGTGGTTTTCCGCAAGACGCTTGATACCAATGATGTGGCGGCGAAGGCGCGGGAGCGGGAGCGGGAATAACGGAAGTTATCTTTTTGGGACGAAAAACCGCACGGCAGGGGAGCCGTGCGGTAAAAGTTTCCTTTTATGGGGGAGTGATTATGAAAAAGTTTTAGGGGTGAACGCT
>CAJOPA010000052.1 GCA_905236235.1 uncultured Eubacterium sp. | reverse complement strand
GAGCATTTGTATTACGGGGCGCGGATCTTACCGGAGACGGGTCTTTCCGACAGCCCGGAGGCTCTTTTTGAAAAAAGAACATTTGCATTGGGGAATGCCATTGCCCTCGATGCCGAACATCCGGCATGTAATCTTGAGGATACGGCACTGGAATTTTCCACTTACGGACAGGGAGACTTGCGCAAGCCTTCCCTGTTTGTGCGTGATGGCAAAGGACATACGGTCAATGATTTTCGCGTGAAAAACGTGGAGATCCTGTCGGAAAAACCTGTCTTTAAAACGTTACCCGGTGCTTATTACGAAGATGGAAAGACACCGGATGTGATTTGCGTTATGTTAACCAACACAGAAGAGACGTTAAGCGTAGAACTTTTCTATGCCGTGTTTGAAGATTGCGATGTGATCACCCGGAGCATGCGCGTAAAGAATCTTTCCGAGGAAGCCTTTCAGATTGAGGAGGCGCGAAGCTTTCTTTTGGATGTTCCCAAGGCCGAGCATGAAGTGCATTCCTTCCACGGCGCGTGGGCCAGGGAAATGCAGCATACCGTAACCCGGGTGTCCGCGGGTGCGTATACCTTCGGCTCCGTGGCGGGAGTTTCTTCCTCGAGGGCCAATCCGTTTTTTATGGTTGCGGAGGATTACGCGACGGAGGAGACCGGTGCCTGCATCGGTTGCAATCTGATCTACAGCGGCAATCATGAGGAGTGCGTGGAGGTCAACGCCTATGGCAGGACGAGGATTTCTGCCGGGATTGCTTCCTCTGGATTCGGATGGGAGCTTCAAGGAGGAGAGACGTTTGAAGCGCCGGAGGCTGTGCTTTGCTTCTCGACGGATGGATTCGGGACATTAAGCCGCCGTATGCATGCTTTTGTCAATCATCATATCGTCCGTGGCGCATGGAAAGGCAAGGAGCGTCCCGTGCTTTTAAACAGCTGGGAAGCCTGCTATTTTAAGATCGATGAAGGTAAGCTCTTGCATCTGGCCAAAGCTGCCGCCAAGGCAGGGATCGAACTGTTTGTCATGGACGACGGCTGGTTTGGCAAAAGGGATCATGATGCCGTATCTCTGGGGGATTGGCATGCCGATAAGAAAAAGCTTCCGGGCGGACTCTCGGGGCTTGCGCAAAAGATTCAAAACCTCGGACTTTCCTTCGGGATCTGGGTGGAGCCGGAGATGGTCAGCGAAGACAGCGACCTTTACCGCGCGCATCCCGACTGGGTGCTGGGCCATACCTCTCCCATGCAGAGCGTCGGACGCAATCAGCTGGTGCTCGATCTTGGCAGGGAAGAAGTGCAGGATTTTATCGTTTCCACGATGGATGAGATCCTTTCCGAAGCCAAGATCACGTACGTCAAGTGGGATATGAACCGGATCTTTTCGGATGTGTATTCCGGAGTGCTTCCGGCGGACAGGCAAAAGGAAGCGGCGCACTGGTACGTGATCGGACTCTACCGCGTATTGGATCGTATCATGCAGGCACATCCGCAGGTGTTGTTTGAGGGATGTGCATCCGGCGGGAATCGCTTTGACCTCGGTATCCTGTGCTATATGCCGCAGATCTGGGCATCGGACGATACGGATGCGTTTGCCAGGGGCGCTATCCAGGAAGGATACAGCTACGGTTATCCGCTTTCCTGCATGGGTTGCCATGTGTCTTCGAGCCCCAATCACCAGACACTCAGGCGCGTGCCGATCACTTCCCGGTACAATATCGCCTGCTTTGGCATTTTGGGATATGAATGCAATCTCTCGGATCTATCCCAGGAGGATCTGGACAAGGTACGGGAGGAAGTGGAACTTTACAAAAAGTATCGCGCCGTTTTCCAATACGGTGATTTTTACAGACTGCCGCGTCCTTTTTACAGCGAAAAGCAGCGCGGACGTTTCTGGATGGTGGTAAGCCCCGACCAAAGTACGGGGATCGGTATGCTCTTTCAGGAGCATGCGCGGGCCAATTTCCCCTCGCTTACCTTTTTCGGCAGAGGTTTGAAACCCGACGGAAGGTATCATTTTTATAACCGCGAGGAGAAGGTCAATATCAAGGATTTCGGCGATCTGATGAACATGATGACGCCCGTGCATATCCGACCGGATTCCCTGGTGCACAATATCGCAGCCAAATTCGTAAAAATGGACGGAGAAAAGGAAGATGTGACGGCATCGGGGGCGCTTATTATGCAGGCCGGCGTTCGCCTGGCACCTTCCTACGGCGGGACCGGATTTGACGGGACCGTGCGACATTTTCCGGATTACGCTTCCAGGTTGTATTTTATGGAAGAAGTTGATAAAATAAATCAAGATGATTGTTAAATTTTATCATGGCATTTTCCGATCTGCTATGGTACCATAACTTTCGTTGTGAATCCTTAAGTTGGAAAGGAAATCGTTTTTATGAAGAATTATGAAAAATATGAACGCGCGTATTTTATGCCGCCCGAGTGCACCTATGACTGGGTGAAGAAGGATTATATCGATCATCCGCCCATCTGGTGCTCCGTAGATCTTCGGGACGGCAACCAGGCTTTGATCGAACCCATGAGCCTTGAGGAAAAGCTCAACTTTTTTGAGCTTTTGGTAGAGGTTGGATTTAAGGAGATCGAGGTCGGCTTCCCGGCTGCTTCCGAGACGGAGTATGCCTTTATGCGGGCGCTGATTGACAGAAAAATGATCCCGGAGGATGTGACGGTGCAGGTCTTGACGCAGGCACGTCCGCATATCATCCGCAAGACGTTTGAGGCGGTACAGGGAGCACCGCATGCGGTGGTTCATCTGTACAATTCCACCTCCGTGGCGCAGCGGGAACAGGTATTTAAAAAATCCAAAGAGGAGATTAAACAGATCGCCGTAGACGGTGCCGTTTTGTTAAAGGAACTGGCAGAGGAAACGGACGGTAATTTCTCCTTTGAATACAGCCCGGAGTCCTTTCCGGGTACGGAAGTGGATTATGCGGTAGAGGTATGTAACGCCGTCTTGGACGTATGGCAGCCCAAGCCTGACAATAAGGTGATCATCAATATCCCCACGACGGTGGAGATCGCCATGCCGCATGTGTTTGCCACCCAGGTGGAATATATCCATAAGCATTTAAAATACAGAGATGCGGTGACGCTTTCCCTGCATCCGCATAATGACCGCGGAAGCGGTGTCAGCGATGCGGAGCTTGGTCTGCTTGCCGGTGCGGATCGTATCGAGGGTACGTTATTCGGTAACGGAGAGCGGACCGGTAATGTGGATGTGATCACGCTTGCCATGAACATGTTTTCCCATGGCGTGGATCCGAAGCTTGATTTTCATGATATGCCTTCCATCAGGGAACGGTATGAGACCTATACGGGGATGCAGGTACCGCCCCGTCTCCCCTATGCGGGAGACCTTGTATTTACGGCATTTTCCGGATCGCACCAGGATGCGATCAGCAAGGGCATGAGCTGGAGAGAGGAGAAGAACCTTACGAAGTGGACGGTACCTTATCTTCCCATCGATCCCAAGGATGTGGGTCGTACCTATGATGCGGACGTTATCCGGATCAACAGCCAGTCCGGCAAGGGTGGTGTCGGTTATATCCTGCGCCAGAATTTTGGCATTTCCCTGCCGAAGCAGATGATGGAAAGCGTGGGCTATGCGGTCAAAAATGTATCCGACCATGCGCATAAGGAATTGTCTCCTGAGGAGGTCTATGATGTCTTCAAGGAGCGTTTCATGTACCAGACGCCCATCTTTTCCGTGGAGGAGTGCCATTTTAAACAGGCGGACGGTATTGTATGCCAGATCGCCATTTCGCACAATAACGAGCGCAGGGATCTGACGGCCAACGGTAACGGACGTTTGGATGCGGTAAGCAATGCGTACAAGCAGTATTTCGGCGTGAAATACGAATTGTCCGTTTATGAGGAACATGCGCTGACCCGCGGATCTTCCTCGAAGGCTGTGGCTTATGTGGGTCTTACCGCTTCCGACGGCAAGATGCATTGGGGCGTCGGGATCGATGTGGATATCATTAAAGCGTCGATCGATGCACTCACCGTGGCAGTCAACCAGTTGGATGAGGTAAAAAAAAAGCAGGCTTAGACGGTAGAGCCTTGGAGATCGTCAATTACATCCAGGAGTACTATGCGTTCGTTACCTTGGAAAGCCTGGCAGAGACCTTTCATCTGTCGTCACCGTATCTTTCCAAATACATCCGGGAAAAGACGGGGATGACTTTTGGAGAGCTCGTAAAAGAAACCCGGATGCGTAAAGCCCGTGCGCTTTTAAAGGGCGGAAACATGACGGTGGAAAGCATTGCTATATCGGTGGGGTATGAGAATGTGGAACACTTTAATCGCCTGTTTAAACGGATGTATTCCATAACGCCCATGCAATATCGCAAGGGTGAGTAGGTTTTGCGGGATCAGGTTAAGGTTTGAAATCCGGGCATGTGCAAGATTTGTATACGGGATGTATGATTAGGTTACGATTTGCGGTCATTTTCGCCTTGCGAAAATGACCGTTTTGGTTGCGTAGAGCCAAAAAACGCAGGAAGAAGTCAGCGTGCTGACTTCTTCCCGCACTGTTAGGACTACGCAACTGCAAATCGTAACCGAGTTCGTCACCGATCTTTTCCCGCACATGCAAAAATGCCGATCTTGCGAATCGGCATTTTTACAAAGGAATGAAAATTATGAAAAAATTTGTTGACACGAAAAGGTTGATTTCGTTTACCATGTGTTATTATAGAGAGGAAATGTGTTTGAAACGTGGCACGGACGTTAACACTTTTTAAAAGAAATATGAACAGGTGTTCACAATTGGGCTTATGAGAAAGGAGAAAACAGGGATGATGCCGAGAAAAACGAAAGGGATTTTATGTATCATCCTTGCCGCTTTTTGTTTTGCGGGTATGAATCTCTGCATCCGTCTTGCCGGCGAGATCCCGACCCTCGAGAAAACGTTTTTTCGAAACCTTGTGGCGATGATCCTCGCGTTTTTTATTTTGCGAAAAGACAAGATATCCTACCGGCCGGATCGGGAGGATGTTTTATTGCTTACCATCCGTTGCGTGTTGGGGACGCTCGGGATCTGGTGCAATTTTTATGCCATCGATCATCTGCCCATTGCCGACGCTTCCATGCTCAATAAGCTGTCTCCCTTTTTTGTGATCATATTATCGGCGATCTTTTTAAAGGAGCATCTTACGGCGTTTCAGGTCTCGTGCGTGGCACTGGCATTTATCGGTACGTTGTTTGTGGTGCGGCCGTCCTTTGACAATGTGGCGCTTGTTCCCGCGCTTTTGGGTGTGTTTGGCGGATTCGGTGCGGGCGCAGCTTATACCTGCGTGCATCGGTTAGGGGAGAAGTCCTGCCCCGGGAGTCTCATTGTTTTTCTTTTCTCCGCTTTTTCCTGCGTGGCGGCCATCCCGGGGAGTATCCTGCATTTTGTGATGCCGACGGGGTGGCAGCTTTTGATGCTCGTCCTTACCGGGGTATGCGCGGCAGGCGGACAGTTTTCCATTACGTCGGCTTATACGTTTGCAGCGGGCAGGGATATCTCCGTTTATGATTATACGCAGATCCTTTTTGCGGCCCTTTTGGGCTACGTCTTTTTACATGAACTGCCGGATGCCTGGAGTTTTGTGGGCTATGCCATCATCATCACGGCAGCGCTTATGATGTTTATCAAGCAGCAATGGGAACGGATCCGGGAGCACGAGATGGCCCGGACCGACCGGAATGTGTGAGGTTTGCTATGCGTTTTGTGATTCAAAGAGTTTCCTCTGCGAGTGTAACGGTAGAGGGAGAGGTAGTGGGTTCTATTGAGCAGGGATTTTTGGTATTGGTTGGGATCAG
>CAJOPA010000051.1 GCA_905236235.1 uncultured Eubacterium sp. | reverse complement strand
GGCCCGAGAAGCACACAAAATTCACCCTTCGCCACATCAAAAGACATCCCCTTTAAGACTTCCTGTCTGGTATCCCCTTCCCCATAGGACTTCCACAGGTCCTTGATCTCCAGAAATTTTTCTTCCGACATGATGATTCTCCTTTAAACTAAAATATCGGTCTCGTCCCGTAGGATTTCGTGCCGCGTATCTCTTGAGTTAGCATATGCTAACCTAATATTTATATACCAAAATACGTACTCTGTCAAGATTTGCGTCCCGTTAAAGAAGGTTCTGCGACTGCGTCAAAAAAAACGCCGCCCCTTTTATCGGGGCGGCATCCTTATAAAATGCATTATGGAAAAATGAAGCTAAATCTTGAATACGCTGACATTCTTCTGCAGCTCTTCCGCGATCTTTTGCAGATCCTCGGCATTGCCGACAACGCCTTCCATGTTGCTCTCGAGCTGGATCAAAGATGCACTCGTCTCCTCGGAGGAGGCTGCATTCATCTGAGATACGCCGGAAAGCGAATTTACGGAATCTAAGATCGTCTGCTTATCGGAGTTCAAGGTCTCTACCAGATCTACGATCTCACGGTTTCCTTCCTCGGTATTTTGCAGAAGACGGATCATCTCTTCGAAGATGCTGTTCATCTTCTCAAGTTCGTCTGTCTCACTTGCCGTTGCCTGCTTGATGCTCTCCGTCAGTTCCTTATTGTGATCCGACAATGCGGTGATCTCGGAAAGCATGCTTGTGATCTTGTTGGCGGCCGCATTGGACTCTTCCGCAAGATTCTTGATATTATCCGCTACGACTGCGAAGCCCTTACCCGCTTCGCCGGCACGTGCTGCCTCGATGGAAGCATTCAGTGCAAGCAGGTTGGTCTCGCTTGCGATCGAGATAATGGACTCGGCTGCCTGACTGATGGACTCTACAACCGTTGCCGTCTGATTTACGGAATCGGCAACCTGTACCGCCATGCGGTCGGTCTCTTCGTCTGCTTTGCGCAGATGCTCAAGCTGCTGCTGTACTTTAATGGACTCGTCGTAAACGGTACGACCGTTTTCCATATTCATCTGGGCAGCTTCAAGGACTCTGCCTACGGAACTGCCGATGTTATCCGTCACGTCAGATGTGCTGACAACATCCTGCGCCATCTGAGTTGCGCCGTTGGCAAGATCCGATACCGCAGAACTGATATCCTGCGCCGTACGACGGCTGTCTGTGATCTGCTCCTTGGCACTCTCCGTACCGCTCATAACGTTCTCCGCATTGGCACGGATGGACGCTACCGCGCCGGATACCGCATCCGTCAGCTTGCAGGTGGCACTTGCCATCATGCCGACTTCGTCTTTTCTCTTGGCGCTTTCTCTTAATTCCTCCGCCTTGGTCAGGTCAAGCGTGTCTCCGACATCGCCGATAACCTTCACGACTCTGACAATACCGTTGGCCACCATCTTGGAGATGATCACCGTGATAAGAAGAAGAACAACCAATATGATGGCGATGACGATCACAAGCCGAAGCGTCAGTGCCTTTACGCCCGCGTACACTTCGTTCTCTGTGTCGGATACGATAACCAGAAGATTATAATCCTCGAGGGTATTGTATACATTCATGATCGATCCCGCATACTCCATGGTGACCGTATAAATGCCTGCAGGCTGCGTTTCTACCATCTCCTCGATCGCAAGAACGGCAACATCCTCCACCTCGGTGTTTACCAGTTCTTCATCCGGGCAGATCAAAAACAGATTATTGGAAAGGTTGATCAGGCGCATCTGCGCATTCTCCAATCCCTCCACCGTCATGCTGTCCAGAAGAGCCTGCAGATCAGACAGGAAACATCCGCCACCGACGACACCGATCAGATTACCGGAGGTGTCATAAACTCCGGCAAACACGGTGCAAACCAGCGCTCCCGTGGATGTGGATACGGAGATGCCGCGAAGGTATACATGATTCGGTGCGCTCTGGACGCCATCGATAACCATCTGCAAAATATCCGATTTGGATTCATCATACACCTTCGCGCCGATCGCCGGTGTATTGCTGTGACACAGGATCGTCGACGTAGGATCCATGATGAAAAGACCTTCCATGGCATCAAAGGTGCCTACATATGCCTCCAGTGCGCTCTGCGCTGCTGCCGTAGCCGTTGCATCGGTGGGATTTTGCAATACCTCCGCTACCTCCGGCACCATGGTGAATGCCTGCATGTAACGCATATAATCCGCAAAATACGTTTCAATGACTGTTGCCTTGGCATCCGCCATCTCCGTCAAACGATCCTCCGTACTGCTCTGGATCTCCGCCTTTGCGCTGGAGACCGCCAGTACCAGAATGACCGCAAGCCCCGCGATCAACATGACGCATACCGGAATACTGATCTTCAAGTACAATTTTAAGTTCTTCATTTTTCCCATCTCCTCACTCTCATGTTTGCCACAATATTCTAACTATTGAGATTTTCAAGTTGATTTTACCACTAATTGTCTGCCAATTCAAGTGGTTTTTTGCATTTTCTCTTTAAAATTGTACTCAATTTACATAATTATAGTCATTCATAGGAATCTATCAAAAGTTTTCGCTCTATACTTTGGATGATTTCACCGATTTCCCGCATTTCTTCCTCTTTATTTCCTTCGTTCTTCAATTGTACAAGTAACGCCGGACCATCCGTCACAAAACGGATCCTGCCCGCATACGCCTGCAAAAAGTCCGGGATCCTGCCCGGATCGATCTTGGCCTGCTTATAAAACGTCAGCCGTACGTTTCTTCCCTCCTGCTTCACGGCGGTCAACTGGCAGACATGCGCCTTAAAGCGCAAGAGCGATACCCTTAAAAGCATGCGCACCACCTTCGGCACCTTGCCAAAGCAATCCGTCAGCTCCTCCTCCATATCCTCGACGTCTTCTTCGTTTTCCATGCCGGCGATCCGCTTATAAAGATCCATTTTCCAAAATTCATTCGCCACATAGGTCGAAGGAATATACGCGTCTAAGTTGATATCGATCTCCGTATCAAAGTCTTCCTCCACTTCCTCTCCCTTGTGCCGGCGCACAGCTTCGTTTAGCATCTTGCAATACAGATCGTATCCCACGGCCTCCATGTTGCCGCTCTGGGCTTCGCCCAAAAGATTGCCGGCGCCGCGGATCTCGAGATCCCGCATGGCGATCCGGATGCCGCTGCCAAGCTCGGTAAACTCCCGGATGGCCGCTAAGCGCTTCTCCGCCGTCTCTTTTAAAAATTTGTCCTTCCGATACATCAAAAAGGCATAGGCCGTCCGATTGGACCGTCCCACGCGTCCGCGCAGCTGGTAGAGCTGGCTGAGGCCAAAATTCTCCGCATCCTGAATGATCATGGTATTGACATTGGGGATATCCAGCCCCGTCTCGACAATGGTCGTGGAAACCAGCACGTCAATCTCGCCGTTTACAAAACGGATCATGACATTTTCCAGCTCCTCTTCCTTCATCTGCCCATGTGCATAGGCCACACGCGCCTCAGGGACAAGGCGCGCCACCCGTGATGTCACCTCCGCGATCGTCCTTACGCGGTTATAGACATAGTAGATCTGACCGCCCCGGTGCAGCTCCCTGGTCACCGCCTCGCGGACGATCTCGTCCTCGTACTCCATGACAAAGGTCTGGATCGGCTGACGGTCCTGGGGCGGCTCCTCCAAAACGCTCATGTCGCGGATCCCGATGAGGCTCATGTGCAGCGTCCGGGGGATCGGCGTAGCCGTTAACGTCAGTACATCCACATCCGTCCGCAATTTTTTTAATTTTTCCTTGTGCTTGACACCGAAACGCTGCTCCTCATCGATGATGAGCAGCCCCAGATTTTTAAACTGCACATCTTCCGACAGCAGACGGTGCGTACCGATCACGATATCCACCTGCCCTTTGCGGAGAAGATCGAGCGTCTTTTTATTTTCCGCCGCGCTCTTAAAGCGGGACAAAAGCTCCACCCGCACGGGATACGCCTTCATCCTCTGGGCAAAGGTGTTATAATGTTGCTGCGCCAAGATGGTGGTGGGCACCAGATACGCCACCTGCTTGTTGTCCTGTACCGCCTTAAAGGCCGCGCGGATCGCGATCTCCGTCTTGCCGTAGCCCACGTCCCCGCAGATCAAGCGGTCCATGATCTTGGTGCTCTCCATGTCTTTCTTCACGGCTTCGATGGCAAGCACCTGATCCCTGGTCTCTTCAAAAGGAAACAGCTCCTCAAACTCCCGCTGCCATACCGTATCCGGCCCGTAGACATAGCCTTCCTTTTCCTGTCGGGTAGCATACAGTTCCACGAGGTCCTGCGCGATGACATCCACCGAAGCTTCCACGCGGGCGCGGGTCTTTTTCCATTCCGCGGAATTTAAGGAATGCAGCTTCGGATGCTTTCCCTCGCCGCCGGCGTATTTTTGGATGGAGGAAAGTGCCATCACCTGCACATAAAGAAAATCCGATTTGGCATATTCGATCTTGATATAATCCTTGATAACGCCTTCGCTCTTGATCTGCTCGATCCCGCGGTAGATCCCGAGGCCATGGTTTTCATGCACCACGAT
>CAJOPA010000050.1 GCA_905236235.1 uncultured Eubacterium sp. | reverse complement strand
ACCCAGACCATGTCTCTGGCGTCCGACGTCCTTGGTGTCCTCGCGGACGGGCTGCAGCAGGATGCAACGCAGCTGGGCTCACTTGTGGGTGACGCATCGGATCCGCTTGTGGGAGATCTTGCGGGAAATGGCGCGATGGTTTCCGAAGGCGGTGCTTTAACGGAGGAAATCGTCTCCGCGCAGGGAATGGACCGGCAGCAGGCGGTTATGAAAGATGCGGCCGCACAGGGGGAGCAGGTATCTGCCGGGGCGGCATTGTCCGGAGAGACGGCTGTACCCGGGGAGACGGACGGATTCGTGTCGTTTGCTTCCCGCCTGACGCAGGAGCAGGGGGTAGAAGTGATCTTGCAGCATGCGGAATTATCCCGGCTGATCGAGGAAGACGGACAGGTCCCCCAGCGTTTTACCATGTTGTCTTCAAATGAAAGTGCGGAGCTTACGCAGTTGTTATCCGAGATCGGTGAAAACCATCCGGACGTGATGCGGCTTGTGGACGGTGGTGGATGGAAGCAGGATGCCACCCTCGGGGAGATGTTTCAGACCTTGCAAAATGCCATGCAACAGGCGCCGGAGGAGGAGGCCGCACTTTTCCGCAACCTGTTTAAGAACGAAGGATTTTCCAAGCTTTTGCAAAATGCCATGGAAAAGCAATGGCTTTTGGAGCCGGAGGCTGTTTCCGACAAGGACAGGGTCAAGTCTTTGTATGAACGACTGGATTCCCAAATGGGCAAGATGCAGGAACTCTTTGAAAAAGCACCGTCCCAGAGTACGGCGGCATTGGCAAAGCAGGCGGCCGGCGTACGATCCAATATCCAGTTTATGAACGAGATCAACCAGAATTATGCCTATCTGCAGATCCCGCTAAAGATGTCGCAGCAAAATGCGCACAGCGATCTCTATGTTTTCTCCAATAAGAAGAACATGGCGGATGCGGACGGAGAATTATCCGCGTTTTTACATTTGGACATGAAGCATCTGGGATCGACGGATGTCCACGTGACCATGCGGGACAACAAGGTCAATACCCATTTTTATCTGGAGGATGCGGCGGCGTTTGATCTCATTATGAAGAATATCGACGTGCTGACGGAGCGGATCAGCAACCGTGGCTATCCTTGCACCGCACAGGTGGAGAACCGTAAGGAATCCGTGGATTTCCTGGAAGATTTTTTGGAGACGGGAAAGTCTGTGGGCAGTGTACACCGATATTCCTTTGACGTTTTGGCATAGGAGAAAGAACCGGTAGATATGGCAGGCGGAAAAGCAAATCGATCCAATGTGATCAAAAAAAAGGATATCGATCCCGATAAGGTCAAGACAGCGGTTGCGCTGGGATATGAACCCAGCGAAGGCGCACCCAAGATCCTTGCTGCCGGCAAGGGGGCCGTGGCGCAGCGCATCGTTGAGAAGGCCAAGGATGCGGATATTCCGTTTTATCGGGATTCTTCTCTGGCGGACACCCTGTCCTCCTTGGAGATTGGCGATATGATCCCCGTAGAGCTTTATGATGTGGTGGCGGAGATCCTTGTTTTTGTGGATGAAATGGATCGGATCAAGTCCAAGCTGGACGGCAGATAGGAGAGGTTGATTGAATAAGCGTAAGGTCGGTACAACCTACGAACGGCTGGCAGCTGCAAAGCTATCGCAAACCGGCATGGAGATCCTTGCCTACAATTATCGTTGCCCCTTCGGCGAAGCGGATCTGATCGCAAAGGAGGGGGAGACTCTTATTTTCGTGGAAGTAAAATACAGGGCCTCCGAGCGTTACGGCAATCCGCTTATGGCCGTCAACACTGCCAAACAGCAGAGATTGTGTCGGGTGGCGGATGATTACAGGATGCGCGGCAAGATCCCGGAGGATACGCCGTTTCGTTTTGATGTGGTGGGGATCCTCGGCGAGGAGATCGTCCATGTGCCGAATGCTTTTGAATATCGCCCGCGGGGAAGATGATCATGAAAGAAAAAATATACATCGCCATCGATCTGAAATCTTTTTATGCTTCCGTGGAATGTGTGGAGCGGGGGTGGGATCCTTTTACGACACGGCTTGTGGTCGCTGACCCCACAAGGACCGACAAGACCATTTGCCTGGCGGTTTCTCCGGCGCTGAAGGCTTGTGGGGTGCCGGGGCGTCCGCGCCTTTTTGAAGTGCAGCAGATCGCCGCAAGAAAGCAGATCGATTTTGAGATCGCGCCGCCGCGGATGGCGCTTTATATGGAATACAGCACGAGGATCTATGATATTTATCTCAAATACATTTCCGCGGAGGATATGCATATTTACTCCGTGGATGAAGTGTTCCTTGAGGTTTCATCCTATCTGGGTGTTTACCGGATGACCGTGGAGGAACTGACGCGGGTGATCCTAAAGGATATCTTCGATACCACGGGGATCACAGCCACGGCGGGGATCGGGAGCAATCTTTATCTTTCCAAGGTTGCCATGGATATCGTGGCAAAGCATGCGCAGGCAGATGAAAACGGTGCGAGGATGGCAAGGCTTGATGAGATGTCCTATCGCAGGCTTTTGTGGGATCATATGCCCATCACGGACTTTTGGCGGGTTGGTCCGGGCTACGCCAAAAAGCTTGCTTCCGTCGGGATCGTTACCATGGGGCAGGTGGCAAAGTGTTCGGTGGGAGATGCGAAGGAATTTTATAATGAAAAGCTTTTGTATTCCATGTTTGGTGTGAACGCGGAGCTTTTGATCGACCATGCCTGGGGATATGAACCGGTGACGATCGCCGATATTCATGCCTATGTGCCCGATACCAAGTCCATCAGCCAGGGGCAGGTGCTCCAGGAGCCTTATGCTTTTGCGGATGCCGAACTGATCGTAAAGGAGATGGCGGACCAATTGATCTTAGATCTGGTGGAAAAGCGTTTTGTGACGGATCAGATCGTGCTCGATATTGGCTATGATGTGGAAAACATTTTGGATCCGGCGCATGCTTCGGATTATCACGGAGAGATCGTCAAGGACCGGTATGGCAGGAAGCTTCCCAAGCCTGCGCACGGCTCGGAGAATCTGCAAGGTTATACATCCTCGGACAGAAGGATCATGGATGCCGCCGTGCGGCTTTTTGAAAGGATCACGGATCCGCATCTTTTGGTACGTCGCGTGCAGATCGCAGCCGTGCATCTGCTCCCGGAGAATAAGGCGGGTGCACAGGGGGATGTATTTTCGGGAGAGAGTTTTCATCAAATGACGCTTGAGGAGCTTTTTGCGGATAAGGCGGATGCGCCGAAGGAGACGTTTGATGAAGAGAAGGAAAGAAAACTGCAGGAAGCGGTTTTAAATGTAAAGAACCGCTATGGGAAAAATGCGATCCTTCGGGGCATGAATCTCGAGGAAAAGGCGACGGCCCGCGACAGAAATCGTCAGATCGGCGGTCATAAGGCATAGGGAGGAGAGTATATGGATCATGATTACGAAGCCTTGTATGAGATGCAACATCCGGATCCGAAGGAAAGGCCAAGGATGTCGATGACGGAACGTGCGGCGCAGTTTTCTCCTTTTGCTGCATTGACAGGGCTTAATGAGGCGATGGACGGGACGCAGGAAGTGCATGCGGCAAAGGTGGCGGCAGAGATCGAACATATCCGGGAAACGTGAGCGTAGGAAGGATCGATATTGGTCACATGGAAGTTTTCAAAAAATTCACATGACAATCATGTGACTATGTGCTATAATCTGTGCACAACAGCAGGGTTTTGACTTCATAGACAGGGAGTATATTGTCGGCAAACGTGCAAGGAGGCGTTGTAATGAAGATTCAATCCAATATTCAGTCTGCACAATACAAAAATTCGATCAACACACAAAAGATAAACGAGAGACAGCAGCAAAAGAATGCCAGAGAAGTGGCCAGCGGGAAAAAGGTCAATACCGCCGCGGATGATGCGGTCGTACTGCAGATCTCGGAGGAGCTTTTAAAGCAAATGAATGCATTAAAGGCAGGTACCGATAATATTTCCGCGGGGAAGGATATGTTAAATATCGCGGACGGCGCCATGGCCAACATCACGGAGTCCCTCGGTGATATGGAGACCAATACGATCCGCGCTATGAACGGATTGTATTCCGACAGTGATCGTGAGATCCTGCAGGATGCAAACGAAGCAGCCACGGAGACGATCCGACATATCGCGGAGACGACCAAGTATAATGAGATCAACCCGTTGGACGGATCTTCGCAGCAGGTAAATATCTATACGGGTAATTCGGGGCGTGCGATCACGAATGCGAGTCTTGAGGATACCATTGCATCCTTGGAGAATTTCACAGTGGCGACCGATCCGGATGCCATCGATACGGAGGCACTCGATGAAGCTTTTGCCAATGTGCAGTCCGCGCGCAGTACGATCGGCGCACAGATGAACGGTTTGGAGAGTGCGGCGACGGTGAACCGGATCACAGAGGAAAATGAGGAAGCTTCCTACAGCCGGATGACTGATGCACAGATGAATGAAGCCATCAGTCGTTATAAGGCATCCGCAGCACTCGGTGCCGCGCAGAATATGGCCCTGGCCAATCAGATGGCAACAAACAGTAATCTGGTGACCAGGATGATGCAGTAAGGACGATGTCAGTAAGAAAACAGAGCTGATGCCACCCGGGTGGTTACTATAGAAAAAGACAACAGCAACCCATTGGAAACACGTGTTTTTTGGGAAGCTGTTGTCTTTTTGTGCTGCAGTATGGTGTATGATTCCTAATTGGGTTTTGCGTCCATTTTTTCCCAGTTCTCGCCTTCACGGACATCGTCCTGCACACGGTACCAGTTGCCGTCGTCAAGGAAGGTCGTGCCGTTATTGATATTGACCATCCAGGTTGAGGAGTAGAAAACATGAAGCGGTCCCGCATATTTGGCATCGGAATTGATCGGTTTGCCTGTAAAGGGATTCACGGGATTCGCAATGATCTCTTGTGTGGCAAGCGTTGGTACATCGGCATTGGTCATCAGTTCCTCGCTTACGGTATACTCCGTGGCATTAAAGTCCTTTACAAGCAGGACAGCCTGGAAAACCTCGGGGCCGATATCTTCGTCAAAGAATTCCTCCGGATACTGTTCATTTTTTCTGCCGTGGTCGGAGGCGATGATGATCCTGGTGTTGTCATAGACACCCATTTCCCGCAGGTAATCGAGCCAGTTGCCGATCTGGATCATGGCGGCCATGTTGACATGGTAGTGCGTCACCTGCTCCGTGGTGCGTAAGGTCAGGATATTGCCGTCTTCATCGCTGCGCGTCAGATATTCCGGGCAGGCATCCGTTCCCTCATAGGCGGCATTGTTGACCGCGTAGGAAGGGATGTAACCTTCAGCTTCGTTAAGCAGACAATTTTCATGCGTTGCATTGTTGGACATCATCAGGAAGGTGTTTTGTTCCTCGTCCGTGATCTGCGTGATGGAAGGCAGGGACTTTAAAACATAGTAAGCGCTTAAAAAGCTTTGTCGTATGCCAACGGATTCCACGAGGCTTAAAACTTCCTGGTCAAGGAGCACCTGCGGTCTCGGAGGCTGATTGTAATTGCCTTCATTGTATAGGATCAATTGCATAAATAAGGGAGATGCCTTCATAAAACTGTAGCTGATAAAATTGGTATACAGTTTGGAAGCACTGTTTACGTCATAATCGTCCGTAAGCTGTTCCTGCCCGATGATGCTGTCCGTGATATAAGCATCGATATCGGGATAGTCATCATAGATGCTTACGTCGGAATACCAGCGATAGCTTGCATACGGCGGATCAAATACCGTAACCTCATAATCGTTTTCATCAAAAAGGACCGGCAGAACTTTTAGGGCTTCGTTGTGTTTGTCCACCAAAAGTTCCATGTCTCGTTCGTTCATTTCCTCCGGCGTGTACTCATAGCCTCCAAAAAGCGCCGGTGCACCAAAGTTGGTATAGGCACCGAAGGCCGTGGTATTGGGATAGTAGGTAAATCCCGCAAACTGTTCTTTTAATTCTTCGTTTTCCTCAAAAATATAAGGTATGTAGGAGGCGATCCCGCGATCGACCATCAGGACGATCATGTTTTTGCCGGTGGTGCTTAGCGTATAGGTGGCGGAGTTTTCCCTGTTTTCTTCAAGGACAGCACAGGTTTGTTGATAGACCTTTTGTATGGAGGTCAGGTTTAGGACAGACATCACCGAGATCGCAAGGATGCAGGCGCCGGAAAGGATCTTGGTCCATTGCGGTTTCTTTTTCCAAAGGATATAAAAGAAAAGCACAAGGACGAAAAGTACGGCGATGTTTACGATCCTGCTTTTTGCCGAAAACGTCGGAAAGACTTCATAGACCAGGGAATTGTACAGGATCCCCAGGTCTTTGCCGAAAAACATGTAGTTACATACGGCAACGCCGCAAAATGCCCATACGCAAAAGCCAAGGATCCGTCGGCCGTTTTGCGTGGCCAGTTTGTAAAAAACCGTAAACCAGATGCAAAAGATCCCGATCGCATAGCACGCCGAAGAGGTGACAAAGCAGATGGGAGACCGATACAGATTGATGGACAGAAATTCCTCCGTCGAGGAAGAGATCACGGCGGAAGGAATGAGGATCCCCAAAAGGATACTTAAAAACACGGCACTTAAGTAAAAGATGCGGTCATCCGCAGGTGCATTTTTTTTCATAAGGAGTTGCGGAAAACTCTTACACAAAAGGGGGTAGCAGAGGGGGATCTGCAGTACGATGCACAAAGCGATCGCAAACAGTTTAAAATGCGCGGATCCCATGCCCGTTACAAGGATCATGATCAACAAAAGGATCCCTGCGACACTCGCTGTGACGGCAAGGACTTTTTTGGGGTTTTTGATCCTGTAAAAGACATTTTTTATAAGGGAAAACAGGTTATTTAACGTCCAATACAGTACCAGACCCGCCGGGGAACGGTACAAAAAGACAAGAAAGACAAGCGCCATGGCATACAGTTGCAGCTTGGCCTTTGTCGGCATGTTTTTGGTATAGATGGCGCCGGAGATAAAATTGACTGCTGTCATCAGGATGGGCAGAATGTTGATACTGATCCCTGCGAGGACAAGCATGCCGTCCGGCGCACCGAGATCTCGGATGGGTCCGAAGGCGATCCCGTTTAACATTTCGAGGCCCGATAAAAAACGGTAGGCCGCGATAAAAAAAGGAATCTCCAACAGAAGGGAGAGGGACCCTTTTAAAGCATGGGTCGGCTTGTAGTCGTTTTGCCTGTAGTAGGCGTTTAGGACCATCAGACGCTCATCGCCTTTAAAATTTTTTTTGATATGGGTGATCCAGGGCTGTAGCCTTGCTTCCAAGGCCGCTTCCTCCGACTGGATGGCGTCCGCCCTTTTGTACAGGGGAAGGACAAGGAAATTCATGGCAAGACTTAAAAAGAGTATAGAAATCCCGGCATTGCATATCTTGCGATAGACAAAGCCGAAGATCACACTGAAAAACAGTTCCAGAGGACCGATGGTCAGGGTGTAGAGGATGCTTCCGAAGGACATGTGAGTTTTGCTTCCTTTCCTACAAGATAATCCACCACATCTTCTGCGGCATGACCGATATTGGCCCAGGTTTCCCGACGCGCACGGTCTCTTCCCTCGGCAAAACGCGGTTCGGTCAGGCACGTGTCGATCAGGGATTTGACATCGGAGAGATTGTCATCATTTAATTCCATGCCGATGGCATCCAGGATACTGAAGGTCCAGAGCGGATCCTCCAGCCAGCAGGCATCGAGTTGGGAGAGATCGAGGTCCGGCTTGGTATAGAGGATCGGCTTGTCAAAGATCAGCGTAAAATCAAAGATCACGCCGGAAAAATCGGAGATCAAAAGATCCGTCTGGCGCAAAACATCAAAATTATCATTGTCCCTGTTCCAGGAGAGATTGTCGCTTTCGGGATAGGCGTCCATGAGCCGTGTCAGCATATCTTTATCCGAAGTATAGGACTGCGGATGGGGTCGCACGATGATCCGATACCCTGTGGCAAGGAGGGCATCAAGAATGCGGCTGCCGTATTTGGAAAGGATGCCGTTGGCGCCCCACGTGGGTGCCAAAAGGATGGTCGGGGTTGGATGAGGAAGCGTCGGGTCTGCCTGTTCGTAGCGCTTTAACATTTCGTCCATATGGGGAAGTCCCACCACCTTGAGCTCTTTTTCCGGCAGATGTCGCAATGCCTCCAGGTTGCGGATCTGATCGATCTGGTAATCGCCGGACAAAAGCAGGGCATCAAAATAGTCGATGCCAAACATCTTATAGGCTGTGGCATCATTGGCGGCGTGCAGGATATGCACGTAAAATTTGACGTTTTTGGAACGTTTCCATTGATAGACATCCAGACTTGGCGTGGAGGATAAGAGAATGTCCGCATCGAGCATGTTTAATTTGGCGAAAGCTTTGTTGCCTTCCCCGACAAAGACGGTGGAAACGTAGGTATAAGGCGTCTTAAGCGCCGGATCGTCAGGAGAGGCCGTCAGATAGGTCAGCGGAATCTTGCGTGATTCAAAAACATCCATGATCGGCGCAAATACATTGAAATAACGCTTGCTGTCCGTAAAGATGGCATAGGTCAGGTGATTTTTGGAAACGGCAGAGACATTGCCGCCCGCGATCTTGAATTTGATCTTTAAAAAGAGATTTTTAAAGGCATAGATGCCCGCACCGATGACACCGATCAGTATGGTAAAGAGCATACTGCCGGTGCCCGGGTCGATATACAAAAAACAATACACGAATCGGTTCCCCCAAAAACTTTTTCACACGTATTTCATTATAGGGGAGCCGTGAAAAAAAACAAGGTACATTTTAAGATATTTCGGTGCTTATTTTTAAGCTTGCCGCTTCGGCATAGGTTTTGCATACTTTGTACCAGTCATACATGCTTTTTCCCACCAGTTTGCCGATGGCTTCCTGATAGAGTGCCCAGGAGAACCAGTAAAAGGCCATTACGGAGGTAACGGCAAGAAAACGATAGCTTTCCTTTGCGGAGGGCGCATGACCCAGGTAGGTTGTAAGCAGCGATTCCGCCTCGGATACGGACGTGTCGGTACAGCATACATAGGTGCCGAGATCGCACATAGGATCCGCCATGGCGGCATATTCCCAATCCAAGAGATAGAGGTTGTTGTCTTTATCAAAGATCACGTTGTCCGGATGAAAATCGATATGACAAAGCACCTGCTTACCGTCGGTTTTCCTTTCGCTGAGGCTAAGATCCTTGATGAAGGCAGCGGTCCTTTTTTTCATGGATGTATAATCTGCAAAGTCTCCGCGATTTTGCCCGCAGATGGTATGATCAAACTTCTTTAGTTGTAAAGTGATATCAAAGGCAAAAGAGGTAGCGGGCGCATGATCATGGAGATTGCGGATCATGGCCATGGCAGCCTTAACATGGGCAGGATCCTTGGGATCCATGGGAATGGGATCATGGATGTATTCGGAGATTTTCCGGCCCGTTTCCTTGTTGAGATGAATACAGGTCGTACGGATGCCCGCGGCTTTGGCGGATTCCATGGCATCCGCCTCATTGGCTCGGTTTACATAATCTGACGATTCCGCATAGGGGTGCCGGTAGACATAGGAGTGTCCGTTTACTTCAAAAAGAAAGGACAGGTTGCTCATGCCGGACTTAAGCGGCTTGAGAATGCGGATATCTCTTGCGCGGCAGGAGAGTGCCTTTCGGATATGCGAAAAGATCTCCGAATCCACGTTGTTTAAGTAATCCTCGTCAAAGACGCGCAGATCTTCCAAGGAATCAAATTCGCAGAGTACACCCTCCGGATAGGGACGGATCTCCATATCCAGGTCCGCAAGGTGGTTGATATAGACATTTTCCCAATAGCCGTTTTTGACACCGGGAAGATCGTATTCCTTGCGCATAAATTGCGTAAATTGCGCGGAGAAAGTCCGGTCAAAATAGGCATGTCCCACCATGTACCAGGCGTGATCTCCGCCGATGGTAACGTGGCGGATCCGTCCTTTGTCATCCGCTTTCATACACCATTCCTCGGTGGTACCTTCGGAATACTCCGCGGCATAGTAGGATTTGTAGACATAGGGTTCAAATACGTTTTCGGTAAAATAATTGTCACTGCTGCAGATATAGGTGTTATCCAGATATTCTGCGGCAACGTAAAGTGTGGAGATATTATTGTACCGATAGTAGTCTTCGTTGATCACAATGGTCACGCCGAATTTTTCTTCGAGATAGAAGAACTTTTCCTTCATGTAACCAACGACAACGATGATCTCTTTGATCCCGGAATCTAAAAGCTGACGGATTTGGCGCTCGATCAGGATCTCTCCACGGACATTTAAGAGCCCCTTGGGTTTTTCATAGGAAAGGGGAGCAAAGCGACTGCTCATCCCTGCGGCCATGAGAATGGCGTTTTTAACGCGATAGGGTGCGAGCGCTTCTTCGCCCGCAGAAGTCAAAGCGAAGGCTTCCGTAAGGAAGCCTTCGGCTCTGGCAGATTGCAGCAGGGCATTGGTCTTCCCGAGGGAAAACTGCAATGCGCCCGCAAGTTCGCGTTGATTGGTAAATTCCTTTTGCTTACATTGCAAAAGGAGGGAAAACATATCACGCTTCAGCATCGGATACCTCTTGGTTTTTGGAGAATAAGGACTTAAAGTCGGTGGCTGCAAAGATACCGCTGATAAGTACAACGATCGCGCAGAGGATGGTCTGCGGGTTAAGTACCGAGGTATCGTGCAGGAAAAGGACCGTAAACAGGATGGCCCATGCGGTGTAGGAAACGTTTAATGCCATGGACTTGGCAGCGCCGATCCTGGAGATCGCCCGATAGTAACACAGGTAGGACACCGTGGCAAAGAGTGCGGCCAGCATGATGGTGGGAAGGAGCATGCCCGTGCCCGTAAAGAGGGTGGTCGTAAATTTCCATCCGCCCATAAGTGGCAGTACGATGATGCCGTAGCAAAGTGCTGAGGTCGTCTGACGAAGCTGTAATGCATAATCGTCTTTGACAATATCGCTCTTTAATCCGTGGGCAACGATCACGGCTTCAATACCCCAGCCGAAGGAGCACATCAGAGCACCGACGAGACCGAGCCAGAAATTGGTGATATCCAGTTCCGGAGAATAGCTCAATCCGTAGACGCCGGCCAGTGCGATGATCAAAAAGATCCACTGATACCAACGCATCTTTTCTTTAAGGAAGATGCGGGCAAGCACCGCGCCGATGGCCGGGAAGATGGCACTGGAGACCGCGCCGATAGAAGCGCCCATGTAGTTGATGGTCATGGTATAGCCGCCCATACCGATCGGTCCGCCGATGGCAGCAGCAAGGATGACCCATTTGCCGTCTTTGGACTTAAACGCCTGCCATACGTTGCCGGCATTTCCGCGCACGAGGTTGTAGATCGTGGCAAAGATGGCAGAGAAGGCATCATGTAAAAAAGTGCTGACAAAAGGTGCCAGGACAATGGCCTGGGAAGTTTCAAGGAAGGGCGTCATGGAAAGGGCAATACCGATGATCACTGTTTCCGCGCCCCAGGTAAGTCCTGCAAGTATACCGTAAATCATGTTCAAAAATCTCCTTTTTTGCTTTGTTTTTTCTTAATTATATAAAGATGTATATGTTTTTACGTTTTCTTTAAATCTCGCATAGCGTTCCACAGCCCAATCCTCCATGGGCTGTCCGTCGTAAGGAACCCTGGCCTTGGCCCACAGCGTCCAGAGGTAGTCCACGAAGATCTTATAGGCAAGGAAATGTTTCCTGTCATCCTCGGTCGGTTCTTTCTGCAGATATTCCTTTAAGATCAGATCGTCTTCTTCGGAGTTGAACTCCGCCTCAATGGAGACATCCGCGATATCCCAAAACGGATCGTTCATGCCGGCATATTCCCAGTCTATCAGGTATAAACGTTCGGGACTTGCCACCCAGTTGGCGCAAAGTGCGTCATTGTGGCAGGGAACCCTGCGTCTTCCGAGGTCCGCTTCGGTATCCCGGTTGATCTTCATGACCGTTTCACGCATATCATCAAAATCATCAAACATCGGCACATTGAGATCGCGGATGACCTTCAGATAGGCATCTACCATCTCAAAGATCTCAAATTTTACGCCGGTGTCTTTCCCGCAGGTATGCAGCTTGCGGAAGATTTCCGCCACCTGCGCGATGCGCTTGGGATCTTTCATGGTCTCTGCGGTTATGGTCTCCGCATCTTCCACATAGCGCATGATCTTTTCGTAATTCTCTCCGAAGTAGAAGAGTTCGGTGTCGATCCCGAGGCTTGTGGCAAGCTCCGTGCTTATTTTTTCATCCCCACGGTTGATGATCTCCTCCGTACCTTCCCCTGCAAATCGATAGACATAGCGATTACCGTCATCTAACGTCACGTCATAGGAATGATTGGTAAGACCGCCCAATCTGGCAGAACGGGTAACCTTTCTGCCCGGAAAAACTTTTTCTGTAAGGTATGCAATACCTTCCTCATCATTTGCGTACATGCAATTCCCCTTTCTTGTTCATTCTCATTCACACAAATCGTAAAAATGAACACGTTCAAATTTTGTTTATTCTAATAAAAAATTGAACGCGTGTCAAGGGAGAGAGGAAGCAGATTTCAGAGGGCAGATTGTACAGTTTATAATACATTAGACCTATTCATTCATATTCTGTTTAAAAATTATTTACAAAGAAAAAAATCTCTGTTACAATTCTTTTGTTGTTAAATCATATCACTTTCAGGGGGTGAAAAACAAAATGAAAAGAAAAGTTTTAGCGTTGTTCCTGGCATCCGCTATGGTACTTTCCATGGCAGCCTGCGGCAACAACACAGACTCTGGTGCAGATTCTGACCAGAGCGCAACCACCGAGCAAACGAGCGATGCAGGTTCTGCAGATGCGTCGGCTTCCGCTGATGCTTCCGGCGATGCTTCCGGTAATGCTATGGGCGGGGGCGGTATGGGTAGCTCCGGCCCGGCAGAGGGACAGATCGGTTCCTGGTCCGGCGGTGGTACGGATGCTTCTACCGTTGGCGGCAATGATTATGCGTATGATGCAGCCGTATACGTAGAAGACGGCAAGATTGTTGATGATGAGTCCGCTACGGATCGTTTAGATGGTGGCGAAGTTACGGATGCATCCGCTTCCGATTTCACCATTGATGATTCCGAGTCCGGCCACAACGGTATCATCGTAATCAATTCCGATTATGAGATTTCCAATGCGACCATTAAGATGAATACCACTGCAGACGGTAGTGACACCTGCGACTTCTCCGGTCTTGGTTCCGCTATCGCAGCATATTCTGCAAACGTTACCATCAAGGATTCTACGATCGAGACCACCGGTGTTGCAACCATGCCGGTATTTGCAGACAGCTATGTAGGCGCTGACAACGGTTCCAACATCGTATTGGAAAACTGCACCTTGATCTCCAACGGTGGTACCCTTTACAAGGATTACATGAACTCTCCGGATCAGGCGACCATGGTAGCTCCGCCCTGGATCCTTGGTATCATGGGATCTTCCAGAACCACCAATGCGATGGGACAGAATACTTCCATGGACTTCCTTGACTGCGATACGCAGGCAGGCGCATGGGCAGTACTTTCCACCGACTCCGGTACCAACATGACTTTGAACATCTATGGCACCACGCTTACTCTGAACAATAAGGATGAATCCCTCATCGATATTCAGGCAGAGGGCGGCCAGATCGTTACCCAGGACAACCCGTACACCACCAGATATGGTGCAGGTTACGGTACCTATGCGATCGGTAATGCAGTAGAGATCTTTGCAGGTGCTACCGTAAACGTTGGTACGTATGCAACCATCTTTACCGGTGGTAGCGCAACCTTTACCTCTATCGAGGAAGGCAAGACCTATACGTTAAATCATGCTGACGGCTCCACCGGTTCCTATACCGCTACCGAGTCCAAGAATGCAGTAGTTAACTCCGATACTTTCGGTTTCATGTTCCATCAGGGTTCCAACACCCTCGTTCTTGAGAAGGGCACGGAGATCAACTCCAACTATGCTACCTTCCTTATGAAGACCGGTTCTTCAGGCGAGTCCGCTACGGTTACCGTTGATGACACCACCATCGTAAACGGCGGCGTTCTGATCCAGGTTATGGACAATGACGATGCAACCACCGGCGGCATGATGGATACGGATGATCCGGAAAACGTTAACGGCGGTTTCATGAACTTCAAGAATAAGCATGAAGAGAATGCAGGTTTCAACCTTGATTCTGCTACCAACGGCGGAACGGCACAGACCTTCACCTTCACGAACGGTACCTACAATGGTAACCTTTACAATGCTTCCGGTTCCGATGCTTCCACCTTTGGTGCTCTTGACGCAACGACCTTGGACGTAACCATTGGTAAGGGCGCTGAGCTTAACGGTGCAGCAGCTTCTACCGCAGCAATCCATGTAACCTATGATGGTTCCGTATATATTAAGGATACCTTAAAGGGTGCAGCAGTTGAGGATGCTAAGGATGCAACCATCCTTGGATATCAGAACACTTCCTACACGATCTCCGAGTACTACGATCAGGGTCATGTAGCAAACGTGATCAACTACAACGGCGGCAATGACATCAACATCACCCTTACCGATGATGCTGTATGGAATGTAACCGGCACTTCCCTTATCCAGAGCCTGACCATCAAGGGCGATGCTAAGGTAGTGATCCCCGAAGGCGTAACCCTTACCGTAAACGGCAAGGATTATACCGGAACCACCCTTACCGCTGATTCTCTGTAAGAAGAAGCCGTAAGTGACGGGATAATTAAGTCATTTAAATACCGGTCGGATTTTTCCGACCGGTATTTTTTCATCCGAATTTCTCTGACGGATAGAAACGTCTTGCATTTTGTGTAAGGAAAATGTAGTATAGACAAATGCGGGGGATAGAGGAGAATAGGATGTTTCTAACGGATGTTTTGCACAACAGGATGTTGATCGTGGCGTTGGTTGCCTGGGCGAGTGCACAGGTGATCAAGGCTTTGATCTATGCTGTTGTTAATCGTGAATTTTCTTGGAAAAGACTCTTGGGAGACGGTGGGATGCCCAGCGGACATTCTGCCACGGTGACGTCTCTGGCAGCTTCCGCAGGGATGCTTTATGGGTTTGATTCGTCTGCGTTTGCCATCAGCACGGTGCTTGCCATTGTGGTGATGCATGATGCCATGGGTGTACGCAGAGAAGCCGGCAAACACGCGGAGACCTTAAATGAGATCATGATGCAGATGAATAAGGATACGGATCCTGAGGAGCTGCTTAAGGAATTCTTGGGACACAGTCCACTGCAGGTATTCTTTGGCGCGCTTCTTGGCCTGGTCGTGGCGTTTTTGGTATTGTTGTAGAGTGTATGCGTTATGGCCGGCTTTTCGCCGGCTTTTTTATTGCCTATTTGTAAATACTCCAGTTATTGATATCCCAAACATTGTCATGGACTTCATACCACCTTCCGTCGTCGACGAAGGTGGTACCGTTGTTTTCGGCCGTATTCCAGTAGGCCGTATAGTATACGTGGATCGGTCGCTCGTATTTGGCGGAGGAGTCGATCGGCTTGCCCGTAAAGGGATTGACGGGGTTGTCGATCACATCCTGCATGGCCAGGGTCGGCACGTCCGCATTGGTCATAAAGGTTGTATCCACGGTAAATTCCGTACTGTGAAAATCCTTTACCATCAGAAATGCCTGGGCGGCCTCCGGACCGAGTTTGCCGTCAAAATAGGCATCGGGGAACTGATCGATGGGCCGTCCGTGATCGGAGACCAGGATGATGCGCGTATTATCATAGACATCGCGGTCCCGAAGCGCATCCATAAGATTCCCAAGCTGGATCATGGCGGCCATGTTCACATGGTAATGCATGACCTGTGAGGCGGTACGGAGTGTTAACGTATTGCCGTCATCATCGGTTTTGACAAGGCCGATGGCTTGGACGTTTTCCGGTTCATACGGGGTGTTGTCTACCGTGGCGGACGGTACATAACCGTTTTCCGAAAAAAGCATGATCTCATGGGCGAGGTTACTGCTCATCATAAAAAAGCTTCCTTTGGTATCCTCTGTCACCTCAATGACTTCCGGCAGGTTTTTTAATTCATAATAGGCATTCATGGTGGATTCGCGCAGTCCCGTTGCATGGGTGTAGTTCTCGTAGGTCTGGGTCAGCGCCACCGCATCCGTGACCGGCCGGTTGTAGTTGCCGTCATCATAGAATGCCGTCTGGAAGGAAAGCGGCGCGATCTTCATGATGCTGTAGCAGAAGAACTCGGACGAGAGGGAAGATGCGTGATCCAAGTCAAAGGTATCTACAAATTCGTCATGCCCCAGGGTGCCTTCCGTAAGATAGGCGTGAATGTTGGGATAATCATCATAGATGGTGATATCCGGGATCCACTGGTAGTTGGCATAGGTGGGATTAAAGATTGTCACCTGGTATCCATTTTCGTCAAATAATACCGGCATGACCTTTAAGGCTTCGTTGTGTTTGTCGGTGAGTAACTCGTCGGAGCGTTTGTTCATCTCCTCCGGGGTATATTCGTAACCGCCGTACAAACCGGGCGAGCCGATATTGGTGGTAAATCCGAAGGAGGTCGTGTTGGAATAAAAAGTAAAGCCGGCAAACTGGTCTTTTAAAGTCTGATTTTCATGCATGATATAGGGAAGGTAAAACCCGAGCATGCGATCCATCATGATCACGATGACATTTTCGCCGTTTGCGCTTAAAGGAACGGTGGCCGAGGAGGCGTTCGCATTGGCGGAAAGGGTCGCGGAAGCTTCGTTGTAGGAGGCGTGGATCGTATGGATATTCATCCCGGACATGAGTATGGCCGTGATCAGGCAGGTGACGGTGATGGTTTTGGGCAGCGCAGGTTTCTTTTTAAAAAGGAACGTGCAAATAAGGATGATTGCAAGCAGGACCGCGGCATTGATGATCTGCGTCGTAAGTGCAAAGGTCGGCGTATTCTCGTAAACCAGGGTGTTGGACAGGATACCGAGATTCTTGCCAAAGAACATATAATCACACACGGAAATACCGCAAAGTATCCACACCAGCCATCCCCAAAAGACCTTGGCGCGAGGGGTAGCCAGTCTGTAAAACACAGTCAACCAGATACCGAAAAAGCCAAAGGCATAGCATGCGCTGTTAAGTACATATTGCAAAGGCGTCGTCTGCCCGGACAGCTGGATAAATTCCTGGGCGGAAGAAGCAATGACGGCAGAGGGGATCAGGATCCCCGTCAGTACGGACAAAAGCAGAACGCCCAAAGTAAAGATCCTGTGATCGACGGTAACGGGCGCTTGTTTTGTGCGCGCGAAACGGAAAAGCTTTCTTTTGGGAAGGGGCAATCGGCTTACGATATTTTTTATAAGAGAAAAAAGGTTGTTGCAGGTCCAGTAAAAAACGAGACCGGCAGGCGACGGGGATAGAAAGATCAGAAAAATAACAGCCATGCCGTAGAGCTGGACCTTGGCTTTTTTCGTCATACCCTTGGTATAGATGGCACCGGAGAGAATGTTGACAGCCGTCATGATCAGGGGAAGGATTGAGATCGACATCCCCGAGATGCGAAGAAGTCCGTCCGGGACACCCAGATCCGCGATCGGACCGAAGGAGGACCCTTCAAGAACCGCAAGCGTGGAGAGAAAATGATAGGCTGCGATAAAAAAGGGAATCTCCAATAGCAGAGACAGAGAGCCCTTTAATGCGTAGGTCGGCTTATAATTGTTCTGCCGATAGTAGGTCTGCAGGACCATGAATTTTTCATCGCCGTAAAAATGTTTTTTGATATGGCTGACCCAGCCGGACAGACGTTTTTCTGTCTCGGCCTCCTCCGATTGGATGGCATCGGCACGTTTGTAGAGGGGCAGCACCAGAAAATTCATGGCGAGGCTAAGTACGATGATGGAAAAACCGGCATGAAAGGTATGGTTGTATACCACCTGGAAAATAACACTGAAAACGAGTTCCAAAGGACCGATCAGGGCCATATAGGCCATGGATCCGAGCTTTGCAATCGCAGAGATCAAAATTTTCATAACACAAAACTCCCAAATAATAACTCACACGAATGACAGTATAGCATGTTTTGAAGGATTAGGAAACGGACCTTGTTTTTGGATGGATTGTATGATAAAATGTACACAGAACCTGATGCAAGGATTCGTCCGAGTTTAAGGCTGTGTATATGGATTTTGACGCAAGGATTTTCTTTGCGTATTTTGACACACCCGGGCATCAGTCCCGGTTTTTTTTATCCCTAAGGGTGATCCTGCGGGAAAAGGATGATAACAGGAGGAAGAGATTCCATGCAAAAGATCGCAATCTACGGAAAAGGCGGGATCGGCAAATCCACGACGACTTCCCATCTGTCGGCAGCACTGGCCAAGATGGGCAAGCGCGTGATTCAGATCGGATGTGACCCTAAGGCGGATTCCACGTTAAACCTTGTGGGGCTTAACGACCCCGTGCTTCCGGTGATGGACTATATGCGGATGTATGATGAGGAACCCGAGGAATTGTCCCAGATCGTCAAGGAGGGCTTCGGCGGCGTGATCTGCATCGAGACGGGAGGACCCACCCCGGGCCTGGGATGCGCGGGTCGTGGGATCATCACCACGTTTAAGCTACTCGAGGATCTGGAACTGTTTGAGACCTATCGTCCGGATGTTGTGCTGTATGATGTTTTGGGCGATGTGGTTTGCGGCGGCTTTGCCGCGCCGATCCGCGAGGGTTATGCGGAGGAGATTTTGATCGTGACCTCCGGAGAAAAGATGGCGCTGTATGCGGCGGACAACATCTATCGTGCGGTTGAAAATTTTGAGGATCGTGGGTATGCCAAGGTGAAGGGACTCATCCTTAACCGCAGGAATGTGGAAGACGAGGAGGAGAGAGTGCGGGCATTTGCAAAGGAGCGCGATCTTAAGATCCTGGCGGATATTCCGCGCAGTGCCGAGATCCACGCCTGTGAGGATCTCGGAAAGACCGTGATCGAAGGATGTCCGGATGCGGAGATCTCAAAGATATACATGCAATTGGCAAAGGATCTGCTTCATGAAGAATGATATGGTAATTGAAAAAAATCAGGTATTTATGCGGACGGCGTCCGAGATCGCTGCGGCCGGCAAGGAGCATCTTCCGTCGGAATTTATTTCCTCGGAGCATATGATCTACAGCTCTCCGGCGACACTGGCGTTTAATTCGCCGGGCGCGCAGGGATTTGGTGTGAAGAGAGCGGCACTGGCACTTCCGGAAAGCGTGATGCTCTTGGTCGCACCGGGGTGTTGCGGCAGAAATACGTCCGGCATGATGGATCTTCCGGAATATCGCGACAGATTCTTCTTCCTTTTAATGGATGAGACGGATATCGTGACGGGAAGGCATCTCGGCAAGATCGCAGACGCCGTCAAAGAGATCCTGACCGTGGCAGAGAAGCGCCCCAGCGCCGTGATGCTTTGCATTACCTGCGTGGATGCGCTTTTGGGGACGGACATGGACCGTGTCTGTCGAAAGGCGACCGAGGAGGCCGGGATCCCGGTGCTTCCGGCGTATATGTATGCGCTGACCCGTGAGGGAAGATTGCCGCCCATGGTTCATGTGCGGCAAACGATCTACAGCCTTCTTTCACCTGTAAAAAAATGTTCCACATCCATGAATATCCTTGGGGAATTTACTGCGTTTGACAAGGAGAGTGAGCTGTTTTCGCTCCTTTTTTCCGTGGGGATTCGGACGATCCGGGAGATCGGGACCTGCCGGGATTTTGCGGAATATCAAAAGATGGCGGAGGCCAATTTTAATCTGATCTTAAATCCCGAGGCGAGGTATTGCGCCAAGGATATGGAAACCCGTTTGGGGATTCCCTCCGTGGAGATCAAGAGGATGTACCGGTTGGAGAAGATCCGGCGGCAGTATGCACTTCTCGCAGCGGCTTTGGGCGTGGAGTTTTCGCAAGAACCTTACTATGAAAAGGCGAAGGCCTGTGTGGATGCTTTTTCAAAGAAAGCACACGGAAAGCATATCTGCGTGGGTGAGTGGACGGATGCCGATCCCTTTGAACTGTCGTTAGCGCTTGCGGAGGCCGGCGCTACGGTGGATGAGATCTACGGAACGGTCAGCGAGGATAATCTGTATTATATACGGGCACTCGCGCAGATCTCACCGGACACCCGGATCTATTCCAATCTTTCCCCGACTATGATGCATTATGCCATCGGGCAGGGAAAGGCGGATGTGACGATCGGCAGGGATGCGGCGTATTATCATCCCGAGGTGCCGAATGTACCGTTTTCTCAGGATGAGAAGCCGTTCGGATATTATGGATTATGTAAACTGCTTAATGCGGTCATGGAGGTATGGTAGATGCGGGGATTGTTGAAATACCTGGCACCGTTTGCACCGGATCAGTCCGGCGCCTGCGGGGTATTGTATGAACTTGGCGGGATCCTTGTCATCTGCGATGCGGGAGGATGTACCGGCAATGTGTGCGGTTTTGACGAGCCGCGGTGGTTCCTTGAAAAAAGCAGGATCTTTTCTGCGGGACTCAGAGACATGGATGCGATCCTTGGCAAAGACGACCTTCTTGCCAAGAAGCTCGGAAAGATCCTAAAAACCATGGATGCGCCTTTTGCGGCGCTGATCTCCACGCCGGTGCCGGCTGTGATCGCAACGGACTTTGCCGCCTTACGACATCTTTGCGAAAAGGAATGTCCGAATGTGCCGATCCTTAGTGTGGATGCCAGAGGCATGGGTCTGTACGACGAAGGAGAAGAGGAGGCCTACATGGCGCTTTTCCATGCGTTTATGGATAAGCCGGCAGATGACGTTGATCCCGCAAAAGGGGAGGTTGTCGGCATTCTTGGCGCCACACCTTTAAATACGTCCTATGTCGATCCCTATGCGGCGCTTTGCGCCTGTCCGGCGTTTGCCGATAAAAAGATCCTGTGCTACGGCTTAAAGGGCGGGGAAGAGGATCCGCTCGCACCGCTTTCCCATCCGGAGAGGATCGCAAAGAACCTGGTGATCGCACCCTCCGGACTGCGGCTTGCGCAGCGGATGCAGGCTACGTACGGCATTCCGTATGAGATGGATTACCCGCTCCTTGATACCTCTCTGGTGCGGGAGATGCGGGAGAGATTGCAAACGACGGCGAAGGAAAAAGGAAAGAAAGAAGAAGACTTAAAAATCCTGATCCTGCATCAGCAGATCGCCGCCAATGCGCTGCGGACGGCCCTTGGTCGTGAGGAAGATGAAAACTGTGTCTGTGGTAGCTTTTTCATGATGAAGCCGGCGTTCAAAAAGACCCGGGACATGCGCTTTAAAGAGGAGACGGGGCTGATCCGGTATGTGGAGGAAGAAGCCTTTGACGTGATCATCGGAGATGCCATGTTTGCCAGATGCTTTGCAAAGGAAGGACCCGTATGTATACCCTGGAAGCATTTTGCGGTATCCGGAGAGTTGTATGACGGAGGGATGTGCCTATGAAACAGATTCGGATCTACGGTATCGTGCAGGGAGTCGGTTTCCGTCCGTTCGTAGCCAGGACGGCATTGCGGGATAAGATCTGCGGCGTGGTTTCCAATAAGGGATCCTACGTGGAGATCTTTTGCGAAGGCAGCGAGGAAGGCATGCAGCGGTTTTTGCGCGAATTTGACGAGCATCCGCCGGTCAGGAGCGTGATCTTAAAGATCGCGGTACGGGATGTGCAGGAACGTATGGCAAAGGACCTGCGACAGAGTTATGATTTTTCGACTTTTACCATTATCGACAGCGTGCATGAGGAGGGAGACATCTTTGTTTCGCCGGATATCGCCACCTGTCCTACCTGCGAGAGGGAAATGCGTGATCCCAAGAACAGGCGGTATCTGCATCCTTTTATCAACTGTACCGCCTGCGGGCCGAGACTGACCATCCTCGATGCCATGCCGTACGACAGGGAACGCACCAGCATGAAGGATTTTCCCATGTGTCCGGCGTGTGCGAAAGAATATTATGATCCCGCCACCCGGCGCTTTGATGCGCAGCCTGTCTGTTGCCCGGATTGCGGCCCTGTGGTACGGATCCTCGATACGGAGATCTGCGGAGACGAAGCGATCACCCTGGCGAGAAAGGCCATTCGCGACGGCAAGATCCTGGCGATCAAAGGTATCGGCGGATATCATCTCTGCGTCAATGCGGCGGATAATGAGGCGGTGGAAAAGCTGCGCCTTAGAAAACACAGGCCGGTGAAACCGTTTGCGGTGATGATGAAGGATCTTGCCACGGTAAGGCGGGAATGCGTTGTCACGCCGGAGGACGAGAAGGTGCTGACGGGATACCAGAAACCGATCTATCTGCTTGAGCGTAAGGAAGCAAACGACAGTGCTGCAGAAGGTCCGCGCTTAAGTGAGCAGATCGCACCGGGCAATCCCAAAGTGGGCGTGATGCTTCCGTATACGCCCCTGCACAGTCTGTTGTTTGATTATCCGGATGATGTTGTGATCGGGACCGATCTGTTTGTCATGACGAGCGGCAATATCTCGGGGGCGGCGATCTGCCGCACGGATGAGGATGTAAGAGAGCAGCTGTCGGAGATCTGTGATCTTGTACTGACGCACGATCGAACCATTCGACTGCGGGCGGATGATACGGTTCTTGATTCCTATCGGGGAGAGCCCTATATGATCCGGCGTTCCCGCGGATTTGCTCCGGTACCGGTGATGCTTCCTCAAAAATACGAGGCCTGCGTCCTGGGTATCGGCGGAGAGTTAAAGAACACATTTTGCATCGGCAAAGGCGATCTGCTGTACCCTTCACCCTATGTGGGAGATTTGGGAGATATCCGCACCGTCAAAGCGTTGTCGGATTCCGTGGTCCGTATGGAGGAGTTACTTGAGGCAAAGCCCTCGCTTGTGGTATGCGATCTGCATCCTTCTTACAATAGTACGGAGGTGGCGGAGCATTTGGGACGGCCCGTCCTTAAGATCCAGCACCATTATGCGCATATCGCATCCTGCATGGCGGAAAACGGAACCGATGAAACCGTGATCGGCTTGTCCTTTGACGGCACCGGATACGGTACGGATGCCACCATCTGGGGCGGAGAGATCTTACTGGCCGATCTTGACGGATTTACCCGGATCGGAAGCATGATGCCGTTTCTTCACGTAGGTGGAGACAAGGCGTCGAGGGAAGGCTATCGGATCGCCGCTTCCATGTTGCATTCCCTTTACGGAGAGGATGCGGAGGAGATCGCGGAGAAGCTCGGTCTTTGTCGCAGAGAGGACATGCGTCTGATCGGACAAATGGCGGAAAAAAAGATCCATACCATTGTCTCCACCAGCATGGGCAGGTTGTTTGATGCCGTAAGTGCCGTGCTCGGCTTGGTGCGGATCTCAACCTTTGAGGGAGAAGCCGCCAACGCGCTCATGTTTGCGGCACAATATGCGCAAAAGGATCCGCAAAAGGAAAAAATGACCGAAGCGCTTGTGGCTTCCTATCTTGCATCGGAAGAGCTTCTGCTTTTGCAAACGAAGGAGCCCGAGACGAAAGAGGCGGAGGATACGAGGAAATATCTGTTTCGGACGGACCGATTGTTTTCCTACATTACACAGGCTTATTTAAACGGAGAGGATCGGGAGATTTTGGCATATCTTTTCCACAGGATCCTCGGAGAGATGGCAAAAAGCGTCTGCCTTGCCGTGCGAAAGGACCTCGGAGATTATCCGGTGGCATTAAGCGGCGGCGTTTTTCAAAATACATGCCTGTTGGGGATCTGTGAGGATTCCCTTGGCAAAGAAGGATTTTCGGTATTGCGGCATCATCAGATCCCGCCAAACGACGGAGGGATCGGTTTGGGACAGGCTTATGTGGGCTTGCACCGGCTGCAAAAGAGATAATAAAAAGACTTAAAACAGAAAGGAGTACAAAGTATGTGCGTAGGAATTTCAGCAAAGGTAGTGGGAATGAAGGATGGGATGGCCATCGTGGATGCGGGCGGAGCAACGCGTGAGATCTCCGCGGAGCTTTTAGACGACGTGGAACCCGGCGATTATGTGATGGTGCATGCGGGGATCGCGATCTCGAAGATCACCCAGGAGGAAGAGGAGCAGGCAGCGGATCTTTTGTCCGAGGCGCTTTCCTAGGCCCATAAAGTCAACAGATAAAACAGGTGGTGAATAAAATGAATGACACATTGCAGCGCGCGTTGGAGATCATCCGTACGTATGACGGAGAACCCATTCGCGTCATGGAGGTGTGCGGAACGCATACCCACGAAAATTTTAAGCTCGGGATCCGCAAGATCCTGCCGGAAAAGGTGGAGTTGATCTCGGGACCGGGATGTCCGGTATGTGTAACCGCTACGTCTTATATCGACGAGTCGGTGATGCTGGCACTTGAAAAAGGCGCCACGGTCTGTACCTTCGGCGATCTGATCCGCGTTCCGGGGACAAAGATGAGCCTTGCGGATGCAAGAGCCCTGGGCGGCAAAGTCAAGGTGGTCTATACGGCTTTGGATGCCGTCGCCTATGCGAAGGACCATCCTGAGGAGCAGGTGGTATTTCTTTCTGTCGGATTTGAAACGACGACGCCGGCGGCGCTCTTGGCGGTGAAGAATGCCAAGAAGGACAACCTCGATAATTTTTCCGTTCTGACCTCCAATAAGACCATGCCTTCCGCGTATCGTGCATTAAAGGACAGCGTGGATGTCTATCTTTATCCCGGGCATGTCAATGCCATTACCGGGGAGGAGGAATGCAGGAAACTCTGCGAAGAGGAACGTGTCAGCGGCGTGATCGCGGGATTTAATACGCTTGAACTCGTGACAGCGTTTGCCGTGATCATTGAGAATTTCAAAAAAGGAAAGCCCTTTTTTGTCAATTGCTACCCCAGAGTGGTACATCCGGAGGGAAGTGTGGAGGCCAAGCGTCTGGTGACGGAAATGACGGATCCGGAGGATGCGGAATGGAGAGGCCTGGGCGTGATCCCCAACTCCGGTGTGCGACTGAAGGCTGACTACGCCGCGTATGATGCGCGGATCAAATTCGACCTGCCGAAGGTGGAAGGCAAACCCAATCCCGCCTGTCGTTGCGGAGACATCCTGCAGGGCAAATGCAAACCCTATGATTGCAAGGTGTTTGGCAAAGGCTGTACGCCGGAGCATCCCATCGGCGCATGCATGGTTTCGAGCGAAGGAACCTGCGCGGCATTTTATCAGTACGGAGACGTGAAGTAAAAAGGAGAAAACCATGGAAGAAATGATCAAACTGGCCCACGGAGCGGGAGGAAAACAGACCTCGGAACTGATCGGTCAGGTATTTAAAAAGAATTTTGACAATCCCTATTTTACGCCGGATGATGCGGCGATCTTAACCGTTACGGGAGACAGGATCGCCATGACCACAGACGGATTTATCGTATCGCCTTATCGTTTCCCCGGCGGCAACATCGGGAAACTTTCCGTATGCGGTACGGTCAACGATCTCGCCTGCATGGGAGCTAAGCCAAAGTATATGACCTGCGGGTTTGTGATCGAAGAAGGATTCCCGATGAAGGACCTTCAGGAGATCACGGATCTGATGGCTGCGACCGCAAAGGAAGCCGGCGTGGTATTTGTTGCCGGCGATACCAAGGTGGCGGGCAAAGGTCAGGTGGATAAGGTCTTTATCACCACCACCGGGATTGGCGAGGTGATGCCCGACGTAAATCTTTCCGGAAAAAACGCCAAGCCGGGCGACGTGATTCTGGTAACGGGAGATGTGGGACGCCATGGCTGCACCATTCTTCTCGAGCGGGAAGATTTGGGGATCCATGCGGATATTACCAGTGACTGCGCACCGCTTTGGGGCACGGTGAAGGCGATGCTTGACTGCACGAAGGATATCCATGTGATCCGAGATGCCACCCGCGGCGGTGTGGGTACCGTATTGTATGAAATCGCGGCGGAGAGTGATTGCGGGGTCCGGATCGACCGTGACAGTATCCCGGTGCATTCCGCGGTGGAAGGCGTGTGCGATATGCTGGGTCTCGATCCCTTATACCTTGCCAACGAAGGCACCATGGTGGTCATCGCCCCGAAGGACAAAGCCGAGGATCTTCTTCGCGTATTGCACGGTTGTCCGTATTCCGCCAATGCGGCCGTGATCGGAGAGATCACGGAGGACAACAAGGGACGTGTCATCGCCGTCAACACCCTGGGCGTACCGACCATGCTTCCCCAGCCTTCCGGAGAACTTCTTCCCCGGATCTGTTAGAACGATCGATGGTAAGGTCAGCGATTGATTTTTAAAGGAGGCCAAAATGGAAAATAGGATTGCAGTGATCAGTGTCATCGTGGAGGAACCTGCTTCCACGGATGCTTTAAACTTTCTTTTGTCGAGCTATAAAGATTACATCGTAGGAAGAATGGGGATCCCCTATAAGGCCTGTGACGTGAGCATCATCTGTGTAGCCGTGGACGCGCCGCAGGATGTGATCGCGGCACTTTCCGGCAAGATCGGTAGTCTTACAGGAATATCCTCCAAAACGGCTTATTCCAACGTGATCCACAAGACGGAGGGAACAGCATGTTAAAGATCGCAGTATACGGTAAGGGCGGTATCGGTAAATCCACCACCGTTTCCAATGTGGCAGCGGCTATGGCGGAGCGGGGCTTAAAGGTCATGCAGATCGGTTGCGACCCCAAGGCGGATTCCACGAGCCTGCTTCACGGAAAAGACCGCGTGGATACGGTGCTTGAACTGGTACGCGCCCGGAAAAATGATTTTGAACTTAAGGACATGGTACATGTCGGTTACGGCGGCGTGATCTGTGTGGAAGCCGGGGGACCCACCCCGGGAATGGGGTGCGCCGGCAGAGGGATCATAGCGGCGCTTGAGAAGCTTGCGGAAAAAGGTGCTTATGAAACCTATGAACCGGATGTGGTTTTGTATGATGTCTTGGGTGACGTGGTATGCGGCGGTTTTTCCATGCCCATGCGTGACGGGTATGCGGATATCGTGCTCGTGATCACTTCCGGAGAAAACATGGCGATCCATGCGGCGGCCAATATCGCTATGGCCGTGGAAAATTTTGCCAACAGGAATTATGCACGTCTGGGCGGACTGATCCTAAATGCCAGGGACGTGCGGGATGAGGATGCGAAAGTACAGGAACTTGCCGAGGATCTGCACACGAAGGTCCTGGCGCGGCTTTCCCGTTCGGAACTGGTAACGGATGCTGAGGATCTTCACAAAACCGTGGTGGAGGCCTTTCCGGACAGCTCCATGGCTAAGGAGTACAGAGAGCTTGCGGATATCCTTTTGCGTGAATTCTACAAGGAGGCATAACGCATGAAGGCATTGCATGATGCACTGAAAAATGTAGAGGTGAAGGACGGCGGTTTTGCGGTCCGTTTCGCGGATGCCGCTTTTCCGGAACCGTTCGTATCGGGCCTGGAATATGCTTCTCCCGCCAGAGGAACCTGGAATATCGTTCATACGGGGATGCTCGTTCCCGAGGCGCATGAGATTTTTGTATGCGGCGCCGGGTGTCTGCGCGGCGTGGTACTGACGGCAGCGGAGATGGGTGCCATGCACAGATTTTCCACCATTGCCGTGCGGGACAATGATTTTTTGGATGGGACGCTCGAGGAACTGTTGATCGAGGGTGTCGCGGATGTGGTAAACAAACTTTCCTACCGTCCCAAGGCATTGTTGGTGTATACCAGTTGTATGCACCATTTTGCGGGTTGTGACCTGGATGCCGTCTATCGGGAATTAAACGAACGGTTTCCCGAGATCGACATCACCGATTGCTATATGAATCCCATCATGAGAAAAAGCGGGCTGACGCCGGATCAGCTCATGCGTCGCCAGTTGTATGCGGCATTAAAACCGATGGAAAAGGATCCCAAGAAAGTAGCGGTGCTCGGCAATGATTTTGCCACCGATGACGAGAGCGAACTCGTAAAGATCTGTCGGGATAACGGCTACCTTTTCATGGAGATCAACCGTATGCAGACCTATGAGGAATACCTTTCTCTGGCCGAGGCGGATACTTATATCACGTATTACCCCTCGGCAGAGGCCGGGGCAGATGCATTATGTAAACGAATCGGTGGGACTCACCTGCATCTTCCCATGGCATTTTCCTATCGACAGACGCGGGAAAACCTCATGAGACTCTGTGAACACCTGCAGGTGGAATGCCCGGATTTTGAGGCTTTGGAGAAACGGTGCGAGGAGGCTTTTGCAAAGGCAAAAGCGGTGATCGGCGATCGAAAGATCGTACTGGATTATACCTTTGCGCCGCATCCCGTGTGTCTTGCTCGATTCCTTTTAGATCACGGCTTTTTGGTGGAACGGGTCTATCTGGATGCCATGACTTCTTTGGAAGCGGAAGATTTTCGTTATATGCAAAAGCATTACCCCGACGTGCTCTTGGTGGCTACGGTCAATGCCAAAATGCGGTTTTTTGAAGAGCCTTCGGATGTGCTGGCGATCGGTCAAAAGGCGGCCGGTTTTACAGGCACCAACTATTTTGTCAATGTGGTCGAAGGTGGCGGCATGTACGGCTATGAGGCATTCCTAAAGCTGGCGATGCTTTTGACGGAGGCGGCCACGGTGCCGAAGGACAGAAAAGAGATTGAGATCAAGGGGCTGGGCAGTGATGCCTGTCCGGGATGCGGAGGCAATGTATGAAACAGGTAGCGAGTCGGATTTCCACATATTCGGCAGATGTATTCGGCGTCTGTTCGGCATTATATGAGCTGGGAGGCATGGTGGTCATGCACGATCCTTCCGGATGCAATTCCACCTATACAACCCATGATGAACCGCGTTGGAGCAGTATGGAGAGCATGATCTTTATCTCGGGTCTTACGGAGATGGAAGCTATCATGGGGGATGACGAAAAGCTGATCGCAGATGTGGTAAGGGAAGCAGACGCGATGCATCCTGCCTTTATCGTGGTCGCGGGCGGACCGATCTCCAATATGATCGGACTGGATTTTGAAGCGGTATCCCTGCGGATCGAGGAGGAGACCGGGATCCCTTCCATCGGGATCTCCACCAACGGTATGAATTCCTACGTGGATGGAGCCTCCCGCGCATTTCTTAAGATCGCCGAGCGCTTTGTAAATAAAGATCCAAAAAAGACGGCCGATCCTTCCGTGAACATTTTAGGGCTCACGCCTTTGGATTTCTCCTTAAACGGAGAGGCCGAGGATATCCGCCGTTTCGCGCAAAAGCTCGGGTTTTCGGTGCTTTCCACCTGGGCGATGGGTACGACGCTTGAGGACATTCAAAAAAGCAGCGACGCGTGGGTCAATCTCGTGGTATCCGCGGACGGCCTGGCGGTTGCCGAATGGATGCAAAGGCAATGGGAGATCCCGTATGTGGTGGGTGTTCCTTTCGGTCATTATGAAAAAGAACGGATCGAGAAGGAGCTTTTGGATGCGGTTTGGAAGACGGCAGACTCCTCTCATGCGGTTAACATAAAATCCATTTTGCGAAATCCTATTTTGGAAAGAATTGAGCTTAAGGAAGAGGAGCGGGAGAGATTTTCCGGCCGCAGGACCGTGATCATCGGCGAAGGTGTGCGAAGCGTCAGTCTGGCACGGGAATGGGAAGCACGGTATGGCACGCCCGTAGGCGTTATCTGCGCCACGGAAGCCATGGGGGATTACCTGCGCCCCGGGGATGCGCAGGCGACGGATGAGGACGAGATCCTGCCGCTTGTGGCGGATGCCGAAGTGGTGATCGCCGATCCCCTGTACCGGCCGATCCTTCCTTCGGGATGTGATTTTGTATCCCTTCCCCATGTGGGGTTTTCCGGTCGTACATTTGCGGATCGGATCCCCAATCTTGTGAAAAATTCACAATGGAAATGGAACTGATTTTGGCGCAAAAAGCGAATTGACAAACGTTGGACGGAAACGTAAAATTTCATTATGTTCAGCGAGTGCGAAGGAGGGACGTCCATGAATGTCGAGCATTTATTTGATTCTAAAAAGGTAGTGTATTCTCTGGAAGTTTTTCCACCGAAGAAGAGTTCTTCCGTGGATGCGATCTACAATACCCTGTATGGCTTGCGCGGACTCAAGCCGGATTTTATTTCCGTTACCTACGGCGCTGCAGGCAGTGAGACGCAGCGGATCAAAACCGGTGAGATTGCGGCGCTTATTTTGAGTGAATACGGGGTGGAGCCCATCAGTCATCTGACGTGTGCGGGATCGACGAAGGAGGATATCCGTGCATATCTGGACATGCTCAAGGAAAAGAAGGTGCAGAATATCCTGGCCCTGCGCGGCGATATCACACCGGACAATCCGGTCAAGGACTTTGCGCATGCCACCGATCTGATGCGCTTTATCAAGGAGTATGACGACTCCTTCAATATCATCGGTGCCTGCTATCCCGAGGGACATCCGGAGTCCGAGGATTTTGCGGAAGATATCGAGAATATGAAGCGTAAGGTCGATGCGGGATGCGGTCATTTTATTTCCCAGCTTTTCTTTGACAATAACAAATTCTACGAATTCTGCGATCGGGTAAAGAGTGCGGGCATCGATGCGCCCGTGGAGGCAGGTATCATGCCGATCACCAAGGCCAATCAGATCGAACGCATGGTGACGATGAGCGGATCTTCCGTGCCGAGCGGCTTTTCCAAGATGCTCTCGCGTTATTGCAATGATGATAATGCCTTAATGGATGCGGGTATTTTCTATGCAACGCAGCAGATCCTGGAACTCTTGGATCATGATGTACGCGGTATCCATCTGTATACCATGAATTCCGTGGAGATTGCCACGAGGATTACAAATTCCGTGGAAAATATCATTCACAGTATCAATAACGAAGATAAATAAAGGACAAAACCTATGGAAATACCGGAACTGAAGGACAAGGTCATTCTTCTTGACGGCGGTATGGGAACGATGTTGCAGGCAGCAGGCGCGCCTATGGGCAAGGTGCCGGAGGCATTGTGCATCACCCATCCCGAGATCATCCTATCGATTCACGAGCAATACGTCGAGGCTGGGGCGCAGATCCTCTATGCCAATACGTTTCAGGCGAATGCGCACAAGTTACAGGGTAGCGGATATACGGTAGACGAGATCGTATCCGCAGGGATTTCCTGTGCAAAAAAGGCCGCGGGAAATAGGGCTTACGTGGCGCTTGATATGGGTCCCATCGGGGAATTGCTTGCACCCAACGGCAATCTCTCTTTTGAGGATGCGTATGCGATGTTTCGCGAGGTTGTGCTGGCCGGCGTGAAAGCGGGAGCGGATCTTGTGGTCTGCGAGACGGTTTCCGATCTTTTGGAGATGAAGGCCGCGATCCTTGCCGTTAAGGAAAACAGCGACCTGCCCATGTTCGCGACTATGGCTTTCGAGACGACCGGCCGGACGTATCTGGGTGTGACCGTGGAGTCTTTTGCCATGACGGCCACGGGCCTGGGTGTAGACGCGCTCGGGATCAATTGTTCTTTGGGACCGGAGGATATCTTCCCCCTGACGGACCGACTGCTTGCCTATACCGACAAGCCGGTCATCATCAAACCGAATGCCGGTCTTCCCAATGTCAGTACGGGTGCGTACGACCTGACGCCGGAGCTGTTTGCCGAGCAGATGCGTCCCTTTCTTGCAAAGGGAGTATCCATCGTCGGCGGGTGTTGCGGTACCAATCCGCAGTTTATCGCGGAGCTTTCCCGTCAGATCAGGGATCTTGGAGAGGAATGGATCCTTTCCCAAAGAGGGGCCTATGTCCCCAAATCTTCCGTTTGCTCGGCTTTGCACGTGGTGGATGTGGATGATGTGCGCGTGATCGGAGAGCGGATCAATCCCACGGGCAAGAAAAAATTAAAAGAGGCCCTGATCGGCAGGGATATGACCTATATTGCAGAGCAGGCGGTTTCCCAGGTGGAGTCGGGTGCGCAGATTTTGGATGTCAATGTCGGTCTGCCCATGGTGGATGAGGTTGCCATGATGCGGGATATCATTCCCTATCTGCAGGAGATCACGGATGTGCCTTTGCAGATCGATTCCTCCGATCGGGAGGCGATGGAGGCGGGACTTCGTATCTATAACGGCAAACCGATCTTAAATTCCGTTAACGGCGAAGCGTCGGTAATGCATGCCGTTTTGCCTCTTGTTAAAAAATACGGCGCAGCCGTGGTGGGACTTACCATGGATGAGGGTGGCATTCCGCTCACGGCAGAGCTTCGTTTTGATATCGCAAAGCGTATCGTGGAATGCGCCGAATCCTATGGGATCCCTCGGGAAGATGTCTATATTGACTGTCTGACGCTTACGGCTTCCGCCCAGCAAAAAGAAGTGGCGGAGACGCTTAAGGCGATGGACCTGGTAAAAAGCAAACTGGGCGTAAAGATCGTGCTGGGTGTTTCCAACATCTCTTTTGGATTGCCTTTAAGAGAGCAGATCAATACCGCCTTTTTGACGATGGCACTCGACCATGGTCTGGATCTTCCTATCATGAATCCGGCATCCTTTTCCATGATGGCGGCGATCGATGGATTTCGCGTGTTGATGAACAGGGATGCGGGTGCGGCAGATTATGTAAACAAGTATGCCGCACTGGCCGCACAGCAGGAAGCGCAAAAACAGACAAAGAACGCAGACAGTTCTTCGAATTCTACCGCCGGAGCAGCGTCGGCAGCCGGTGGGAAGAGTACGCAGGCAAAGTCTTCTGCCGGGGTGCTTCCGGAGGATCCGCACGACAGACTGTTTTATGCGGTAAAGACCGGGATGAAGCAGGAGGCCTACCGTGTGACGGAGGAGTTATTAAAGACCACGGAGGTTCTTACCGTTGTCAACACCATTCTGATCCCTGCGCTCGATGAAGTGGGTGCGGAGTATGAAAAGGGTACCATGTATCTTCCGCAGCTGATCCAAGCGGCCAATACGGCGCAGGAGTCCTTTGGCGTGATCCGCGAATACATGAAGGACCATGCCACCGAGACGGAGACCAAGGGCAAGGTTGTGATCGCCACCGTCAAAGGTGATGTGCATGACATCGGTAAAAATATCGTAAAGGTCATCATGGAAAATTATGGTTATGAGATGATCGATCTCGGCAAGGATGTATCCCCCGAGACCGTTGTGGAGGCCATGAAGACACATCAGGCTAAGCTCCTTGGACTTTCGGCTTTGATGACGACGACGGTGCCTTCCATGGAGGAAACGATCCGTGCCGTGCGTGAGGCCGGTATCGATTGCAAGATCATGGTGGGCGGTGCGGTTTTGACCGAGGAGTACGCCATGCGGATCGGAGCGGATTACTATTCGGCAGATGCAAAGCAGTCCGTGGATATTGCCAAAGAGGTGTTGGGATAGGCAAAGGCATTTTGGGTTATGATTGCAAAATCAAAGGTCTTTGCTATAATAGAACATATCTTGCAAAAGGGGATGTTTTCACAAACGGAGATGTTTTGACAACAGCCCCGATCATGAGGAGGATTGATCTATGGCAATCGAAGCAAAAGCATATAAAACAGAAGGCGGGAATTGTGGACATGTCCATATTTCCGAGGATGTGATCGCAACTATCGCGGCCATTGCAGCCACGGAGATCGATGGCGTGCTGACCATTGGTGAGAATGTTACGCCCGCTATCGCACAAAAGACCGGCGTCAAGGCCAATGCAAAGGGGATCCATCTGGATATCTTAGAGGATGTTGTCAGTGTGGACCTTGCCCTTCGCCTGGCATTCGGAAGCAGTATTCCGAAGGTTGTGGAGAGCGTACAGGAAAAGGTAAAGGCCAATATCACCAATATGACCGGGATGGAAGTTGCGGATGTGAATATCAATGTGATCGGTATTGCGGAAGAGGAAGACGCATGAGCATGAGCAGAAGATCCATTCGGGAACAGATATTTAAACTTCTTTTTCGCGAGCCTTTTTTTGCACCGGAGGAGCTGATGAAGCAGGTGGAGATCTTCGCGGAAGAACTTGCCGAGAAGGATGCGGACCAGGTGGAGTATATCTGCGCCAAGGCCAAGGATGTGCTGGCGCATATTACGGAGATCGATGGCAAACTGGATGCGGTTTCCGAGGGCTGGCCCGTCAAGCGTATGGGCAAAGCGGAGCTTACCATTTTGAGACTCGGTTATTATGAGATGCATTTTGATGAAGATATACCGCAATCCGTTGCCATCAATGAGGCAGTGGAGCTTGCCAAGAAATACGGTTCGGAGGATGCCCCCGGTTTTGTAAATGCCATTCTCGGGAAATGTGCGGATGAATAAGGTTTTTGGTGTCAAACAGATCACATCTTATATCAGACGAATGATAAAGACCGATTCTTTTCTCGGAAATCTTTCCGTGGAAGGAGAGGTCTTTAATTGCAAATACCACAATAACGGACATATTTATTTTGATCTGAAAGAGGAAAATGCCATCCTTCGGTGCGTGATGTTTCGCGGTGACCGCAGCGGATTGGAATTTCAGATGCAAGACGGGCAGTCCGTCGTGGTGACCGGTACGATGGATGTGTATGAGGGCAGCGGCAATTACCAGCTCTATGCCAAAAGGATCGCACAGTCCGGTCGGGGCGATCTGTATGTCCGGCTGGAGGAACTTCGCAAGAAGTTAGCCGAAAGCGGGATGTTTGATCCCATGTATAAGCGGCCGATCCCCTACTATGCTTCGCGCATCGGTATCGTGACCGCACGGACGGGCGCGGCGATCCGCGACATCGAAAAGGTGGCACGCCGGAGAAATCCTTACGTTTCCCTGATCCTTTACCCCGCGCAGGTGCAGGGGGAGGGCGCGGCGTCTTCGATTGTTGCCGGCATCAAGGCCATGCAAAAGATGGACGTGGATGTCATCATCGTGGGACGTGGCGGCGGATCCATGGAGGACCTGTGGGCCTTTAATGAGGAGAGCGTTGCACGGGCCATTTTTGACAGTGGCGTTCCGGTGATCTCAGCCGTGGGACATGAGCGTGATTTTACGATCGCGGACGAAGTGGCGGACAAGCGGGCGGCGACGCCTTCGGAAGCGGCGGAGCTTGCGGTTTTGCCCTATGATGAGCTGATGGAGCGCATACGTGATTGCAGGATGGGGCTTAAAGAGGCACTTTATGACAGGATCGAGGGTGCCAGAGCGCGAAGTGAGCTTATGCAATTAAAGCTTGAGAAGTGCAAGCCCGAAAATATTCTGCGGGATCGTCGTATGCAATTGATACAGATGGAGGAGAAGTTCTCTTTGTGCATGGAGCGCAGCCTCTCGGAGAACAGGCACAGGATGGCGGTCGATGCCAACAGACTAGATGTGCTGTCTCCGTTAAAGCAGATGAAACGCGGATTTTCCTATGTGGAGACTGCACAGGGAAAGAATATTACCAGTATCGCACAGGTGGTTCCGACGGATCGGATCCGGATCCATGTTGTGGACGGCGTGATGGAGAGTGAGATCAAGGAGGTGATTCCTCATGGCCCAAAAGGATGAGACAAAACAAAAGACAGCCGAGGAGAATGCGTTACAGGAGATGTCCGTTGAGGAATTGTTTGCACGTCTTGAGATGCAGATCGCCGATATGGAAAAGGGAGAACTGTCCTTAGAGGAAACGTTTCAAAAATACGAGGAGGGTGTACGCATGCTCTCCGTGATGAATCAAAAGATCGATGATGTGGAAAAACGTCTGCAGATCCTGAATGAAGACGGCAGCAGGGAGGAAGAGTCGTGAGTGGCATCGATACGATCAACATGAAAAAAATGCTTGCGGACAGAGGCGAGTATGTCCTGTCGGTTTTAAAAAAATATCTGCCTGCGGATGCTTCCTTTGCCACAAAGGTAGCCGAGGCCATGGAATACAGTGTGGAAGTGGGAGGCAAACGTTTGCGCCCGATCCTTTTGATGGAGGTAAACGAGGCCTTTGGCGGAGACAGAGTTCTTGCCGAGCCTTTTCTTGCGGCGGTGGAATGCATCCATACGTACTCGCTGATCCATGATGATCTGCCTGCCATGGACAATGATGTCCTCAGGCGTGGGAAGGATACCACGTGGGTGGCCTATGGAGAGGATACGGCCATTCTCGCGGGAGACGGTTTGTTGAATCTTGCTTTTGAGATCATGAGCTGCGCCGTGGCGGAGGCACCGGAGGACAAGTGCAGATCCTGCGCCCGCGCCATGCAGGTGATGGCAGATAAGGCCGGTATTTTCGGCATGATCGGAGGGCAGGGCGCGGACCTTGCGGCAGAGGGCAGACAGGCTTCCAAAGAGGAGCTCCTCTTTATTCACAAAAATAAAACATGCGCGCTTATGGAGGCATCCATGATGGCGGGAGCGATCTTAGCGGGGGCAAAGGAAGAAGAGGTCCGTATCGTGGAGAAGGTGGCCTATGGCCTGGGGATGGCTTTTCAGATCCGGGATGACATTCTGGATGTGGCCGGTGATGCGGATAAGCTTGGCAAGCCCGTGGGAAGCGATATCAAAAATCAAAAGAATACCTACGTATCCCTGATGGGCATGCAAAAAAGCGAGGAAGAGGTCAAACGTTATACGCAGGAAGCCGTTTCGGCATGGCAGAGTCTTGCAAAAGAAAATAGGTTTTTGGAAGATTTAATGCTATACTTAACGGACAGAGAAATGTAAAAAGGAGGCGTGCATATGTTGCTGCCTTTGATCGAAAAACCGAATGATATCAAATCTTTGGATCCGGATCTTTATGAGGAGTTGTGCCAAGAGATCCGTACGTTTTTGATCCAGAAAGTATCGGAACACGGAGGCCATCTGGCTTCCAATCTCGGCGTGGTGGAGTTGACCGTTGCGCTTCATTTGTGTATGAATCTTCCGGAGGATAAGATCGTCTGGGATGTCGGTCATCAGACCTATACCCATAAGATCCTCACCGGGCGCAGGGAGGGGTTTGATACCCTGCGGACATTCGGCGGTATGAGTGGCTTCCCCAAGACCAGGGAGAGCGACTGTGATGTTTTCAACACGGGACATAGTTCCAATTCCATCTCCGTGGGGCTAGGCATCGCACTTGCCAGGGAATTAAAAGGTGAGGATTTCAAGGTAGTCTCCGTGATCGGAGACGGGGCACTCACCGGTGGGATGGCGTATGAGGCTTTAAACAATACCTCACGTTTGCATTCCAATTTTATGATCATTTTAAACGATAACAACATGTCGATCTCCGAAAACGTGGGTGGACTCGCGGAGAGCCTTGCCGGATTGCGTACGGCGCAGGGGTATCGGGATCTGAAAAGCAGTGTGGAGCGGTCGCTCGAGAAGATCCCATTCTATGGTGATCGAATGGTGCACCGGATCCGCAAAACCAAAGACGGGATCAAGCATATGGTGATCCCGGGGATGTTTTTTGAGGACATGGGGATCACGTATCTGGGCCCGGTCGACGGACATGATATTGATTCTATGGTACGTATTTTTCATGAGGCCCTTCGAGTGGACGGGCCGGTCCTTGTGCACGTCATGACGAAAAAGGGCAAAGGATATCTCCCGGCCGAGCGGCATCCCGCGCGATTCCACGGAACGGATAAATTTGACCCCGAAACGGGACTGGTGGATGTGCACGGACGCAAATCCAAATATACGGATGTTTTTTCCACGGTGATGCGTAAGATGGGTGACCGCAATGAAAAGGTGGTCGCCGTGACCGCTGCCATGGCGGACGGTACCGGGTTAAAACGTTTTTCCAATATGTTTCCGGACAGGTTTTTTGATGTGGGCATTGCGGAAGGACACGGCGTGACGTTTTGCGCAGGCCTTGCGAAGGAAGGATTTATTCCCGTATTTGCGGTCTATTCGTCGTTTTTGCAAAGAGGATTCGACCAGATCGTCGAGGATGTCTGTCTGCAAAATCTCCATGTGGTCTTTGCCATTGATCGTGCCGGACTCGTGGGAAGTGACGGGGAGACCCATCACGGTGTGTTTGACATATCCTATTTGTCCGTGATCCCCAATATGGTACTTATGGCGCCCAAAAACAAATGGGAGCTGTCCGATATGATGAAATTCGCAGTATCTTATGACGGACCGATCGCTGTCCGCTATCCCAGGGGCGAGGCTTACTCCGGACTTAAGGAATACCGTAAGGAGATTGCCTTCGGGAAGAGTGAGATCATCAACCGCGAGGGGGATGTTGCTCTTTTTGCCTATGGCAATATGGTCAAGATTGCGGAAAAGGTGCAGGAGATCCTGCATGCGGACGGAATCTGTTGCTCACTGATCAATGCCCGTTTCGCCAAGCCTTTTGACGAGGACATGGTTCGCTCCCTTGCCGAGGATCACACATTTATCGTCACCATGGAGGAAAATATGCTCCGCGGCGGCCTGGGTGAGGCGGTACAGAATTTTATTTATGACAAGCATCTTCCGCTTCATGTGATCAAGATCGGCATTCTGGATGAGTTTATGGAGCACGGATCCGTGGATCAATTGATGCGTGTCTGTGAGATCGATGCTTCGAGTGTTGCGGCAAGGATCCATCTCGAACGAAAGAGGATGCAGGGAAAGAGCGAGAGTGCCGAGGTGGAGATCTCATGAAACAGCGATTGGATGTATGGATGACGGAACACGGCCTGGCGCCTTCGCGGGAAAAGGCAAAGGCGATGATCATGAGCGGGGACGTGTACGTGGATGGCCAGAGAGAAGATAAGGCCGGGACGCAGATCGCGGGGGATGCGAAGGTGGAGGTGAAGGGCAACGCGCTTCCCTATGTCAGTCGCGGAGGTTTGAAATTGGCCAAGGCCATGGAGGTTTTTCCTTTGGATTTAAAGGACTGTATCTGCATGGATATCGGCGCATCGACCGGCGGTTTTACGGATTGCATGCTGCAAAACGGAGCGGCCAAGGTCTACAGTATTGATGTGGGCTACGGGCAGTTGGCCTGGAAGCTTCGGACGGATCCGCGGGTAGTGGTATTGGAAAAGACCAATTTCCGTTACGTGACCGGGGAGCAGATCCCGGAGAAGATTGATTTTGCGAGCGTGGATGTTTCCTTTATCTCGCTTAATAAGATCTTTCCTGCGGCCTATCCGTTGCTTGCCGATGGCGGGCAGATGGTCGCACTTATCAAACCGCAGTTTGAAGCAGGAAAGGACAAGGTCGGAAAGAAGGGTGTCGTACGGGATCCTGCCGTGCATACAGAAGTGATCAAACGCGTGATCACCGAAAGCAGAGCGGTCGGCTTTGTGCCCGTGGGACTTGATTTTTCTCCGGTCAAAGGACCGGAGGGCAATATCGAATATCTGCTGCATGTAAGGAAAGATCCGGATGCTGCGGAGGGTATTTCTAAGGACGTTATCGCAGAGGATGTTATCGTTGAGGAAGGTATCTTGCCGGTCAAAGAAGTGGTCGCGCGTGCGCATGCGCAGCTTGACTGACCGGCAAATCATCAAAAGGGGACAGAGAACATGAGACATTTTTGCATCATAGCCAATACGGATAAGGATAAGGATCTGGAATTGTCCCACGCCATGGAAGCGGAGATCATAAAGCGCGGCGGGACCTGCCGGATCGTGGAGCGTGACAGTCAATGCGGGGATATCCTGTCTTTGTTTTCGGAGAAAGATAAAGAGGAGATCGATGCCATGTTTGTATTGGGCGGAGACGGCACCATGCTGCGTACCGCCAGGGATCTGCGCAATTTTAAGATCCCCATGATCGGCGTGAACCTCGGCAATCTTGGCTATCTTTGCGAGTTGGACAGGCAGAATGTCTTTGACGCCATCGAGCTGCTGTTTCGTGATGCCTATATGACGGAGGACCGTATGATGCTTACCGGGGGCAAGGGCAAGCATTTCGGAGAGACGCCGACGCATCCGGCGTTGAATGATATCGTGATCTGCAGGGACAGCGGGATGCAGGTGATCTGCCTGAATCTCTATGTCGACGATCGGTTCCTTTGCCGCTATGATTGCGACGGTCTGATCATTGCAACCCCGACGGGTTCGACGGCTTACAGTCTGTCCGCGGGTGGACCGATCCTTGATCCACAGGCGGATATGATCGTGATCACGCCCATCAATGCGCAGGTTTTAACTGCCAAAAGCATTGTTCTGGATGCCAGGGCGGAGATCAGCATCGAGGTGGTCCGGCGCAATACGCACGGTACGCCGCCGTTGGTTGCTGCAGCATTTGACGGGGATGAGTTATGTAAACTTCAACCCGGGGAGCGCATGTATATTCGCAGAGCCGATGATAAGACGACGGTCTTAAAACTCAGTCAGACCAGCTTCATAGAGACATTGCGTAGAAAATTGGACGCCTATCACGTATAAGGGAAAAGAATATGAGCAAACAGCGACAGGAGAGGATCCTGGAATGGATAGAAAGCCGTGAGATCGAGACCCAGGAGGAACTTTGCAATCTCTTAAACCAAGAGGGATTTGACGTATCCCAGGCAACGGTTTCGAGGGACATCCGCAAATTAAATCTGACCAAGGCGCCGAATGAGGCGGGGAAGATGTGCTACACACGCGCAATTTCCCGGGAAGATGATTTTGAGGGCAAATACGGTACCATACTCAAAAACGGGTTTGTCTCGGCGGAGTCTGCGCAGAATATCCTGGTGGTCAAGACGATCTCCGGGATGGCCATGGCCGTGGCAGCTGCCATTGATGCCATGCATTGGGACGAAGTTGTGGGATGTATCGCGGGGGATGATACGGTCATGTGTGTATTGAGAACATCGCAGGATGCGTCTCATTTTAAAACACGGCTGCTTGGATTGGGAGAAGAGTAAGAATGCTGGAAACGTTGCATGTAAAAAATCTTGCGATCATTGATGAATCGGAAGTGACTTTTGCCCCGGGGTTAAATATTTTAACCGGTGAGACCGGTGCCGGCAAATCCGTGATCATCGGTTCTGTCAATCTTGCCTTGGGTGGGAAGGCAGACCGTGATTTTTTGCGCAAAAATGCGGACTTCGGGCTGGTGGAACTGACCTTTTCGGTGACGGAGGAAAAACAAAGGGAAGCCCTCAAACGGTTGGACGTGTATCCGGAGGAAGACCGGGTCATTCTTTCCCGTAAGATCACGGACAGCAGGAATATCTGCAAGGTCAACGGAGAAACGGTTACGACGTCTCTTTTAAAGGAAATCGCAGGGGTCCTCATCGATGTTCACGGGCAGCATGAGAATTCCGCGCTGCTTTCCGCAAAAAATCACTTAAAGATCCTGGATCAATACGGCGGAGAAGGTTTGCGTGCAGAGTTTGAAAACTATGCGCAGGCCTATGAGGTATATGTCGCTCTTAAAAAGGAGTATGAAGCGTTTTTGGAGGAGTCCCAAAACGCTGACAAAGAGATTGATTTCTTGCGTTTCGAGATCGCGGAGATCGAGGGAGCAAATCTTTACGTGGGAGAAGAGGAGGAAGCGGAAGCGGTCTATCGCAAGATGCTTCACGGACAGAAGATCTCCCAAGCCGTTCAATACGCAGCGGATGTTGCGGGAGATGATGCCTGCGGCGGGGAGATCGCCAGGGCACTTCGCAGACTTGAAGAAGTGGAATCTTTTGATGAAAAGATCGCAGGTTTTGCGGAAACCTTCGAAAATATGGATGCCATGCTTACGGATATACGCCGCGAGCTGCGCGACTATCTGGAGGAAAATACCTATGATGCGGCGGAGTTTTCCCGTCTGGAGGAGCGCTTAAACGAGATTCACCGCCTGCAATCCAAATACGGCAACGGGATCGAAGAGATCTTTGCGGCGCTTGCGGAACGCAAAGCCAAGTGTGAGCGGCTTGAAAATGCCGTTGCCACCGAGGCACAATTAAAGAAGCAGACCGAGGAAGCCTTTGCGCGGGCACAAAGTGCCGCGCGGGAGCTGACGCTTGCGAGAAAGACGGCGGCGGAGAAGCTCTCCGCGCAGATGACGGATACCTTAAACGAACTGCATTTTCGCGATGCTTTGTTTGCGGTGGATTTTATGCCCTGTGATCTTTACGCCAAGGGTGCGGAGGAGATCCGTTTTATGATCCGCACGAATCCCGGGGAGGATGTCAAGCCTTTAAACAAGATCGCTTCGGGCGGAGAGCTCTCGAGGATCATGCTGGCGTTAAAGTCCATCCATGCCGATAAGGAGGATACGCAGTCCTTGATCTTTGACGAGATCGATGCGGGCATCAGCGGCAGGACGGCGCAGAGCGTGGCGGACAGGCTCGATGTGCTTGCCATGGATCATCAGGTGATCTGCATCACGCATTTGCCCCAGATTGCGGCCATGGCGGATGTGCATTATCTGATCGAGAAGTCCGTACGGGAGGGAAGTGTGCTTTCCGATATCCGCATGCTCTCGGATGACGAGAAAACGGAGGAGCTCTCCAGGCTGTTATCCGGAGCGCAGATGACGGATACGGTTCGAAAGAACGCGGAGGAGATGATCCGATTGGCCGGGGAAAACAAGGCTTTGCGGCGATCCGAAAAATAATTTTATTTTTACATTGCATAACCGATCAAAAACGTATATAATAACTAAGTCTGTCGGAGACGCGACAGACATTTGCCGATATGGCCCAGTTGGTAGGGCAATTGATTCGTAATCAATAGGCCGCGGGTTCGAGTCCCGCTATCGGCTTTTTTCTTTATCATCTTTTCGCGGTTCGGTGCGCTTTCCGTTTGTGGGAGGGTTCATGAACTACGAAACATTTATCAATGAGATCATCTCTTATTTTCAGGACAGGCTTCCCGAGGGCAGATGTGCCCGCAGGCAGACCATGGTCAAGAACAATCATGTGGTCTATGAGGGCATAACGGTATGCGGCTCGGAGATCACGATTTCCCCAAGTATCTATCTGGAATCTTTTTTTGAGGAGTACGAGAAGGGCACTTCCTTTGATCGGGTGGCAGGTGAGGTCTACGATTTTTACCTGCAGTATGAAAGCGTGACCTGCGAAGAAGATTTTCGTCCGCGAGATTATGACTGGGTCCGCGAGCATCTTGTGATGCAGTTGGTCAATTACGAGAAAAACCGGGAGCTTTTAAAGGAGATGCCGAGTGTCCCCTTTATGGATCTGGCCATTATCTTTGCGTGCCTTACGAATGTCGGGAAGGAGCAGGGCTTCTTTAAGATCCGCAACGAACATCTTGCGATCTGGAATATCACCCCGCAAAAGCTTTATGAGGACGCGAGGCGGGCTTCTCCCGTCATGTATCCGGAGAAGGTATTTCCGGTGGAGGATTTTCTTCCGCCGGAGATGCGTGAGATCATGGAAGAGGAAGTGCAAAATCGGCCGCGTCTTCTGGTGCTGACCAATCGCCAAAAAAGCATGGGCGCTTCCGTTGTCTGCTATGAAGGTTTTTTGCAAAAACTGTACGCCAGGGAAGGGAAGAGTTTTTACCTGATCCCTGCAAGTACGCATGAGATGCTGGCGCTGCTTTCGGAAGAGGAAGGCCTTGCGGATGACGTGAACCGGATGATCCGTGATGTGAACCGGGACATGGTTTGCGAGGAGGAATATCTCTCGGATCATGCCTATTATTATGACGGGCAAAAGGACGAACTGATCTCCTGTCAATACAAAATGGTTATTTGATTTCGACATGACTGTTATGCAAACACTTTAGAAACGCTGATTTTTTGTGCTTCCAACACAATGTATTTTTTTTAAAACAAAGGATTTTCGGTTGCAGTGCTTTTTTAAAAAATATATAATAACTGTATCTGATGTTTTAATAACATACATGTATAGGAGGAGTTTATCAATGAAACACATTGAAGCAGATGTTGTTGTTGTTGCCTGCGGTATGTCCGGACTCGCAGCCCTGACCCAGGCACAGGAATCATTGAACGCTACTGGTGGCGGAAAAGCGATTGCTTTTGAAAAATCAGGTACTGCCGGCGGTGCCGCTAATATGGGTATGGCACTTTTGGCATTTGAGTCTCAGCTTCAGAAGGAGCAGATGTACAACGATTTCACATTGGATGATGCATTCAATTTCTTCATGGAATATGTACATTGGCGTTCGGATGCAAAGCTGGTTCGTCGTTGGTTCAATCAGTCTCCGGAGACCATCCAGTGGCTGCAGGACAAGGGCGTTGAGTTCCTTGGCGTATTCAAATACTTCAAGAATTCTCATGCAACCCAGCATATGGTTAAGGCTCCGGGCTCCAACAAGCCGACCGAGCGTTCCGCATCCGTTATGAACAAGATCCTTACCGACTACTGCCAGCAGATCGGTGCAGAGATCAAGTTCAACACTCCCGTCAAGGAGATCCTTACCGGTTCCAAGGGCCAGGTTCGCGGCGTTATCGCTGTGGATGAGAGCGGCGAAGAGATCGAGTGCCTTTGCAACTGCGTTATCGTTGCTACCGGTGGTATGGGTAACAACGTAGACATGATTGAAGAGCACATGGGCTGGAAGTGGGGCGTTGATATGTTCACCTTCCGTATCCCGGGCATCGACGGTGATGGTATGAACATGGTATGGAACATCGGCGCACGTAAGGCAAAGGTTAATATGGAAGTTACCTACAATACGCCGGGTACCACCGATATCTTCAAGACCCTTTCCGAGGCAGGCCGTCAGCCGAACCTGATGGTTAACCTGCAGGGTAAGCGTTTCATCAACGAAGAGATCATGGATAATACCACCTTCACCGGTAACTCCCTCCTTCTTCAGAAGGGTCATCAGGGCTTTACGATCATTACCGAGGAGATCGTGGATTACTACAAGGAGCACGGCCTTGATTACATCACTTACCATCATGGTGTTACCCATATGGACAAGTGGGATGAAGAGCTGGATGCTTATCTGAATCATAAGGGTATCGAGGCTTCCGGTCTTTCCATGCTGCATGAAGGCAAGGATGATCAGGAGTCCGGCGGTGACAACTTCTGGAAGTTCGAGACCATCGAGGAGCTTTGCCAGGTAACGGGTATCGATGAGGAGAACCTGAAGAAGACCATCGCAGAATACAATCTGATGTGCAACGTGGATGAGGAGCATCCGCTTGGTATCAGAGGTTACGATTGGCAGTTCACCAAGGATCACAGATTCTTGAAGGCTATCAACAAAGGACCCTACTATGTAGCACGTCATATGCCGGGCGGTTACGGTTCTCTGGGTGGTATCGAAGTTAACGAGAATATGGAAGTATTAAACGATGACTTCGCTCCGATCCCGGGCCTTTATGCTTGCGGTAACGATACGGCTACGGTATTTGCAGATTCCTACTGCTTCTACAATCCGGGTTCGACCATGTCCTATGCGATCAACTCCGGACGTATCGCTGCGAAGGAGTGCGTAGCTTACATGGATTCTGACAGATTTATCGATCCTGAATCATAAAAAATCATTAAACGATGATCAGCCGGGGGTAGATGGGGAGATACCTTTTCTACCCCTTTGGCTGGTTTTAAGGAAAAAATAATAAGATCAGGTTTGGAATGATGAAGAAGAATGAAATACAGCTCCTGCAATATCCCTTAGATGACGATTGGATGATCGAGGTCGTTCGGGAAGAGGAGACAGACAGCTATCGTTTGCTGAACAAGGCATCCGGTGTAGCGAGAGTCCTGCGTACGGAAGGAAAAGATCACAATCCCGATGAGGTTGTTGAACAAATGATTGCATCCGTGAAAGCGGAGATGGATCATATTGCCTATGATACGGAGATGGATTCCAGACATTTGGTGAAGTATGCATCGGACATCTGGAAGGATTGCAAAAACGAAAACGAATTCATCGGCAATGTTTCCTATATGGTACTTGGCGTGATGGTACAGGCGTACAATGCTATCATTGAAAACCGCCCGTTTCTTTTGGAAGACTGGGAAGCACCCGTTGCGGTGATGAAGGGTGTCCATAAAGTCGGAGAGAGTTTGATCTCCGTGGAACACAGAAACGGCACGGCCAACGCGGTTGCCAACAATCGCGCCAATCCCTTAGATTGTAATTAATTTGCATATAGAGACTCATTTCAATGTGTAAGGAGGATAAAAACGTGGCGAAAGTTAAATTTTTCGTTGATGGACAAACAGTGGAGGCAGAGGAAGGCGGCAGACTTTTGGACGCCATTCTGGATGCAGGGATTTATGTTCCCCATATCTGTTCCCATCCGGATCTCGAGAGCCGCGGAGGATGTAAGCTCTGTGTTGTTGAGATCGAAGGCGTGGAAGGTGCAGTGACATCCTGTACCAGCAAAGTAAAAGAAGGCATGAAGGTGACGACGAAGAGTGAGCATCTTGACAACATCCGTCGTACGTCCATGCAATTGATGCTGGGACCCCACCCCAGTGATTGCGGTACCTGCAAGAGCTTCGGTAAATGCGAGCTGCAGACTTTGATGCAGTACACCAATGCTTTTACGGGAAGATATCGTTCTTATACCCGCAAGAAGATTCATGTCAATACCAAGAATCCGTTGATCGTGCGTGAGATGGAGCGTTGTATCCAGTGCGGACGATGCATCCGTGTCTGTCATGATATCCGCGGCGTCGGCATCATGCGTCAGAACAAAGAGGGTTACGAGTCTTACATCGGTACCGAGAATGATATCCCGTATGTAGAGGCAGATTGCCGTTTCTGCGGCGCCTGCATCGAGGTTTGTCCTACCGGTTCTCTGACGGATACCGAGGGCATTTTCCGTACGGATATCCCCAGATTTGATGCATTAAAGCCCTGCTCGGCACAGTGCCCCGCGCATGTGGATATTCCGGAATACGTTCGCCTCGTCAAAGAGGGCAAGAACGCGGAGGCAGTTGCCGTTATCCGCGAGAAGGTTCCGTTCCCGCATGCACTTGGTATGGTTTGTATGCATAAGTGCGAGGGCGTATGCAAGCGCAACGGCTTGAACGATCCGGTTTCGATCCGCAATCTGAAGAGATATGCCGTAGAGCATGACGATAAGGAGATCTGGAAGGAGAATTCCAAGGTCGGCGCATCCACCGGCAAGAAGGTGGCTGTGATCGGCGGTGGCGCGGCAGGTATGACCGCAGCATTGTATCTCCGCAAGAAAGGTCACGAGGTGACCGTATACGAGAAGCGTCCCAAGGCCGGCGGCTATATGCAGTACGGTATTCCGGGATATCGTCTTCCCAAGGATGAGGTCGTACAGAAGGAGATTCAGGCGATCGTGGATCACGGTGTAAATCTTGTGACCGATCACAAGGTAGAGAGCCTTGACGAGATCCGCAATCAGGGATTTGATGCCATCGTTGTGACTATGGGTACTTCCGCGGGCAAGCCCATCCCCGTAAAGGGTCATGAGATCGGACACAGTGAGCCCGCAGTAAACTTCCTGTACAATGTATGGAGCGGTGCAGGCGACGAGAATGTGAAGGAAGGAACGAAGGTCATCGTACTCGGTGGCGGTAACGTTGCTTTCGATGTAGCAAGAACCGCAGCCAAGATGGGCGCAAAGGTTTCTCAGTTCTGCTTGGAGGCAAGAGACAAGATGCTTGCCGATGAGGAAGAGGTAACCCAGGCTATGGAAGAGGGCGTTTCCGTTCATACTTCCACGACGAACCTGGAGATCGTAGGCGATGCCAACAAATTAACCGGATTGCGTTATGCAGAGATTTCCGACTTCAAATTCGGCCCCAACGGTCTTGAGGTTAATATCATCCCGGGTACGGAGAAGGTGGAAGAAGGCGATTTCATCATCTACGCTTTGGGCCAGAAGGTGGATATCCCCGCAGAATTCGGTTTGCAGTTAAATAAATTCGGATTCCCCACCGTGGATGAAGGTACGCACAGAGCTTCCGATCAAAAGGGTGTATTCCTTGCCGGCGACGTGATCACAGGTACGAAGTCCGTGATCGAGGCCATTGCCGGCGCAAGAGAAGCAGCGATCGAATGCGATCTGTATCTTGGCGGTGACGGCAATATCAATGAGACCCTCTGGGATCGTGATCCTGTGGATCCTTGCATCGGCAAGATCGAAGGCTTTGCTTCCATCCCGAGACAGGAGCCTGCAGTGGAGACCATCGAGAAGAGAGCACGCAGCTTTACCATGGTTGACTTGGGACTTAACGAGGAACAGGCACTTTGTGAAGCAAGCAGATGTTTACAGTGT
>CAJOPA010000049.1 GCA_905236235.1 uncultured Eubacterium sp. | reverse complement strand
TTCAGTTGACTTAGACTGTGCAGACGTTGTTACGTTGAGCATTCTGTTGGCGTTCATCGCCTGGATGTTGTGCTGTACTACCATAATATTTTCCTCCTTGAAATTTGTTCTACGGCATCCTTGCCGCGCTTCTGGTTGTACAAACCCGACTGCGCCGGTCGCGCGCACCTTTGCAATCAAGTTGGTTCATAAAGGTGGAATTACCCTTCATGTACTATATCGGTCACGCGTGATCGATACTTTATAGTTAAAAGAAAGTTTTTGTGACTTTCTTGCAACTATCCCTTGAAAACGAGGTTTTCGCCTCACTTTTCGCTATTTCTTGCGGTCCAGAAACTGTGCCGGTTGGGAAATACCGGCGTTCATCGCCATCTTATAGGCACTTGTCACTCGATTGCGATTTCTCGCGTGGACCACATTTTCTCCCTGCTTGGCAAAATACTGATCCGCCAGGGTTTTATTGCGTGCCTCCTGTGCCTCGATCCTGGTGCCGTCCCCGGTGATCTTTGTGATCAGCTCCTGCATGGTCACGATCTGCGCCCGATAGGTCTCGGGGGTTGCCTCCAGTTCGCTTTGGACCCTTTTGTATAAAGTCTCAAATCCGTCATCGAGTTCCAGTAACCGGTCGACCAATTCGCCCTTTTCCCGGAAGTTTTGCCCGATGGCTTCCTCGTCGTAATCGGGGCCGGCAAGAAGCATGGACTGCGTCTTGTTCTTTTGGAGGATGGCGGTGAGGATAGCCTGCTTCTTTTGCAATGTTTGCACCAATATATCTACATACTTTCCGTTTTCTCCGGAAGCACTCATCCGATTCTCCTCCTGCTTATCCGTGTACGATCCGTCAGATTACTGCGCCATTTTCATGGGCTCCGGCTGGGTCACGTTTAATCTCATGACTTCCTTCCATGTATCACGCATGGTGCGAAGATGCTTCAATACTTCCTCGAGGATCTCCTTGTCCTTGGATACATTGGCCTGGATCAGCCTCTGCTTCATGTAATGATAAACATTCGCAAAATCTTTTGCAACCTCATATTTTTCATCCAGGCTGTTGGTGAGCTCATCCACGATGCGCTCTACCTTGCGGATGTTGTTATGCGCCTTTTCGATATCGTCTTCTTCGATACCCATAATGGCGATGTTGCAAAATTTGATGGCTCCGTCATAAAGAAGAAGGATCAATTCCGCCGGGGATGCCGTCATGATACGGCTCTTCATGTAAGAATTATATTGCTCTCTCTGTGTCATACCTTTGCCCTCCTTTTTATGATGACGATCCCAGTAATCCGGACAATGCCGACTGCTGCGACTGCAACTCTGCCAGCGCCGACTCCATCGCTGAGAATTTGCTGTACCAATAATCTTCCAGTTCCTCGAGACGATCTTCCCAATCGGAGATCCGACTGTTGATCTCGGTCTTCTCCTTGGTGATCTCCTTGTCGTTGTAAACTTTATATTTACTGTTCAGATCCGAGGAAGTCATCCTGGTATTTAAGGAACTGTAAAGTCCGGAGCTTAATGCCGAGAAGAACGCCGATACCGTATCCGGATCCGTGGTGATGGCGGTGCGGAGCTTGTCCGTGTTGCCGCTGGTCTCGCCGTCGTCCTCATCTCCGTCGATGTGGTAAGCATATTCTTCGTTGTCGGCTGCGTTTAAGTACCCGAGGGTCTTTACACCGAAGCTGGATAAGCTGTAGCTGGTTGCTCCCGTTCTTGCTGCCCAGCTCTTAAGGCCCGCTTCGGATGTCACACGCTTGCCGTTGGGGTCGGTGATCACTTCACCGTTATACATGTAAGCCTTTTCGGAAGTGCTGTAGGTAGCAGCCTTACCGTCAAGGATGTAATAACTCTTGGACAGAGCGTTGTTGAAAAGAGAGATCAGGCTGGAAAGAGAAGAGTCATTCTTTAACAATGCGCTCTTGATCTTGTTCTCCCACTTCTCCACTTCCTCTTCGCTCATGGCTTCCTTCTCATCGTCGGAAAGAGGATCGTATCCACGGGCACTCTCTGCGTTGTAGTCGGTATTTAAGCCGTTGATCAGGGTGTTGTACTTGGAGAAGAACCCTTTGATCATATCGTAAATACCGTCGGAATCCGTCGTCGTGGTCACGGAGAGTGCATTGGCATCCCCGTCTCCCGTCTCCGCCTTCGTTACAATGGTCAGACCATTGATGGAGAAGGAATTGTTAGAAGAGGTGTAATATACACCGTTTAATTTGATCTGTGCATCGCTGGCATCCACCCGGTAACCGTCCGTATTATAGGTGGTGTTGGTGGCAAGATCTGCGATATTTGCGGTCTTTTCATACAGCGCTTCCACTGCGGATGCCTTCTGCTCGTCAGTCATGCCGGCTGCAAAAGCGTATTCCTCACTGCCTGCGACACCATCGATCAGTGTCTTGTAGTTTTCCAGTGCCTTGTTGGCATTGGCGATATTGGTCTCGGCAGCTTCGATCCCATCTTCTGCCGCCGTGATCTCTGCCGTACGTGCCTCGAGGAATGCTTCATAGGTCACTTCGCCGGTGCCGTTTACGATGGCTTCGATCTCGGATGCGGCAAGATCATCCTCTCCGTTGTAGGTCTCTTCATAAGAGGAGATGGTATTCTGCGCCGCGGTGATGGTCTTAAAATTGTCCGAAAGAGAGGTGACCATCTCTTCCAGATCGGTGGTGGTATACTCGTCGGTATCCTCCGCCCGGTTTTCGTTCATGTAGTTTAAAAGATCGGTCATCAGCGCATCATAGGATGCCTGATCTTCTTCGGAAAGACTGCCCGCTTCGATGAATCCCTTTAAGGTCTCATAGTCTTCATCGCTGATACCCGTGGTGCTCTTGAAGGAAGCAATGGCTTCATTGGCTTCATTGATGGAATGATATGCTTCGGCCACGCCCTTTTGTGCGGAGGCTTCCGTCTTGGCGTCATTGTGATCGCTGATGATGGAATTGTAGCTCTCGATCGCATTGTAAAGGTAAGTGATCTTGTCTGCGATGGCGCTTAAGTTGGCCTTGGTCGCCGTCTCATCAAGATTGCCTTCGCCGTCAAATACTGCCCAGGAAGCATCCGTATCCGCCAAAAGTGCGGAAATGCTTGCTGCCATATCATCCGCTGTCTCCCAGTCCGCTACGCCGCCGGTGCCTTCCGTGATCCAGGAATCATAATAGTCCGAGATCGTCTGAGACTTTACACACAGGCCCATTTTGTAGAGTGCGTCATTACCCGCTGCCGAATCGGAAGTCAGACTGAAATCATTCTCCACACCTGCCTGGTTGGAGGTGATGTAGATTCTCTTGTTATTTGCATCGTAGTTTGCCGTCACGCCGCCGATCTGATTGATACTCTTTAAGAAAGAAGCGATTGTCGTGCTGCCGTCAACCGTGATATCATGGGTCTCTCCACCTACCGTAAACTGTACGGTGGTCTCTCCGGAGCTATATCCGAGAGAAGCGAGGGTTGCGGAAGAAGACGTTGCGGAGATCTGTCCGCCCGTCAGGTAGCCTGCCTTTGCCATCTTGATGACATTCAACGTCTGCACGCCAAGCGCAGCAGTTCCCGAAGCCGTCACCGATGCCTTCGTGGTATCGGATACTTCCACGCTCTGCTTTGCATAGCTTCCCGTAAGACGCATCGTGGCAAGTTCACCCTTAAACAGACTGTTTACGTCGGTGTTGATGGTGTCCCACTTCTCCGTCTTCCATTCGAGTAACGTTTTATCATCTTCTAATGCGTCTACCTTCGTCTGATATGCAGATACCAACTCCTGTACGATGGCATCCGTATCCAGTCCCGAAACCAAACCTGATATTCTGACAGCCATAAGCTTCCTCCTATCTGCGCTCGTCGATGGTAAGACCTGCGAGCTCCCACGCCTTTGCGATCATATCCAGCGTTTTCTCCGGCGGGAATTCCTTAATGACTTCTTTCGTCCGTTTGTCCACGATCTTTACCATGATGCGATTCGTCTTCTCGTGTACGGCAAACTGCGCCTCGGAATTGGCTGCGTTTTTGTTGATCTCCTCAACCGCACGCTTTAAGGCGTCTCTGGTGTTTGCCTCCTGTTGCTCAGGAGTATCTGCCTGCATGGAATTTTTTTCGCTCGGACGCGCAATTTCTTCGACATGAAGCTTCTCGGTGGAATCGGAAGTTCCGTTTCCGGAAGATGAAGACTGCACACTGAATGCAGCTTCCTGTGATGTATTCTGCTGTGCGGCCTTGCTTGCACCGACACTGCTGGTTTGCGATATGCTCTGAATTGTACTCATCCTAACACCTCCATGTGTCCTTTGAATGCCGGGGCATTCCACTCCTGTTACATGGTATATCGTCAGACGCGACGCGGAAATTAACCCCTGCTTCAAAACTTTTTCTGATGCAAACTACGGTCGGGAAAAATCCCCGACCGAGTGAAAGCTAACCGAACAGATCCTGTACCGCTTCGATACCGGCCACATTACCGGCCTCTTCGTTGGATTCCTGAATCTGAATGTAGACTTCCTTACGATAGATCGGCACTTCTTTCGGTGCGGAGATTCCGATCTTGATCTGGTCTCCCTTGATGTCCAGGATCGTGATCTCGATGTTATTGTTTACAACAATGGCTTCGCCTTTTTTTCTCGTTAAAGCTAACATTTATTTGCCCCCCTTTTTCTTAAGAAGGTCGTATACGAAAAATTTCACTTCGTAATCATCTTCAACAATCACCTGGCGTCCTTTGCGGGTATCCGCATTGATCAGGATCGGTGCCTTTAAATTGATGCTGATCTTGGTGATGTCCTTCGGGATCGTCATCGTGGTAAAGCACATCAGATTGTCCTCCGTGATCTCCCCGATCGGGCGGATCCATTCATCGTCGATCATCGGATTGTAATCCGGCTTTAAGATCAACGGATTACAGATTGGCATAGCAAAAGTCGGCTCGTCCAATGACTGCAGCCAAATAATGTTGCGGCTGTCCTGCTTCTCTTCATCATAGATCAGCGCGAACACCTTCATGTCCGGGAACCCCACAATTCCCTCGGGAAAAGATAAAAGCTTATCCTCTGCAATATCGATTTCCCCAAAAATACGTGTGTTTGCTTTCATTACCCTTCTCCTTTTACAGATAATCCAACAACGTGTTACTGCTTGCCTTACTTGCCGCAAGTAATGCGGACTCATATGCATTATAAGCCGCCGTGTATTCAATTACAATCTCTGAAAGGTCCATATCTTCATTATCCGAGATCAAAGCCTTGATGTCGGAAGAAGTTGCGGACATTCTGCTCTCTACCAGTTCAAGCTGTGTCAGCTTGTTGCCCACGTCGGAGATCGCGTTGCTTGTATCCGACAGATAGGACTGGAAATTCTCGATCCCCTGGGAAAACAGCTTTTGCATATTGTCATTTAAATAATCTCTTTCCCGCTGGGCAGCCTCGAGAAGATTGGACAGATACGCCTGCGCATCGGGATCGTTGGTATAAGTCGGAGAGGAGATCATTCCCTCGATCTCATCCACCTTTTCCTGTGCCTTGATCGCTGCGTCACAAGCGGAAACCATCTCATCGATGTCCCGGCCGATCGCGGAGCTGTATACATCCGCCGCCTGCACATTGACGGTTAACGTCGTATTGGTGGCAATGGTGTACTTGATCTGCTGATCTTCGTACTTGTAGGTCACCGGATTGATCGGATCGGTCTTGTCCACGCAGTCGTAGTAAAACTCCGGTCTGACCTCGCCCTTTCCGAAACCTGTCTTATCATAGGTAAGGGTCAGGTCCTTTTTGTAGGCGCGTATATTTTCCGCAAGATCGGAACCCAGGATCAACTCTCCTGTCTCCTTGATCACATAAGCGTCATTATCCCCGATGGCAAAATCGAGATCTTCCCAATCCGCATAGCTCATCACGTGTGCCGTGACCGCAGAGCCGTCGCTCATCTTAATGTCGAGGGAAGTCGGTGCCGGATCATCCGTAAAGATATCGTCATAGGCCAGACGGATCCGGTATTGATCAACTTCCGTGACCTGATCGATGGAAGTGCTTCCATTCAGGCCGGTCAGGTCAGAGGGAATGTCGATCTGGTTGGGATAATAACGGTAACTTTCCATATCATCAAAGCTTAAGGTCTGCGTGATGGAATAGCTCGTAGCTGTCTCTTCCTCCGTAAAGGTCAGCGTAGACCCTGTCTTAAATCCCGTAAAAAGCGTGCGTCCGCTGTACTCGGAATCACCTTCGCTGTAAACATCCGCACGAAGTGCCGAGAGCGCATTCAAAATGATCTTGCGGTTGGAGATGTCAAGCGTATCGTTGGCACCTTCCACGCACTGTGCATAAACGTCGTTGACGATCTTTTTAATATTCGTCAGGGACGTTTCCGTATTGGTGAGCCAGCTTCTGGCATCGGGAATATTATTTTTATAGTATTGATTGATCTGCGCCTGGGAATTCCTTAAGCGCAAAGAACGGATAGCGATCACCGGATCCTCGGAGGCTTTGGTGATCTTCTTCTGGCTGGTCATCTGATTGTTCAGCTTCGAAGTCTGCTCCTTGGTCGATCCAATATTGGAGATGCTGTTCTTCATGATCATATTGTTGGTAATTCGCATAGTTTTTCCTCCCGAAATGGGCGGAAATCCTTTTCCTGCACATCCCGGCTTCCTTGCCTGTGCATCGCATATTTCATATGTACATACTATATATCGGTCTTTTTACTCTCTTCCTTAACCAAAAACCGCAAAGCCGGAGCAAAAAACTCCGACTTTGACAAACAGCCTTTCCTCCGGTATTTCCTATACTCCCGTGGAAAGGATCAATCGATCGTAAACCTCCGAAAGCACCTGGATCACCTTGGAAGAAAGATTATATGCATTTTGATATTTGATCAGGTCCAAGGCCTCCTCGTCCTCATCCACGCCGGATACGCTTGTCCGCTGCGCGATGATGGCATCCACCACGTTGGTGTAATTCGTGGTAAAGATATTGGCCTCCTGCACATCTACGGAGATATCGGAAATGATACACTGCAGGAAGGAATCCGCGGAAATATTGCGGAATATCTTCTCCTCTGTGCAAAGTGCATAGAGGCTGTCCACCAGATCCGAATTTTCAATATCCGATGCATTGGAGCCGTCGCCGGAGTTGGTACGGCAGGCCAAGAGATACGGGTTCTTTACAAGCGCATCGCTGATCTCCACATTCGATGCCGTCAATTTATAATACGTATCCTTTTCACTGGACATGATCCGGATCAGCCCGGTCGTATCATCCAAGGCTTCCCTGTCCGTAAACGCGTACTGGCCGCCGTCGATGGCCTTACCGGTAAACAAGATCTGTCCCTCGTCTCCGTAATGATCAAGACCCGAAAGCTCCAGGTCGTTAAAGGCGGAGGCAAAGGTTCTCAAAAATCCGTTTAACTGCGCCTGATAGTAGGGGATGCCCATGTATTCGATGCTCTGCCCCACGGAAGCGCTCTTGCCGTAAAGCTTATCCATGTCTCCGGTGCTGACGTCATCCGTCAGGTAGAAATAGTAGGTATACTCACCGGTCGTTTCGTCATAGTAGCATTCAAAATCGTCATATCCCACCCGGGTGCTACCCAAAAGGATCGTACCCTCATCATTCATACTCATCATGGAGATGTCCCGAATGTTGGGGGATTTGATACGAACGATCTGATACTCCTTGCCGTCGGATTTAACACCGCTTAAGAAACCGTCTACCGTTCCCTGGAAGTTTTCTCCGTTGTTGCCGTCGCGTACGGCGAAAAGTCCTTTAAGTTCGCCGGTCATCATCGGCGTGTTGGGCTCAAAGCGAACGCCGGAATTATCTCCGTTTCTCTCAAGCCAATAGATATCATACAGGCCTTCGGCATCGCTCTGGTTGACCTTCTCCTCGCGGGGAATGCACGCGAGCTGATGGTATTCGTAGGTGTCTACCAACGCGTGTCCGCAGATGTCCAAACGATAGCGCGTCGCGCCGCTTTCCTCAGAGACCACATCCTCCGAGACTTCCACCGGCACAAGGGCGGAAAGCTCGTCTACCAAAAGCGCTCTCTCGTCGCGAAGCTCACTGGCTTCGGTCCCCTGCTGCTCGATGATATTGATCTGTTTATTGATGGAGCTGACCTTGATCGCGATGGAATTGATCTTATCCACATCGGTGTAGATCACCTGATTTAACTCTTCCTGCAGGGTCGTTAAGTCCTCGCTCATGGCGTTAAAATACACGCCGAGGCTCTGGGCGCTGCTGATAAACGTCTGCCGTGCGCTGTACTGCGATGCTTGGGAATTTAAGGTTTCCAGGTTGGCGTACATCTTGCTGAAGATGGTGGTAAAACCGTCCACGCTGTCGGAATCGGTAAAATAATTTTCAATCTGTGCAAGATAGTCCTGCTTCGTGGTGCATTCGCCGAGTTTGGCATTGGCGTTCCAGTACTTTAAATCATAGTACATGTTGCGCACCTGCTCGATAGAGGAAGCCGTTACGCCGCTTCCCACGGAGCCGTAGCGCAGATTGACACGCAGACTGCGCGCTGCTTCGATCGCCACCTGCTGTCTGGAATACCCCTTTGTCTGGGTATTGGCCACGTTATTTGCCGTGGTGTTGATGGCTGTTTGATACGTAGATAAACCGGACTCGCCGATGTATAAACCGAAAAATGTTGAAGGCATCGCGTTTCCTCCTTCCCGGAAGGTTTCGTATTACAACTGGGTTACCAGAGTTTCGATCATCTCACTCATCACCGTGATAAAACGGCTCGATGCGTTGTATGCGCTTTGATAACGGATCAGATTGGACAGCTCCTCGTCGGAGGATACGCCGATCACTTCCTGACGCTTGTTTTCCAGGGACTCCACCGTGGTGGTCAGCGTGTCCGCCTTGCCCTGGTAAACGCTTCCCAGATCCGCTACGTCATTGATCAGATAATTGTAGTATTCCACAAAAGTTTTGCCGCCGAGCTCATCCATCCCCGTCGTCCATACGGAGGAGAGCGCCAGACCCATGGTCATATCCACATCACCATTTGCAAACTGATACGGCAGCTTCGTGCAATCCTGCGCAAGCTTGGGATTGACTTCCACATTGGTCATGGTATAGGTGGTGGCTGTATCGGAGTAATCCTCCGGATTTAATACATAGTAGGTCTTGCCCCGATAGTTGACCTGCGTATAACGATCCTCAAAAAGTCTGGTGAAGAGCTCCTCGCCGGGGCCCGTCTTATCCGCACCGAGCGAACCGTTTTCTTCGTCCCATACACGGATGGGCTCCGTCGAACGGAACGTTACCATGGCGCCGTTGGTCGCTCTGGCACGGAAGATGTAAATCCCGTTTTCATAGACCATATCCGCTTCGGCGTTCGTCAGCTCCCTGGTGGGGCTGAAGATCTCGTTGATATTCGTCACGATGGAATGCACCAGCGTATCCAGTCTGGATTCCACGTTGACCATGAGAGACTCGTTGGTCAGGTCGCTGCCCGTATCGATCCCGAGTGCGGAAAGCGTATCACTGAAGCTGTCGAGGTAGTTGGCCTGCTTATCGCCTCTGGCGATCAAAAGACTCTTTAAGGAGCCGATATCCGTATTGCGATTGGTGTCGCAGCTCTTGGTCAGGTCGTAGAGATATTTGATATCTCCCTTATTATAATCCGTCAGGTGAGACCATGTCGGATTGATATATCCCGTCACCGGATCCGCATAGGCATCGAGCTCATAGCACTTCTTGCCGTCCACAAACTCCGTGCCTTCGATCTGAATGGTGAGCGTATGGTCATTGACTTCGCTGTAGGTGATCTTGACATACTGGGAAAGCTCATCAAGAAGATTGTCTCTCTCATCACGCATGTCATACGCGGTCTCCACATTGCCCGCCTCTACCTTGGCGATGGCTTTGTTGAGTTCCGTGATCTGGTGCCCGATATCGTTGATGGTGTAGATGATATCCTGCACCTGCTTGTTCATATTTTCCTGATAGGTTGTCAAACTTTCACGCACCGCCTGGGCACGGGAAAGGAATAATGTCGCTTTCTGAATGATCAGGTTCTGATTGACGGAGTCCGAAGGATCCTTGGCGATCTCTTCACATGCCTGCTGAAAATCGTTTAACGCATACTGGAATTCTTCGCCTTCCATCTCCTGGAAGATGGTCTCAATCTCACTCACGGTATCTGCCAGCGCCTGATAAAAATACTGCCGTCCGTTTTCGCTGCGAAGGTATTTGTCAAGGAATTCATCCCTGGTGTGTACGACTTCCGCAATATCCACGCCCACGCCCACGAGCTCATCGCTGATGGCCGGTGTGGTGGATAACGTCGTATAGACCATATCGGACTGCAATACCTGCTGTCTGACATAGCCTGTCGTGTTCACATTTGCAAGATTATTGGCTGTAGTATTAATGGCGTTGGAGGCTGCCCGAAGGCCCGTAGACCCAACCCAAAGGGTTCCCATTCCGCTGCTTGCCATACATCTTCTCCTTCGTACCTTCTGTAAAAAACAAAAGCGCGTTAGTCGCTTCTGTTATCCTTGTCAGTGAGTTTCATTGCTTCGCGTCAAATCCACCGCTGCCTAATAACGTCCCTGTACTATACGCGCGTTTATCATAATTCGCCGTTTCCGGAGCCTGCCGCATACTCTTATACAGCATCAGATCGAATTCCACCAGATCCATGGCCTGCTTTAGCAACATGGCGTTTCGGTCGTTGACGACCTTCATGTCGTCCAAAACTGCCCGCAATCGGACCCGGATGTCCTCCAATCGCTCCTGATCTTCCGGCCTTCCTTTCAAATATCCTATGAGGTTTAAGAGCGTCATTTCCTCCGGCTTCTTGTTGATCACCTTGGCCATCTCCAAGGTTTTGGCCACACGCCGGTTATCGAGATTTTTCACATCCGTGGCAATCTCCTGCTCTTCTTCCGTGCACTGTTCGAGGGCTTTCACGTCGCCCCGTACGATGATGGCCGTCTTCTTTGTCGAGACTTCCACCAGTTTCCCATACAGATCGATCTCCTGCTCAAAGAGATCGATGAGTTCCTCCATTAAACTGGCCACGTTTTACCCTCTCTTAGCTGAGTGCACTGTACTTCGCCAAAAGCTTCGCTGCGAAGTCGCCTGCATCTACCTGATAATTACCGGACTCGATTCTACTCTTCATCTCAGCCACCTTATCTTCCCTGATGTCGGCTGCTTCTGAAACGGCTTTCTTTGCGATTTGATAGTCTTTACCTGCCTGGGAGATACTCACTTCATCTCTCGCGGAGGTTGCAGCTGTCGACTTGATGTTTGCTTTTCTGTTGTTAGCATTGTAGAGCTGCGCTACCTGATTATACGCTTCGATTCGCATGTTCAGATCTCCTTTCTTAAGATTTTTGAATCCATTCACAAAATACGTCCTACGTATTTCTATATTTTTTATCGGTCTTGTCGGCAGGAAGTTTATACCTTTTTGAAAAAAATTTTAAATTTTTTAAGGAATTTTTACATCGCCGCGATCCGCGCTTCGATATAGTCCACCATCACCTCAAATGTCTTGTCAAATCCAAGCCTCGACGCATTGATACACATGTCGTACGCTCTGCTGTCTCCCCACTTAAAGGAACAGTAATAATTATGGTACGCTTTTCTCCTTTTTTCATGGTATTCCATGAAGGCGTCAATGTCTTTTTCGGGCACGTTAAAGTATTCCTTTAAATACTCCCGGCGCTTATCGGGGTCTCCGAGGACAAAAAAGCAAACCGCATGCGGATGGGCACGGAAAAGCTCCTCCGCGCAACGCCCGATCACAAGGAAACTCTTGCCCTGCTTTGCCTTCTCTTCGAGATAGTCAAACTGCATACGGGCGATGTTTTCCTCCGGGGAAGAAGAATAACCCCGTACCCTTTTGGAAAGCCAGATATTGCGCGGCACCTCATCAAACTGCGCCACGTCTTCCACATGGATGACTTTTTTCTCGCCCAAAACTTCATAGAGGAGCTCCTTGTCATAGATCTTCAGACCGTACTTTTCGGCAATCATCTTGCCCAGAGCATGTCCCCCACTTCCAAATTCACGTCCGATCGTGATGATTATCTGTTTTTCCATACGTCCGCTCCTTTCCATTTTTTAGATATATCTTATGAAAATCACAACCATGGAGATCACGATCACGATCACCATTGCCGGGGCCATACTCTTGCAATACTTGCCCCAACTGATGGGATAACCGTTCTTTGCCGCCACGGAGGTTCCCACAACATTGGCCGAAGCACCGATGGGCGTTGCGCTGCCACCGATATCCGTTCCCATGGAAAGTGTCCAGGTAAGCGTCTCGAGATCCACACCCTGCGTCGCCGCAAGTGTCTTGATCACGGGGATCATGGTCGCCGCAAAGGGGATATTATCCACAAAAGCGCTGGCGATCGCGGATACCCAGATGATGATGGCCACCATCACGTAGACGTTACCCTGGCTGATCACACCGATGAAATTGGCGATGATATCAAGAATGCCGGTCTGCTCCAATCCGCTGACCACGACAAACAATCCGACGAAAAACAAAAGCGTCTTGTAATCCACCTTTTTCAGCAATCCCACTGCCTTCTTGCCGGCTGCAAGAAGCGTTACGATCGCGATCCCGATCCCGATCGTCGCCACCGTCAGGCCTGTCTCGGAATGACTGACCAAAAGCACCACCGCGCAGGCAAAGATCACGCAACTTTTTACAAAGGAAGCCTTGCTGACGATGGCCTCCCTCGGCTCGGGGAAAGCAGAAGTGTCCACTTCTTCCACGGGCACGAGCTGCTTTCTGAAAATGATATAGAAATAGATCAGGCAAAAGATCAGACAGCACCCTGCGATCACGCCCGTATTGATCAAAAAATCAAAGAACGAATAACCGAAACTCGTTCCGATAATGATATTCGGCGGATCTCCGCACATGGTAGCACTGCCGCCCAAGTTGGCGCAGAAGATCTCCGCCAGAATCACCGGTACCGGGGAAAACCGAAGCCACTGCGCAAGCTCCACCGTTACCGCCGCCAAAAACAGGATCACGGTTATAGAGTCAATAAACATGGAAAGCACCGCCGACATGATCATAAACATGATAAAGATCATGGGGATCCTGTAATTGACAAGTTTGGCGATCCTAAGACACAGCCACCGGAAAAATCCGGATTCTCCCATGCCTTCCACCATGACCATCATCCCGCCGATAAAAAAGATGGTAGCCCAATTGATCCCCGTGGAGGTACTCTCCTCCCCCGCGGTGATCCAAAACTCCGTGGTAAAAATACTGCGAATATTGAGCGCTTCCAGAACCGCTTCCAGACTGCGCATTCCCACGCCAAAGACCAACACGATCGTCAGTCCCGCGCATATCAAAGTCACATTCTGTCGTTCCAGGATCTCGGTTACCACGCCGAGAAACATGATGACAAAAATGATCACTGCCAATGTTTGAGCCATAAATAAGCCTCCTGCATCTATGAAAGGACCCTCCGGCCTGCCGGAGAATTCCTGATTTTAAATAGGTTGTCAACTCCCGAACACACGCGGGAGCTTTTTGATGCGCAACAAATCAGTAGCGAGGCGCCGTATAAAAGATCTGTGCCCAGTTGTACTTATACTCGCTGTTGGGGTCATAATAGCAGGCGATCGCAATATCCGTAAAATCTGCGCTTAAAATATTGGCCCGGTGTCCCTCGGAGTTCATCCAGTCGTCCATGACCTCTCCGGGTGACGTCTGCCCGCCCGCTATATTTTCTCCGATCCTTGCATAGGCGATCCCCGCATCGATAAAGATCTGATTCACATAGGTCACGCCGTCCGGCCGAAGATGATTCGGAAGCAATACGATCTCCGCCGCACGCTGCTGCGCAATCCAATAAATATTTTCATTGAAGGTCAGCGGGCTTAACCCGTAGGCTGCACGCTGTTCATTTACCAGGGCAAAAACCTGCTCGGCAAAATCCCTGTCATAATAGCCATCCGTCGCGATCTCTGTCGTCAGGCCTCCGGCAGTGGACGTACTGCCCTCTGTCGATGTGTTGCCGTCCGTCGCCGATCCTTCTCCGGAAGAAGGCGGTCCCGGTCCTTCGTTGATCTCCTCCACTGCAGAGGAATCCGCCGTAATCTCCACGGTCTCTACGGAGGAGCTTCCCGCGGTCCCGTCCGCACTGCCATCTGCGGCATGACCGGCCGTATCCGTCTGCCCGTGCGCGCCAAACGCCGCTGCCTCCTGCAGAGAGATGATCTCCTCTGCCGCATCGGTAAGCTCCGGCAATTCGGGAATGGTCACGGTCTCATCCACGATCGCACCGTTATTTGTGCCTTGCTCCGATTCCGAGACTTCTCCGTATCCGGAGATCGCATACTGCGCCGAACCGGACGCTGCGGACAAATCTTCATACGCAGCCGTCGCATCCGCCGAGCTCTGCGAGGCAGTCGGGGTGCACCCCAAAAAGGTCATGCAAAATAACACGACCGGAAGCACCATCCATTTTATTCGTTTATATCGACAAGGATTTCGTTTTCCCATGCTGTTTCCCTTACCGT